>DBDQ01000076.1:0-13927 GCA_002293665.1 Alistipes sp. UBA928 | reverse complement strand
CAGTTGGCGTACATCCAGTCCATGCCGTTCTCGGCTACGAGGGGCATCAGACTCTGGGTGAGTTCTTCGATAGTTTCGTTAAACGCCTCGGAAGGGCTGTGGCCTTTTTCGCGCAGCACGTCGTACTGTGCGGCAAAGATACCCTGAATGGCACCCATCAGCGTTCCGCGTTCACCGGTGAGGTCGCTGTAAACCTCCCTCTTGAAGTCGGTTTCGAACATGTAACCGCTACCGATGCCGATACCGAGAGCCACCACGCGATCGTAAGCACGACCCGTTGCGTCCTGATAGATGGCGTAGCTCGAGTTGAGCCCGCGTTTTTCGAGGAACAGGCGACGGAGCGAAGTTCCCGAACCCTTGGGAGCAACGAGAATAACGTCGACATCCTTGGGAGGAACGATACCGGTACGGTCGGAGTAGGTGATGCCGAACCCGTGCGAGAAGTACAAAGCCTTGCCCGGAGCGAGTTGTTCCTTGATGGTGGGCCACAGCGCAATCTGCGCAGCGTCCGACACGAGAAACAGGATCATCGACCCTTTCTGAGCTGCCTCGGCCACGGGGAAGAGCGTTTCGCCCGGCACCCAACCGTCGGCCACGGCTTTGTCCCATTCGGCTTTGAACCGAGGCTCCTGGCCCACGATCACATTGAATCCGTTATCGCGCAGGTTCTGCGACTGGGCGGGGCCCTGAACGCCGTAACCGATGACAGCGATAGTTTCGTTCTTCAGAGTTTCGAGCGCTTTGCTCACGGGAAATTCTTCGCGGAGCAGGACATTTTCCTCGACACCGCCAAAATTCATCTTTGCCATTTTCTTTCTAAAATTGATTATTGAGTATGTTGTCACTATCTCACAAAATGCCGTCCATAGTCTCCTCGACCGTTTCGCGGTGGAGTATTATCGACCCCGACCTCGACAGTTCCATCAACAGCCCGCGCTCCTTGAGTTCGTCTCTCAGTGCGTCGATCTCCTCCTTATACCCACTCTTCCTAAGGACGAGGTACCCGTCATTATTGCCTGTGCGGCTCGCACCGCCGTTCATTTGCAACAGCCTCAGCGGATGTTTACGCGAAATCTGCTCGAAGGTGTCGCCACGCAGGATCGCCTTGCGCACCTTGAACAGTGCCACTTCCTGCGAGAGTCGTCCTTCGGCGGTGTAGTAGTTCGATTTGAGCACACCCACGATGCGGTTGATCTGCTGTACGAGCACGCGGGCCATCGACTCGTCTATCTCCACCACTATGGTGAACAGGCTGATCCCCCTGACGGGCGAGTCGCTCACCTTGAAGCTCTCGATATTGATCTTCCGCCTCAGAAACACCGACGCCACGCGAAACAGTATCCCCGGATGGTTCTCGGTAAATGCCGATATGATATATTCCCTGTTGTTTTCCATGATCACTTACAGGCTTTCGTTGAACATAATGTCGTTGAGCGCAGCGCCGCCCGGAATCATCGGGAACACGCAGTCTTCCTCGTCGACCTTCACTTCGAGGAAATAGGCACCCGGTGTCGAGAGCATCTCCTCTATGGCCGGGGCGAGGTCTTCGCGGCGTTCCACACGGCGGTGGGGCATCTCGTAGGCGTCGGCGATCTTCTGGAAGTCGGGATTTGTCATCGGCGTCGACGAGTAGCGGCGCTCGAAGAACAACTGTTGCCATTGGCGCACCATGCCGAGGAACGAGTTGTTGAGCAACACGATCTTCACCCCGACTTTCCACTCGAGTATCGTGCCCAACTCCTGTATCGTCATCTGAAGGCCCCCGTCGCCGCAGAACAGCACCACCTGACGGTTCGGCAGGGCGATCTTCGCACCTATCGCCGCCGGCAATCCGTAACCCATCGTTCCGAGACCTCCGCTGGTGATGAGCGACCGGGTGCGCGCAAAACGCGAATAACGCGCCGCCTCCATCTGGTGCTGGCCAACGTCGGTCACAACTATCGCGTCGCCGCCAGTGGCCCGGGCCACGCCGTCGATCACTTCGCCCATCGTCACGCGCTCTTTTGTGGGTTTCAGGTCTTTCGAGATTACCTCCCGATACTCGATGGCGTGTTGCTCGGCGGCCGTGGCGAACCACGCGGCCCTGTCCCTCGCCTCTATGGTGCGTTTCATGGCTGCGAGCGCCTCGGCCGCGTCGCCCAAGATCGCTATCTCGGGTGTGATGATCCGTCCCAACTCCGAGGCGTCTATATCCACGTGTATCAACCGCGCCTGCCGTGCGTATTCACCGATCTTTCCCGTCACGCGGTCGCTGAATCTCATACCCACGGCAAGTATCACGTCGGCCTGCTGCGTCATCCTGTTGGGCGCCACGTTTCCGTGCATCCCCACCATACCCACAAAGTTGGGGTGGTCGCTCGGCACTGCCGAGAGCCCCAACACGGTCGACGCCATCGGAATGTTGCCTCTCTCCGACAGTTCACGCAACTGTTTCTCGGCGCCCGAAAGTTTGATCCCCTGTCCGAAGATTATCAGCGGCCGTTCGGCACCGTTGAGCAACTCCACCGCCCGTTCCAGCGCGTCGGTGTCGACCACCGGGTGGTCGTTGTAGCACCTCAGTTCTTTGCACTTCTCGTATTCAAACCCGTCGAGCATCTCCACGAGCGCGTTCTTGGTAACGTCTATCACCACGGGCCCCGGTCTTCCCGTTCCGGCGAGGAAGAACGCCCGCGCTATGGCGGGAGCGATCTCGGCTGCTGTCGTCACCTGGTAGTTCCATTTTGTGACGGGCGAGGTCATCGAGATTATGTCGGCCTCCTGAAAAAAGTCGGTTCCGAGCGCGTTTACCGGCACCTGCGCAGTGATGCACACCACGGGCGTCGAGTCGATCATCGCGTCGGCGATTCCCGTCAGCAGGTTCGTTGCACCGGGGCCGCTCGTGGCGATACACACCCCCGTCCTTCCGCTGGCCCGCGCAAAGCCCTGGGCGGCGTGTATCGCCCCCTGCTCATGCCGGGTCAAAATATGCCGCATCTTGTCGGCATGCACATAGAGTGCGTCGTAGAGAGGAATGATAGTTCCCCCCGGATAGCCGAAAAGCGTGTCGACCCCTTCGGCGTTAAGCGAAAACAGCAACGCCTCCGCCCCCGATATTTTCTTCTCTCCCATTATCTTAGTCAATTAATCTGACTCCTCCCTTATCCGCCGAAGCCACCATCGAAGCGTAAGCCCTCAGCGCCTTACTGACGGTACGGTCGCGCTGTGGTTTGAAGCTCTCGCCTTCGCGCCGTGCGACAAATTCCGTGTCGCTCAGCGCCACGTTTATGGTGCGGTTCGGAATATCAATCTCAATGCGGTCGCCGTCGCGCAAAAGCGCTATCGCCCCACCGGCCGCGGCTTCGGGCGACACGTGGCCTATCGACAGTCCGCTCGTCCCTCCCGAGAAACGCCCGTCGGTAAGCAGCGCGCACTCGCGGTCGATGTGCATCGACTTGAGGTACGAGGTGGGGTAGAGCATCTCCTGCATCCCCGGCCCGCCGCGCGGCCCTTCGTAGCGTATCACCACCACGTCGCCTGCTTTGACTCGTCCCCCGAGTATCCCCTCGGCGGCATCTTCCTGACAGTCGAACACACGCGCGGTACCCGTAAATTTCAGTATCGACGCATCGACTCCCGCGGTCTTCACAATACACCCCTTCTCGGCTATGTTGCCGAAAAGCACGGCCAGTCCGCCATCTTTCGAGTAGGCGTTCTCCGCCGAACGTATGCACCCCGCGGCGCGATCGAGATCGAGCCCTGGATAGTAGGTCTCCTGCGACGACAGAGTGAGGTTGAACCGTCCTGCCGGCGCCGCAAGATACATCTTTTTTGCTTCGTCGCAAGCGCTGCCTCCGGCAACGTCCCACTGCGCGATCGTCTCGCCGAGCGAGCCGCTGTCGACCCTCCCTGCGGAGGTGTCCACGAGCCCCGCGCGAGCAAGTTCGCCCATGATGCCCATAATGCCTCCGGCGCGGTTGACCTCCTGAATATGGTAGTGATAGTTCGGCGCCACCTTACACAATACCGGAATGCGCCTCGACAGCGCGTCTATATCGTTCATCGTAAAATCGACCCCCGCCTCGTGCGCCACCGCCAGCAGATGCAACACGGTGTTCGACGATCCGCCCATCGCAATGTCGAGCGACATGGCGTTCATGAAAGCCTTCTTCGAGGCGATCGACCTCGGCAGCACGCTTTCGTCGCCCTCGAAATAATATTTCTCGGCGTTGCGCACCACGAGTTCGGCGGCTCTCTTAAAGAGCTCCGTCCTCTGCGCGTGCGACGCCAGCACGGTACCGTTGCCTGGCAGCGCGAGTCCCAACGCCTCGGTGAGGCAGTTCATCGAGTTGGCGGTAAACATTCCGCTGCACGATCCGCACGTCGGACACGCTCCCGCCTCGATCTTCGCCAGTTCCTCGTCGGAGACCGAAGCGTCGGCCCCCTTCACCATCACGTCGATCAGGTCGTAGTCGCGGTCGCCCACGCGCCCTGCCTCCATCGGCCCTCCCGACACGAAAACGCACGGGATGTTCAACCTCATGGCGGCCATCAGCATTCCCGGCGTCACCTTGTCGCAGTTCGATATGCAGATCATGGCGTCCACGGTGTGCGCCTCGCACATGTACTCCACGCTGTCGGCGATCACCTCCCTCGACGGGAGCGAATAGAGCATACCCGGATGGCCCATGGCTATGCCGTCGTCGATGGCAATGGTATTGAATTCGGCAGCGAAACAGCCACGCTCCTCGATCCAACGTTTGACCTGCTGGCCGATCTCGTGTAGGTGCACATGCCCCGGCACGAACTGGGTGAAGGAGTTGACAACGGCCACGACGGGACGTCCGAAATGTTCGTCCTTCATTCCGTTGGCCCTCCACAGGGCTCTTGCGCCGGCCATTTTGCGGCCTTCGGTCGACAGTCTGCTGCGTAGTAGTTTTTCCATCCGGCAAAGCTATGGAAAATTAAAATAATTTAAAAATTTGTTTGCGTTAAAAGATTATAAATTCTGTATTATCTTTGTTCCAATATAACTATTATGAAGACCAGACCCCTAACCGCGGCCGAGATCGCCGCCTTGCAGTCAACTGGCTGCACATCAACGGATTGGCAGCAAATCAATGTCTCCCCGGACTTCAATCCGCGGTGGGTTGAGCGTACCCGTTTTTCGGGCGACGTCACACTGGGCAGTTTCACGGGCGAGTTCACCTTTCCCGGCGGCGTGTCGGCCCACAGCGGCATTCGCGACGCCTGGATTCACAACTGCACCATCGGCGACGGAGTGCTCATCAAAGGTGTGGGCAACTACATCGCGGGCTACGACATCGGCCCCGGATGCCACATTGCGAACGTCGACCGCATAGTTTGCGATGAAAAATCGACGTTCGGCAACAACTCCCCGGTGTCGGTACTCAACGAGACGGGTGGGCGCGAGGTTCCACTGGTCGACAACCTTTCGGCATCGCTGGCCTACGTCATTGCCATGTACCGCCACCGCCCCGGTCTGATAGCGCGCCTTCAGGAGATGATTGCCCGTTACGCTGCCGGCATTGCCTCCGACCGTGGAACAATCGGCCCCGGAGTGAAGATAGTCAACACCGGCACGATCCGCAACGTGCGCATCGGCGAGGGCGCCGTCATCGACCACGCCACCCGCCTCGAGAACGGCTCGATCAACAGCAATCCCTCCGCCCCTGTCTACATAGGCAACAACGTTATCGCCCGCGATTTCATCGTCTCGTCGGGCGCCGAAATATCGGATGGAGCCACACTGAAGCACTGTTTCGTCGGCCAGTCGTGCCGCGTGTCGGGAGGCTTTTTCGCCCACGACTCGCTCATGTTCTCCAACTGCGACTTTGCCTGTGGCGAGGCTTGCGCCATTTTCGCGGGCCCGTTCACGGTGTCGCAGCACAAGAGCAGCCTTCTGATCGCCGGCATGTTCTCGTTTCTGAACGCCGGCAGCGGATCGAACCAGAGTAACCACATGTATAAACTGGGCCCGATCCACCAGGGTGTGGTGGAGCGCGGTTCGAAGACCACCAGCGACTCGTTCATCCTGTGGCCTGCGAGGGTGGGAGCCTTCTCGCTGGTGATGGGGCGCCACGACCAGCACAGCGATACGAGCGACATGCCATTCTCCTACCTCATCGAGCAGAACAACGAGACGTGGCTCGCTCCGGGTGTCAACCTCCGTAGCGTCGGTACGATCCGCGACGCCCAGAAGTGGCCTCGCCGCGATCGCCGCCGGGATCCACATCGTCTCGACATGATCAACTACAACCTGCTGAGTCCCTTCACCGTTGGCAAGATGATGCGCGCACGAGGCATCCTGCGCAACCTTCAGGCCGTATCGGGCGAGACTTCGGGCGTCTACTACTACCAGAATGCGCGCATAAAGGGCAGCGCGTTGCGCCGTGCGCTCGACTACTACGACATCGCGATCCGCAAGTTCATGGGCAACTCCATCATCAAGCGCCTTGAAGGCATCGACTTCCGCTCAATAGAGCAGGTACGCGAACGTCTGCGCCCTACCGAACCCGACGGCCGCGGCGAATGGATCGACCTGTCGGGTCTGTTCATTCCCAAAGAGGCACTGGAGGATTTGTTCGCCGCGATCGAAAAGGGCACGATCACGACTCTTGGCCCGGTCGAGGATTTTTTCCGCGACATACACTCGCGCTACTACGACATGGAGTGGACATGGGTCTACGACGTATGGCATTCGGTCTACGGCGTGCGTCTGGAGGAGATCACGGCAGCGGAGATCATCGACACCGTCCGCGGTTGGCAACAGGCCGTGATCGGTCTCGACGAGATGATCTATGATGATGCGCGCAAGGAGTTCTCGCTATCCTCGATGACCGGTTTCGGCATCGACGGCAGCGAGGGCGACAAACGCCTCGACTTCGAGGGAGTGCGCGGCGCCTTCGAGACCAACTCCTTCGTCGAAGCTGTCAAGCGACACATAGTGGAGAAACGCGCCCTCGGCGACGAACTGATAGAAAGAATGAATTCGATCGGGAGTTAAGAGACCCAACCCGTGATCCACTCGATGAACCGATCGCCGAAGTGGATGAACAGCAGCACCCACACGAGAAAGCGGCACAGGCAGCCGAAATAAGTAAGAAGGGTGGTGACAGCGGGTCGCACCTTGTAGAACCCGAGTCCGATCATGAATATCTGCCCCACGACGGGCAGCCACGAGAACATAGCGCACCAGACGCCCCATTTTTTAATAATGGCTTTCTGCCGTTCGAGCGTTTCTTCGCGCACCTTGAACCACCGCTCGATCCACTCCCACCGCGCGAACCATCCCATCACGTACGACGTCATCGCACCGGTGCCGTTGCCAACGGTGGCGGCGGCGAGGCATATCCACGGATCGCCCCCCGCAAGCAGTATCGTCATCAGCAACAGATCGGAGGAGAGCGACACTATCGTTCCAGCGACGAAAGTTCCCAACAGCAATCCCCAGTAGCCGAACTCTATCAGCCAGTCGGCCTGAAAAATATTTTCCACGCCGCTAAGGTACTACTTTTTTTTATTTACCTTTGTGCTCGTAATCGGGAATGTAAATGGGGATAGATTTTGTAGTGCTGTGGGTCGACATGGACGATCCGGCATGGAGGGCCTCTTTCGCGAAATGGTCGGGCCTTGCCGCGGTCGACAATTCGCGCAACGAAACCTCGGAGGCGCGATTTCGCGACTACGGATTCTTGAAGTACTGGTTTCGCGGGGTCGAGAAGTTCGCCCCGTGGGTGCGCAAGGTGCATTTCGTGACCTGCGGCCAAAAGCCAGACTGGCTCGACGAAACTAATCCGCGCCTCAATCTCGTCGACCATTCCGACTTCATACCGGCTGAGTACCTGCCGAGTTTCAACTCCGGGGTGCTCGAGAGTTGGCTCCACCTCATTCCGGGTCTGTCGGAGAGGTTCGTATTCTTCAACGACGACTTTTTCCTCACCGCGCCCACACCACCCGAGCGTTTCTTCCGGGACGGCCTGCCGTGCGACATCGCCGCTTTCCGCTTCAACTCCGGCGGCTCGCAGTGGGCAAAGATGCTCAAAAACAACATCGCCATCATAAATAAACATTTCGACAAACGCGAAGTGATGCGCCGTTGGCACGACAAATGGTTCGATCCGTCGTATGGCGCCAAGGCGCGTTGGAACCATCTTTTGAAGTGGTATCCGCGTTTCGTCACCCTGCGTACGCCTCACAACGCGCAGCCATATCTGCGTAGCACATATGAGCATGTGTGGGCGTCGGCGGGCGATGAACTGCGCGAGGCGTCGACCCATCGTTTCCGGTCGACGGGGGATCTGACCCACGAGTTGTTCCGCACGTGGCAAATATGCGAGGGTAACTTTGCGCCCTACAACACATATCGCGACACGCGCATGTTCCCGCTCGTGGTGCGTCCGCGCCAGGCGATCCGCGCGGTTCGCAAACAGAGCTGGAAACTGGTTTGCCTCAACGACAACGTTCATATAAGAAATTACGCGCAGGTTATGCGCGATCTCGAGTCGGCGTTCAAGTCGATACTTCCCGAACGATCGGACTTCGAGAAAAAATTGGAATAGAACCTTAACCCGAACTGAACTAAAATGAAGATCAAAGGAGTGAGATTTGCAGTGAGAATGAATTTTGATCTATATGAAAGTTTCAGTTGTGATTCCCGTCTACAACGGGGAGCAATACATCGGAGAGTGTCTGGCCGGCATGCTGCGCCAGACGTACAGGGAGCTTGAGATTATCGTCGTGAACGACGGCTCGACGGACGGTACGCTCGCCCTGGCGGCGGAGTGGCCCGTTCGCCTGATCTCATTCGGTGAGAACCGCGGCCCCTCGGCGGCGCGCAATGCGGGCATAGACGCTGCCACGGGCGACTACATCCATTTTATGGATGTAGACGATGCCGTCAACGACCGTTTCTACGAACTGATGGCCGCCGCGGTCGAAGGCACCGGCGCCGACATGGCGTGCTGCGAGATGGTCAACGAGCGCAAGCCGCACCGCAACTCGCCGATCCCGCAGCCGGGAGTACTCACTTCGGTCGAGGAGAAGATGAGGGTAACGAACGTCGGCCACTGGGGCTACGCGGTGAGGTATCTGTTCCGGGCCGGTTTCCTGAGAGAACGGGGGCTGCGATTCGAGGAGGGGCGCATCATCGAGGACATGCCCTTCTCGCTTCAGGCGGTCTACTTTGCGAACAGGATAGTGCTTGTGCCCGGCGCGGTGTACACCTACCTGTTCCGCCCCGATTCGCAGATGTCGACCTACACCCGCGAGCACCGCCGGCGCCGGCATCGCGACCACCGGCACGCCAAAGAGGTGAGGCACAACTTTGCACGCACCCACCGGTTTACGATTCCGGGAGTCCCCACTTGGGGCGGCCCGCTGTCGCTTTTTTACGTAAAATGGTTCACCTGAACCCAAACTTTTTTCAGATTATGAAGATAACGGTCATCATTCCTGTCTACAACGGCGAGCGCTACATTGCGCAGTGTTTGGAGAACGTGATGTGCCAGACCCACCGTGATCTCGAGATCATAGTGGTCGACGACGGCTCGACCGACCGCACGGCCGAGATCGCGGCCTGCTACCCGTCGGTGAAGGTCATATCGCAACCCAACGGAGGAATCTCCGTGGCACGCAACACCGGCATTGCCGCGGCAGGCGGGGAGTACATCCACTTTATGGATGTCGACGACCTGCTCAACCATGAATACTACGAACGAATGGTCTCGGCGATAAGGGAGGGCGGAAACTGCGAGGGTGCCGGGCCCGTTGACATGGTTTTCGGAGGCTACGTCAACGGCATCCACCCCGAACTCTCGCTCCGGTTCGCCGACCGACTGCTGCTCACGCTGCTCGATGACAAGATACGGATAACTAACGCCGGTGTGTCGGCTTACGTGTGGAGGTACCTTATCAGGAGGTCGTTCATAGAGGAGAAGGAGCTGCGTTTTGAGCCAGGCCGCCTGATCGAGGATATGCCTTTCACGCTCGACGCTATGGCACAGTCGGCCGCAGTTGTCACCGTACCGGGCGCTACCTACCACTATATTAAACGTGCCGGGTCGATCATAAACACACGCGACAAGGAAGGGGCGCGCCGGCGCGCCAGTGATTACAGCCACATGAAAGTGTGGAGGAGCGAATACTATGACCGCCACGGTCTCGGGCCGGTGGTCAAACCGCGCTCGCAGGCAATATACAAAATCTTCGGAATACCGGCGTGGCGCCGCATAGAGCGCAACGATGGCAAAACCCGCTGGTACCTCTTCGGAGTGCGCATCCTGCAAAGGCGCATCAAGACGTAGGGATGCGCGCCGCGCTATTCGCCCGGTTTCTCAAAAGCCGACGGCTCGGGAAAAAGCGTCTCGAGGAACGGCCGGATCAGCGCCCGGTTATCGTCGGTGACGCGCTGGCTGTCGTTGAGACAGAACAGGCTGGGGGAGTATCGCCGTAGTTTCTCGATAAAAGGGGGCCTGTGAACTCCTATGCGCATACACTCTCTTCGGCCTTCGATATACTTCAGGTGTGCGCGGCCGGTGGCGAGAGTCCACAGCCCTATCGCCGAACGATGAAAATCGCCCTCGGTGCGAACGTGATGTGTGGCCGATGCGGCAATCTCGTCGCGGAAAACCTCCTCCACGGCATGGCGGTAGTCCTCTCTCGTGTAGGCGTCGATATTGTGGTGGGGTATACCTGAGTAGTATTTTCCCGTGAGGCTTTCCACGCTGTGTGCCGAATTGAACAGCATCCGCCGGTAGTGACCGAAACCGATACCGAACGCCCTTTTTATCACGAGTCGCAATTTGCCCAACCTCTTGCGCTGCAACCTCACGTATGGCAGGCTATCGTCCGTAAAAAAGAATTCGGGCCCGACCGGGGCGCTAAAAAACATGTCGTCGTTGGCAAACAGGAACCGCTCTCCCAACTCCGGGATGCGATAGAGGTAGTGCTCGATGACGCTGGCGTTGAAACATGGCCGGGCCTCGGAGGGCATAATCTCGGTGTGGTCGACCACCCTAACGCGCGGATTCGAGGTGTCGAGCCACCCGGGCGTTTGTCCGTCGGTCACTATGAACACGCGCCGTATCCACGGAGCGAACCGTTCGGCCGACCGCAGCGAGTACTTCAACTCGTCGTTATCGGTCCAGCGCGCCTTGCAGTTGGTTTCCGACGTCCCTTCGGCCGCCTCTTCGATTCCGCATGCCGCCCTTTTGCGTGCAATCCACGCCGGGTCGCTGCCGTCCACCCACAGGTAGACCAGGTCAATATCCATCATCTTCGGGCTTAGTAGAGGCCACAAAGATACAAAAAAAGGCTCTCCCGCGAAAGGGAGAGCCTTTTGTTTGCGTTTCGGTGCCCGAATTACTGGACGGGGGGAATGACGTCAAGCAGTTTGATCTCGAATTTGAGGGCCGAGTTGGGCGGGATAGGGCCGCTGCCACCGGCGCCGTAGCCGAGTTGCGAGGGTACCCACAGGGTGATCTCACCACCTTTACCTACGAGTTTCATCCCTTCTTTCCACCCTGGGATAACCCCGCTGAGTGCGATCGGAATGCTATCGTTTTGCTGTATTACCTTGCCGTCTTTGAGCGACAGCGCGTAGTTGACGATCAACTGGTCGGTGTCGTTGGCCTTGACGGCGGGATCGCCGGCGTTGACGATCTCATACATCAGACCGCTTGCGGTAGTCTGGACGTTGGGGTTAGAGGCTTTCACCTCGTCGAGCCATGCCTGGCCTTCGGCTTGGGCTTTGGCCGGAAGGCGAACCTGGAAAAATTCCTGGATAAATGCCGCGGCATCCTCTGTGGTGATTTGGGCTTTGCCGTTCCATGCGTCGCGGAAACCGGCGGTAATCAGGTTGACCACCAGCGAGCTGTCGTTGTTGGGCAACGCTCTCACTCCAAGGTTATTGGCGAGGTCCATGCCAATGGCATACGACAGGGAGTCGATCTCGGAGAAACTGCCTGTGCTTTTAGTCCCCTGGCACGAAGCGAGAGCGGCGCACACTCCGATCACTGCGATAATTACTTTTTTCATTAGTTATGAATTTTATTGGTTTTTACTGTATTATTCGGCAGGAACTGCGGGGATCACGTCGAGCAACTTGATTTCGAACTTGAGGGCCGAGTTGGGCGGAATCGGGCCGCCGCCCTGGGCACCGTATCCGAGTTCGGAGGGTATCCACAGGTTTATCTCGCCGCCTTTACCGATCAGCTTTAGCCCTTCCGTCCAACCTCTGATCACGCCGTTGAGCGTGAACGGGATGCTGTCGTTTTTGTCAAATTCGGTGCCGTCGCTGAGTGTGCCGCGATACGATGCGACCACCTGGTCGGCATCGTTGGTGGCGCGGACCGCCGGATCGCCGGCATTGATGATCTCATACATCAGGCCGCTCGCGGTGGTCTGTATGTTGGGGTTGCCCGCCTTCACTTCGTTGAGCCACGACTGACTTTTGGTGGCGTCGATGGCGGGTTTGCGAACGTTGAAGTACTCATTGAGGAAGGCGGTGGCCTGCTCGGGGGTCATCTGAGCCTTGTCGTTGAAGACGTCGCGGACAGCGGCGGCGAGAATTTCGCCGATCAGGACACTGTCCTGAAAGCTTCTCAACTGGAACTGGTTGACGAGGTCTACGCCGATTGCATACGAGATCGAGTCGGCAGTCGTGTAGCTTTTCATGTTTTTCGCTCCCTGACACGAGGCGAAAGCGGCGCAAAATGCTACCGCGGCGATCATTACGTTTTTCATTATCTGTTATACTTTTATTGGTCTTCTGTATATACCTGAAAAAATCGCACAAAGGTAACGATTATTTGGATAAGCCGTTCATCATGCGGCTTAAAAATTTCTTTTTAATATTTTTACGCATGGTCGCGGCCCACTTTATGACGACGAAACCAAGCACCGCGGCGCAGGTTGAAGCTATCAGAATGTATATCTTGGCGCTGTCGACAATGTCGGGAGTGGGAGCGAAGGCGAGTGTGTCGATAAAGATCGACATGGTGAACCCTATCCCCCCCATGCACACCACGCCTGCGAGCGGCATCCACCTCACGTCGCGCGGCAACACGGCCAGCCTGCACTTCACCGCCAGCCAACTCGCCAGAAGGATTCCCAACGGTTTGCCCGCCACAAGACCCAGGAAGATACCCGTCCCGAGCGGCGTGGCAAATGGGTTGAGCGAGGCGGCATCGAGGTCGACCCCGGCGTTGGCGAGTGCGAACACGGGCATCACGAAGAAAGTCACCCACGGGTGTAGCATGTGTTCGAGCCTCTGCGACATGCCTATGGCGTCGGTGGCCGTGCGCTTTATTCTGAGCAGGGCGTGGTGTTGATCCTCGTTTTGGAGTACCTCCACTCCTTCGCGGTCGTGGAACCGGAACTCCTCGAGCAACTGGTTCTGGCGGTAGAGGCACATTTTTTTAGACAGCATCGGTCGCGAGGGTATCAACATGGCCATGATTACCCCCGAGATGGTCGAGTGCACCCCCGATTCGTAGAACAGGAACCACACCATCAGGCCGATCGCCGCGTAGGGAAAGACCCTCGTAACCCCTGCCCGGCGCATCCAGAACAGCACGAGCACGAGCACACCGATGAGTACCAGGCACACCATGTTTATTTGGTAAGTATAGAATATCGCGATAACGACGATCGCCCCGAGGTCGTCGACGATGGCGAGCGCCGTGAGGAAAACCTTCAGCGACGTAGGCACCCGGTTACCCAGCAGCGACAACACCGCTATGGCAAACGCTATGTCGGTGGCCATAGGGATGCCCCATCCCTCCGAGAAGTCGGTGCTGGCGTTGAACGCCGCGTAGATGGCTGCCGGAACCACCATCCCGCCCACGGCCGCCGCCACCGGCAGCATGGCCTGGCGCACGCTCGACAGTCGCCCGAAGAGTATCTCGCGCTTGATCTCGAGCCCCACCAC
>DBDQ01000008.1 GCA_002293665.1 Alistipes sp. UBA928 | reverse complement strand
CGAGGCGAGCGACGCGCTGTACGACGCGATGGCCACTCGCCGGTCGGGATCGAGACCCAACAGGTAGGCGGGCAGCAGCACCGACGCACCGTGGGACTTGCCGTGTTGGGGCGGCATGGTGACGATCATGCGCCGCACACGTCCCGTGGCGAACGCTTCGAGCAGCCGGTAGTAGATTTCGTGGAAAGGCCGCGCTTCGAGAGTCGGGAACGCGGTTTTTGCAAATTCGGGAAACAGGGTATTCATTAGGGAAATTTTGTTACCTTTGCGGCAGGATATATAGTTATAACGAGTAAAACAACTGTTTTTCTGATTGTGTAAACTTCGAGAGCGCTGATCGTCAGCGTGTTTCTTCACAGAAAAAAGGTTGCCAGCTCGGAGTCGTGCCGTGGAGCTGTTTTTGCCCGCGGCCACTTCGGGTGCGGTGCAGTCTTCTGTGAAGGGGCTCTCGAAGGCCTACACGTCAGGGATTGTAACCGCACCTTTTTTATGGATACTGACCAAGCTTTTCTTCGCCTGTGGGATGTGGCAGAGATCCGGCGCCGCCAGGATGGCGAGTGGATCAACAAGTACGAAGCATCTGGCTTTGTTTTTAACGAAAATGTAGTACCTTTGCATCAATGTAATTTAACGAGTAAAACAACTGTTTTTCTGATTCGTAAACTTCGACAGCGCTGATTGCCAGCGTGTTTTCCGCAGAAAAAGGTTGCCAGCTCGGAGTTGTGCCGTGGTGCTGTTTTTGCCCGCGGCCACTTCGGGTGCGGTGCAGTCTTCTGTGGAGGGTTGTCGAAGACCTACGAATCAGGGATTGTAACCGCACCGTTTTTTATGGATACTAACCAAACTTTTCTTCGCCTGTGGGATGTGGCAGAGACCCAGTGCCGCCAGGATGGCGAATGGATCAACAAGTACGAAGCATCAGGCTTTGTTTTTAACGAAAATATAGTACCTTTGCATCAATGTAATTTAACGAGTAAAACAACTGTTTTTCTGCTTTGTAAACTTCGACAGCGCTGATCGTCAGCGTGTTTCTAATTCAGAAAAAGGTTGCCAGCTCGGAGTCGTGCCGTGGCTTGTACTTTGCTGCGGCCACTTCGGGTGCGGTGCATCTTCTGAATTAGGGGTTGTCGAAGACCTACAAAGCGGGGATTGTAACCGCACCTTTTTTTATGGATACTAACCAAACTTTTCTTCGCCTGTGGGATGTGGCAGAGACCCAGTGCCGCCAGGATGGCGAGTGGATTCATGAATTCGATTTTGAGCCCGGAGAGTGGCTCATTGCTTTTTTCGAGGAGGGACGTTTCAGCGAGATTTTTCGGCCCGAGGGGGTGCCCGAGGAGATCACGGTGTGCGACTGGGTTTTCGACGGCGCCTCGGGGATAATATTGCTCCATGTGCCGGGAAAACCGCAGGAAATTGTTCGGAAAGCGGTTTTCGACGAGTCCGGCGGAAGTGCGTGGCTCTATTCTTTCGAGGATGCGCACAACGTCGGCGCAACCCGCGAAGCCGTGGTCGAACACCTCGCTCACGCACGGTGGAAAATCGTTCACCGGTAAAATGCCGCTTTTGTAAAACCGGGAAAAGAGACGCCGCCGGCGTTCCGACCCCCGGGCTGCCTCTCCCCTGAGTAGGGAGCGTCCTCCACAGGCGGGACGGGGAGAGGCATGGGGGCGGCTATGGCGCCGATCTCAGTCACAGTCGATGAGAAAGGGTTTGAGTTCGGAGAAAGAGAAGTTGTTGGGCACGGGGCCGCTGGCGTCGGTGGTGTGGAACTCCCACCACACGGGCACAACATCGTCGACAGGCCGGCGCGGGCCTTCGGGCAGGAGTTCGTCGCGGCGATAGACGATAGCCGTGAGTACGAGGCGGCAGTCCAGATCGCCAATCGTGATGGCGATCGAGCCGTTGAACCATTCGGAGGTGGCGATCTCTTCGCGCAGGCGTGCCGCGATTGTGTGGTAGAGGTCGATGGTAATGTCGATCATGTCGGTGCGGGGTGTCTTGGGGTTATGTGTTTTCATCGTTGTTTCGGGTTGTAAAAGTACTACCTGTCGTTTGCGGTTTGTTTATACCGTTTCCGACAAAAATATATTACAACAGGCCGAAAGGTTCCACACGAAGACAATCTTATCATAATTAGGACTTTTTGCGCATATTTTGGCCGTTTTGCACCATGCTGATAACTCTCTTTTCTATATTTTTACGCCTGTTTATATCATTCGCTGTGTCGAAAAAGTGCGACATCGGGGTGCGGGATGGAATGTAGAAAATAATTTCGTACCTTTGTTTCCGGAATGGAACGCATAGCACTCTTCCCAGGGTCGTTCGACCCTTTCACGCTGGGGCATCTCGCTGTTGCCGAGCGTGGTTTGGATATTTTCGACCGCCTTGTGGTGGGTATCGGGGTCAACGCCTCGAAGCAGGGACTGCTCGCTCCCGAGCGGCGCGCCGAGCTTGTGAGACGGGTTTTTGCCGACGAGCCGCGGGTCGAGGTGGTGCTCTACGAGGGACTCACGGGCGACCTGTGCCGCGAAAAGGGCATACGCCATATCCTTAGAGGATTGCGCAACTCGGCCGACTTTGAGTACGAGCGCGACATGGAGATGGCCAACGACCTCGTGTTTCCCGAATTATCGACCGTGGCGATCTTCACCCCGGCCGCGTTCATTCCCGTCTCCTCGCGTCTCGTGCGCGAGATAATCACGATGGGCGGCGACCCCGCCGTGTTCCTGCCCGAAGGGATAAATATCAAAGAGTACTTATAGACACCGAACTATATTATGAAATTCACAGCAGAAGCTATTGCCGAATATCTGGGCGGCGAAGTTACCGGCGACCCCGGCGCCACCGTCGGCGAATTTGCAAGGATCGAGGAGGGACGTCCCGGCGCGCTTTCGTTTTTGGCAAACCCAAAGTATGAACACCATGTATACACGACAGCCTCGTCGATCGTGATCGTCGGCAGCGATTTTACGCCCACGGCGCCCGTTGCCGCAACTCTCATACGTGTACCCAACGCCTACGCCGGTTTCGCGAGCCTGCTGCGCCTCTACGACGAGCACCGGCCACGGCCCGTGGGAGTGTCGGCGAGGGCTTCGGTGGCCGATGACGCCAAAGTGGGCGAAAAATGCTACGTGGGCGACTTCGCGGTGATCGACAGCGGCGCGTGCCTCGGCGACGGGGTGCTCGTCTACCCCCAGAGCTATGTGGGCAGGGGAGTCAGGATTGGTGCCGGGAGCACGATCCACGCCGGGGTGAAGATATACGAGGGTTGCGTCATTGGTGAGAGGGTGGTGATCCATGCCGGGAGCGTCGTAGGCGCCGACGGTTTCGGGTTCGCACCCGGCGGCGGAGAGGGCGGTGCGTTCGGCAAGATACCGCAGATAGGCAACGTCGTCATAGAGAACGACGTGGAGATCGGCGCCAACACCTGCATTGACCGCGCGACGATGGGTTCGACCGTGCTGAGGCGCGGAGTGAAACTCGACAATCTGATACAGGTGGGCCACAACGTGGAGATAGGTGAGAATACCGTTGCCGCCGCCCAGACGGGCATTGCCGGCAGCGTCAAGATCGGCGCCGGCTGCATGTTCGGCGGGCAGGTGGGCATCGCGGGCCACATAACCCTCGGCGACGGGGTGAAGATGGGCGCCCAAAGCGGCGTAGACCACAATGTGGAGGCCGGCGGAACCCTGCTCGGGTCGCCTGGGCTACCCGGAATCAGGTTCCACCGCTCGTGGGCCGTGTTCCGTGCCCTGCCCGAACTTTCGCTGCGTGTCGCCGCGCTGGAAAAAGCAGCCAAAAGTGAGTAAAAAAGTCATAATGGGCATCGACCCCGGCACCACGCGCACCGGTTACGGAGTGCTCGAAGTGGGCGACAGCGGCAAACTATACGCCGTGGCGCTGGGAGACATAGACCTGCGGAAGGTGCGCGATCCCTACCACAAGCTCAGGGTGATCTTCGAGCGTGTGGGTACGCTCATCGACGGATACCGGCCCGACGAGGTGGCGCTTGAGTCGCCCTTCTTCGGCGAGAACGTGCAAAGCATGCTCAAGCTGGGCCGGGCGCAGGGCGTGGCTATGGCGGCGGCGCTGTCTCGCGGGATCGACGTGTGGGAGTATGCCCCGATGAGGATTAAGCAGGCCATCACGGGTCGCGGCGCGGCGGCCAAAGAGCAGGTGGCGGCGATGCTCGGAAGCATGCTCGGCATAGAGTACGACCCGAAGCGTTTGGACGCCACGGACGGGATGGCAGTCGCCCTGTGCCACCATTTTATGACATCTTCGGCGGTGGCAACGGCCACGACGAATTTGTCGGGCCCGGCAAAAAGAAAAGGAGGAAAAAGCACTTCCTGGGAGGACTTCCTGAAAAAAAATCCCGGCCGCGAAATAAAAAAATAGCGCTCCGGGGGTTGGATGTTACGATTATTGCGTATATTTGCACCCGCAAAAGCACGGAACAATGTGTTTTTTTCGTCAAAAATGCGAT
>DBDQ01000084.1 GCA_002293665.1 Alistipes sp. UBA928 | reverse complement strand
CGATTTTCTGTTCGGCGGCATCGCGCTGCTGGCCGATCTCGACTCGCGTATCCGCATCGCCACCAACCAGCGGCTGCTGGTCGAGTTGGCGCTCATGAAACTATGCACACTCGCCTCACCCTCGGAAGCTGCCGCAGACGCCGGGGCCGAAAAAAAAAAACTGAACGTTTAGCCGAGGCGTTGTCTCCCGAGGTGCCGTTGCCCTCTTTTCACAAGGAGGCGGGCCCCACTACTACCACCCCGTCAGCCGCCTCGGCGGCTGCCACCCCTCCTTCGCAAGGAGGGGAATTCCGCGCACCGATAGCGCGTAGCGATTCTCCTCCTTGCGAAGGAGGAATACCCTCGCCTAAAGGCGAGGGGGAGGTGGTAGCCGTTGAACCCGTTCCCGAAGTCCCGACCACGCCCAAGTCCGCCAACAAACGGCCTTCGGCCGCGACATCAGCCATCTTCGGCCGCCCGCTAAGCGAAATAATAAACGGCGGCACCCCGGCAAACAAACCCGCCGACATCGAAGACGCCCCCTCCCACCCCATCGACCCCGAGGCCGCCGAAAAGATCGAGCACCACCGAGAAAAGTTCCTCGAACGCCTCTCCCGCGAGCGTCCGCGCATAGGCGTGGCCTTCGAGCTGATGGAGGTCGACGGCAACCGGCTCACGGTGCGTGTAGCCTCGAAAACCCTCCGCGACGAGATACTCCGCTGGCGCACCGAGACGCTGCAACTGCTCGCGGCAGTGGCGGGAGTCCACGGCCCCATCGAACTCGAAGTAATTATCGACGAAACGGTTAAGCCCGCCCGCCCTATACGCCTCGAGGACAAGGTGAAGCACCTCGTCGATCTCAACCCCGAATTCAACACCCTGCGCCGCACACTCGAAATGGAGATCGAATAAGCGGCAACGGCCGCGGCGGATTTTTGCATAAAAAGCTATATCTTTGCGCTCTGAAATCATAACTCGAAACACAACGATGAACTTTGTAGAAGAACTGCGCTGGCGGGGCATGATCCACGACCTGACGCCCGGCACCGAAGAATACCTTTCAAAAGGCATGGGCACGGCCTACGTGGGCATCGACCCCACGGCCGACTCGTTGCACATCGGCCATCTGGTCAGTATAATGATTCTCAAACACTTCCAGCGCTGCGGCCACCGCCCGATCGCCCTTGTCGGCGGCGCCACCGGCATGATCGGCGACCCGAGCGGCAAGTCGCTCGAACGCAACCTGTTGGACGAGGCCACCCTGCGCGCCAACCAGGAGGCAATCAAAGCGCAGCTCGCACGTCTGTTAGACTTTGACAGCAAAGAACCAAACGCCGCCCTGATGGTGAACAACTACGACTGGATGCGGCAGATGACATTCCTCGACTTCATCCGCGACATAGGCAAACTACTCACCGTCAACTATATGATGGCCAAAGACAGTGTCAAGAAACGTTTCGACGCCGGCGGCGAGGGGATGTCGTTCACCGAGTTCACCTACCAGTTGGTGCAGGGTTACGACTTCCTGCACCTGTTCGAAACGATGGATTGCCGCATGCAGCTTGGCGGCAGCGACCAGTGGGGCAACATCACCACGGGTATCGAACTGATACGCCGCAAGTTGAGCGGCGAAAAAGGCGAGGCCTACGGTCTCACCTGCCCGCTGATCAAGAAGGCCGACGGCACAAAATTCGGCAAAACGGAGCAAGGAAACATCTGGCTCTCGGCCGAATACACATCACCGTACAAATTCTACCAGTTCTGGCTCAACACCAGCGACGAAGACGCGGCAAGCTACATCAAAATTTTCACCATGCTCGACCGCGACGAGATTGACGCACTGATCGCCGAGCAGGCTGCCGCACCCCACCTCCGCCCGCTGCAAAAGCGCCTGGCTGAGGAGGTTACGGTGATGATACACTCACGCGAGGAGTACGAAAAGGCAGTCGAGGCATCGCAGATACTCTTCGGCGGCGCCACGGCCGACACACTTCGCTCGCTCGACGAAGCAACCCTGCTCGCCGCCCTCGACGGTGTGCCCACCTACATGCTGCCTGCCGGAAATCTGTTGCCGGGTGAGGGAGCCAACGTTGTCGATCTTCTCGTTGAGCGCGTACCCATCTTCCCGTCGAAGGGCGAGATGCGAAAACTGATCGCCGGCGGAGGCGTGTCGCTCAACAAGGAGAAGGTGGCCGACGCCGCCCGCACCATCACCCCCGACGATCTGATCGCAGGCAAATACCTGCTCGTCCAGAAGGGCAAAAAGAACTACTATCTGATCGTAGCCGAATAGACCATGAAACGCATGCCCCGAACGTTAGCCGTCATCGCTATGGTGCTCTCCATCGGAGCGATCGTACCGGCCGCAACCTCGTGCGACGTCGTAAGGCAGGTGGCGGGAACATACAACATGGTGAACTGTAAGTACGATTTCCGCTCGCTGTCGAACATTTCGGTTGCGGGGATCAATGTCTCGCGTGGCCTGTCGCCCCTCGACGCGCCGCGCATCCTCGGACTGCTGGCCGGAGGAACTACGAGCCTTCCTGTGGGCTGCACGGTGAACCTCGACGTACAGAATCCGGGCGTCTCCGACGCGATCCTCAACGGCATGGAATATGTGTTGGCCATCGACGGGGTCGACTTCACGTCGGGCTCGGTGTCGCAGCAACTTTCGATAAGCCCCGGCACCACGGACGTGTTGCCACTCTCGATGGCCTTCGACGTGGCCACGCTTCTGCGGGGCGAGAGCCGCGACGCGGTGATGGGTGTGGTGCGCAACCTTGTGGCAATGAGCGGACTCGCCGCGGCCGGAAACAGTGAACCGTCGCGCGTGACTCTCAACATCCGTCCCTCGTTCAACGTGGCGGGCCGCACTGTCGTCTCACCCGTCTTCATCCCCGTCAACTTCAGTTTCGGCGGAAAGTGAAGAGAGAAGAGTTTGCTACGCGAAGCGTCATTTCTTCGGGTTTCACCCTCGCAATGACGCTCTTCGAACCGACTTGCCTCTCAAAAATCTTCATTCTTCAACTTTCAAAAAGCTCTGCAAGCTTTCTTGCCAAATCTTCTCCGCGAAGATTCTTGGCAACGATGTTTCCACGGCTGTCGATCAGATAGTTGCGCGGAATGGCATTGACGCCGTAGAGCGGCTGGGTCGGGCAATCCCACCCCCGCAGAGCGCTGACGTGCACCCAGTTCATACCTTCGTCGGCTATCATAGCACGCCAGGTGTCCCCGTTGTCGTCATACGACACACCGTATATCTCGAACCCCCGGTCGTGGTACCTGTCGTAGGCAGCCTTCATATATGGCAACTCGCCGATGCAGGGACCGCACCACGACGCCCAGAAATCGAGCAGGGTGTACTTATTGTCGTCCACCACGGCTGAGAGTTTGATCTCCCTGCCGTCGGGCGAGGCGAGTCCCGCGATCTCCTTATACTTCTCACCCCCCTGTCCGTCGCACGCCGCAGTTGTGAGCGCCACGTACGCTGCTAAAAAAAGTTTTTTCATATCCTGTCTTCAATCCAATTCCTGAAATCCATGCTTTGATGCAATATCCTCACGATCAGAACTTCCCCGGGAACTACTACCGTATAAAAAACCACATGACTGCCAACCTTGTAGCCAAGAAAAAGCGAGGGAACATTGTAGTATTTTCGTCCCAATGCCTGGTCGCGTTACGTGGTCTCACCAAATGCGCGCTATTTTTCATTGCTTTCAGCTCTCATTTGCGCAATAAAGTCATCCCAATCGAAGTTTTCGTCGATTCCACTCGCCATTCCTTCTTTGAGTGCTAACATATTTCGCCCACTCGTTATATCTTTTCTCTTCGTCTTCGAGTGTGCGCAGGGCATGGCGGATCACCTCGCTGGCGCTGGAGTAGCGCCCCTCGGCTATTTTACTGTTAATAAACCCTTCGGAATGGGGACCAAGCGATACACGATGTGTTTTTCATGGCTCATACTGTTTCCCACAAAGATACCAAAAATTGGTAACTGCCGCAAGCCACAGCACAAAAAAACAGGGCCGCGTAAAAAAACGCAACCCCGTCTATCAAATCCGGGCCCCCCTATCCGGCCCTCTCTTTTAGTCGCGGAACTTCGCCGAAAGGAACTCGCGGTTGAGCCGTGCGATATGCGCGATCGAGATACCCTTGGGGCACTCCATCTGGCACGCCTGAGTGTTGGTACAGTTACCGAAACCGAGTTCATCCATGCGGGCGACCATAGCTTTGGCGCGGCGAGCACCCTCGACCCGTCCTTGGGGCAACTTCGCCAAAGACGACACGCGCGCGGCAACGAACAGCATCGCCGACCCGTTCTTGCAGGTAGCCACACATGCACCACAACCGATACACGCGGCGGCATCCATACTCTCCTCTGCATCGTCGCGCGGAATGGGTATCGCGTTGGCGTCGGGCACACCGCCGGTATTCACGCTCACGAAACCTCCGGCTTGCAGAATCTTGTCGAAAGCCTGACGCTCGACCACCAGGTCGCGAATCACTGGAAACGCCGCCGACCTCCAAGGTTCAATGGTGATGGTGTCGCCGTCCTTGAATTTGCGCATGTGCAGCTGGCAGGTCGTGATCTCGCTGTCGGGCCCGTGCGCCTCGCCGTTGATAAACAGCGAGCACATTCCACAAATCCCCTCGCGACAGTCGTGGTCGAAAGCAACGGGGCCGCGGCAACCTTTATTGAAATCCACCGGTGCTCCACCGTCCTCGTGAATGAGCTTGTTGTTGAGAATATCAAGCATCTCAAGGAACGAAGTATCGGGCGAAATGCCTTCTACCTTGTATGTTTCGAACGCGCCGGGAGTTTTGGCGTCCTTCTGACGCCACACTTTGAGCGTCAGGTTCATCAGTTTATTTTCCATTGCCGTAATCAGTCTTTATAGTTTCTTTGTGCCGGATGCGCCACTTCGAAGTGGAGTTCTTCTTTGTGCATAACGGGGGCGTGATCTTCGCCTTTGTATTCCCACACGGCTACGTAGGCGTAGTTCTTGTCGTCACGCAGAGCCTCGCCCTCTGGGGTCTGGTACTCCACGCGGAAGTGTCCGCCGCAGCTTTCGTTGCGGTTGAGTGCGTCGCGCGCCATCAGTTCGCCGAGTTCGAGGAAGTCCACTAGTCTCAGCGCCTTTTCGACCTCCTGGTTGAACTCGCCATTCTCGCCGGGAACATACACATCCTTCCAAAAATCCTTGCGTAACTGTGCGATCTCCTTGATGGCCCTTTCGAGGCTCTCTTTCGAGCGCGCCATGCCCACATCTTCCNNTTCTTGTGGAACTCGTCGACGGTGTGTTTACCTTTGATGGCGAGCAGTTTTGCAATCTTTTCGCGTATCGCCTTCTCGGCCTCGTCGAACGCCGGGGTGTCGGTGGCAACCTTCGGTGCCTGAATCTTTTTCGACAGATAATCGCCGATCGTGTAGGGCAGCACAAAGTAACCGTCGGCCAGACCCTGCATCAGAGCCGACGCACCCAGGCGATTGGCGCCGTGATCGGAGAAGTTGGCCTCGCCGATGGCATACAAACCGGGAATTGTCGTCTGAAGGTTATAGTCGACCCAAATCCCGCCCATCGTGTAGTGCACCGCCGGATAGATCATCATCGGCTCTTTATACGGGTCGACATCGGTGATCTTTTCATACATTTGGAATAGGTTACCATAGCGCGCACGTATCACGTCGACCCCGAGCCGCTCGATGGCGGTCTTGAAGTCGAGGAACACGGCCAGTCCCGTCTCATTGACGCCGAAACCTGCGTCGCAGCGCTCTTTGGCAGCACGCGAGGCCACATCCCTCGGAACGAGGTTCCCGAAAGCCGGGTAGCGGCGCTCCAAATAGTAGTCGCGGTCTTTCTCCTCTATGTCGGAAGCCTTCTTGGCGCCGTTGCGGATCGCCTTCACATCCTCCATCTTCTTGGGCACCCAGATCCGGCCGTCGTTACGCAACGACTCGCTCATCAGCGTCAGTTTACTCTGCTGATCGCCATGCACGGGTATACAAGTGGGGTGAATCTGCGTAAAACACGGGTTGGCAAACATCGCGCCCCTGCGGTAGCACTGGAACGCGGCCGAGCCGTTCGAGTTCATGGCGTTTGTCGACAGAAAGAACACGTTGCCGTAGCCCCCGCTGGCGATCACCACCGCGTGCGCCCCGAAACGCTCTATCTCGCCCGTCACAAGGTTACGCGCAATGATCCCACGGGCCTCGCCGTCCTCCACCACCACATCAAGCATCTCATGCCTTGGATAGCTCTTCACCGAACCCTTCGAGATCGAACGGTTCAAAGCCGCGTAAGCACCTAACAGCAACTGCTGGCCCGTCTGCCCGCGGGCATAGAAAGTACGCGAAACCTGCGCGCCGCCGAACGAGCGGTTGTCGAGCAACCCGCCGTATTCACGTGCAAAAGGCACCCCCTGCGCCACGCACTGGTCGATGATGAGGTTGGCCACCTCGGCCAGACGGTAGACGTTGGCCTCACGTGCACGGTAGTCGCCCCCCTTGATGGTGTCGTAAAACAGCCTGAACACGCTGTCGTTGTCGTTCTGATAGTTCTTGGCAGCGTTGATCCCGCCCTGCGCGGCAATCGAGTGCGCACGCCGGGGCGAGTCGCTGATGCAGAATACCTTCACATTGTAACCCAGTTCGCCGAGCGATGCGGCGGCCGCTCCCCCACCAAGGCCCGTGCCGATCACTATCACGTCGAGCTTACGTTTGTTGGCCGGGCTCACCACCTTGATCGCGGCTTTGTGAGCACTCCACTTCTGCGAGAGTTCACCCGCCGGAATTTTAGATTCTAACTTTATCGCAGACATAACTATAAGAGACTTTTAATGTAAAACACAATAACCACCACGGCGAACATCGCCACAACGAGGGTCGTCCACGCATTCGAGATCGTCTTCAGACGCGGGAACCACTTTTGGTTCGAGATACCGCTCGACTGGAACATGCTCCATATGCCGTGCGTGAGGTGCAGCCACAGCGCGGCGAACCACACGAGGTAGATCACCACGTTATACCAACTGCTGAAAATGATAGCGATCAGCCCGGCGCCGTCCTGCGGGCTCAGCCCCAGCGCGTTCTCGTGAGCGCCCATAAGTTCGACGAGCTGCATCTTCGACCAGAAGTGCAC
Organism: Alistipes sp. UBA928; assembly: GCA_002293665.1. Classification (GTDB taxonomy): domain Bacteria; phylum Bacteroidota; class Bacteroidia; order Bacteroidales; family Rikenellaceae; genus UBA940. Next base: position 2,444 of record DBDQ01000084.1, on the reverse strand, counting down.
AAGGTGGACACACAGTCCGCCCAGCACCACGAAGCCCAACACGAGCATGTTTTGCGACGACCAACCCACCCCCGGAGGAGTCTTGCTCACCGCGTAACGGTCTTTGCCGCGCGCCCGGCGGTTTTGCAGCGTCAGCCAGATGCCGTACATGATGTGCAGCACCACGCCACCCGCGATCACAAGCGTCCCCACGATGGCATACCAGTTTGCACCCAGCGCGGCACAGATCCAGTTGTAGGCGTCGGCCGAGATGATCGCCACCACGTTCATCGCCGCGTGGAAAGTAAAAAAGAGCACCAGAAACGCTCCCGAAAGGCTCATCACGAACTTGCGTCCCACCGACGAGCTGACAATGAAAGGAAGATTCATATCGTATTTTAAATAATAATTTGTTATTTTTGGAGCCACAAATGTAGTGCATTGTTTTTTAAATAACAACAGTCGGAACGCCGACGGCGATTTTTTGCGGGAATGTTTTAGCACAACGTAACGAAATGACACGAAATACTCTGGATGACAAAAACGAGTTACGGGCTGCGGTCAGGTCTGTCATCCCGACAGAGCCCGACAGGGCGACGAGGGATCTGACTCACAGCACCGTAATCAACCGGATCGAATCCCTCCCCGAGTTCGTCGCGGCACGCTCGGTAGCGCTCTATCACGCCCTACCCGATGAAGTTCCAACGGAGGAGATGCTCCGCCGCTGGCTCGGGGTCAAGCGCCTCTCCCTGCCCGTGGTTCACTCCGGCGGCAGCATGACTTTTCATGAATACCTCGGCCCCGGCGACCTCACCCCCGGAGCGTTCGGCATAAGCGAACCCCGAACCGGTCGCGAGATCACCCCGGAGGAGATCGACCTGATGCTCGTCCCCGGAGTGGCATTCGACGAGTCGGGCCGCCGCCTCGGCCGCGGACGAGGCTTCTACGACCGCTACCTGTCCGGGCCCCACGCCGCTCGCATCTGCAAAGTGGGCCTCTGTCCGCCCCACGCCCTCGTCCCCGAAGTCCCCGCCGAACCCCACGACGTGGTGATGGATAAAATAATTTTTGGCAAATAAAAAAATTTCCATATCTTTGTCCCCACAATGAGAAGTTTCAGCGCCATCCATCATCACCGCCGTATCTCACAGAGGTAGGGTCATTGGGTGTTTGGCAGCAAACAATAAGCAAGGCTTACCTCGAAGGGGTGGGCCTTTTTTGATGTAAGCGGGCTTTTTAGTGTAAAAAAACCGTAATTCCTAATTCGCAAAAAGATGATAAGGATCGCAATCCAGGCGAAAGGTCGCCTGAACGAACAAAGCCTCGAACTGCTGAGAGAGTCGGGGGTATCGGTCGACGAAAACCGCCGCAAATTCCTCACGCGTTCCGAGAGTTTCCCGCTCGAGGTGCTCTACCTGCGCGACGACGACATTCCGCAGGCCGTGTCGATGGGCGCCGCCGACCTAGGCATAGTGGGCTTCAACGAGGTTGCCGAGAAGGGCTTCGAGGTCGACGTGGTGCAGAAACTGGGCTTCGGTGGATGCCGCGTGTCGCTGGCCGTGCCCAAGAGTGTCGACTACCCCGGCCCGGGCTGGTTCGCCGGACGCCGCGTAGCCACCTCCTATCCGCGCATACTTGAAGAGTACTTCGCACGCGAGGGCGTCACGGCCGAGATACACGAGATCGCCGGATCGGTGGAGATCGCCCCGGCGGTGGGCATGGCCGACGCCATTTTCGACATCGTGTCGAGCGGCGGCACACTGGTTTCCAACGGCCTTGTCGAGGTCGAAAAGGTGCTCCACTCCGAGGCGGTACTCATAGCCCGGCCCGGTCTGGAGCCCGAAAAACTGGCGCTGTTGGAGCAGTTGAAGTTCCGCCTCGGGGCCGCCCTCGAGAGCCGCGGCATGAAGTACCTGCTGATGAACCTCCCCACAGAGTCGGTCGAACGCGCCATCGAGATTCTGCCCGCCATGCGCTCACCCACGGTGATGCCGCTCGCCCAGGAGGGGTGGTGCTCGCTCCACTCGGTGGTGCGCCANNCCTCAAGGCGATCGGCGCCGAAGGAATTCTGGTACTCGCACTCGAAAAAATAATCAAATAATGGTCAATATCTATATAAATCCGCCGGCCGAAGATTGGGACGGGCTCACTCAGAGGGCCAGCGCCGAAGAGGAGAACGACATCACGGCACGCGTCGAGCAGATCGTGCGCATGGTGCGTCGCAACGGCGACAGGGCCTTGCGCGAACTCACCGCCGAGATCGAGGGCCGAGAGGCAAGCGCACTCGAAGTCTCACCCGAAGAGTTCGACGAGGCCGCAGACGCCATCCCGCCCGAACTGGCCGATGCGATCGAAACCGCCGGAGGCAACATACGCCGTTTCCACGAGGCGCAGCGCTTCGCCGGGCTCGACCTCGAAACGTCGCCGGGAGTTCGCTGTGTACAGCGTGCCGTGCCGATCCAGCG
>DBDQ01000056.1:534-12201 GCA_002293665.1 Alistipes sp. UBA928 | reverse complement strand
CAGCCTTTCGTCGCGTCCCACAGCGCGGGATCGACCGATACTTTCGTGCCAATCTGTTCAGCCTCCGCGTCGATGCTGATTTTACACAACAGTTGGCACATACCGTCCTTGCGGACTTTCGTCCGGTTGATGTAGAACAGGATGGCAAAGGTGCTGCGGCGTTTATTTTCAGTCTTCATAATCGTAGTCGTTAAAAATTAAATTGCGAATTGGAATCGTCCGGCTATGCGCTCGTTCAGACCGAGAGTGTCTTCGGCGATTTTATCGTCCGTCACTTTCGCGTAAATCTGAGTAGTGTCGATACGGCTGTGGCCGAGCATCCGGCTCACCGTTTCGATAGGTACACCCTGCGACAGGGCATGGGTTCCGAACGTGTGCCTTGCGCAGTGGTACGAGATCGTGCGCCCGATGCCGCACGTCCGGGCTATTCGTTTAAGTCCGGTGTTCATCTCGCTGTTCCCGTACATCGGGAGCAGTCGTCCGTCCGAGGCGGTGTCGCGGTAGTGTTCGAGAATTTGCAGAGCGAGGTCATTCAGAGGAATTTGGTAGTCAATGCCCGTCTTACCGCGTGTGCTCTTAATCCACACCACACCGTCCTCGGCAACCGACAGGCACTCGCTTGTCAGAGCCGCCATATCGCCGTAGGGGATGCCCGTCCAGCACGAAAACAAAAACAGGTCTCGAATGAGATAATGTTTCGGTGAGGTGAGCGGGGTTGTCATCAATTTCTTCACCTCATTATCCGTGAGATATTTCGGTTTACGCTCCGGTCGTTTCGGTTCGTAGCCCGCGAATGGATTGGCGGTGATAATCCCGTCCGCAATGGCGCGGTTGATAATCGTACCCAGCCGGACGGTCTGTCCGACAATCGTCCCCGACGACAGTTTGCAATCCGTCCGCAAATGCAGATCGTACTTGTCGATGAACGAGCGGTCGAGCGCCGAGAACGGGATGTCGGTGAGACGATACTTCTCTCTGACAAATTTTGAGAGGCGGTTACATGCGCTCCAATACAATTTGGCGGTCGCCGCCCTGCGGTTTAACCCAACACGCTTGTCGAATTTTTCGTTATGAGCGCGGTAATATGCGAGCAGCGTCTCCTGCCCGAATGCCATGCCGAGTAGCAGGGTTTTCACATCCTCGGCGGTAACTTTTGCCCGCGTCGCTGACAGTTCGCGGTGGTGCGACAGGGCCGATGCCCGGATTTCGTCCAGTCGGCGGTTGATGTCGGTCGCAGTTTTGCCCTTGCCTTTGGCGCGACCGGATGCCCACAGATAGGCGGGCACGTTCAACTTCGCGCTGAACACCGCTTCGGTCGTGCCGACGGTCAGCCGCGCCATTACGGGGCAACTGCCGTCCTCTTTTTCTTCGTTTCGTTTGAGGTAAAACGACACCTTTACTTCATGCTTCATAGCCTCTGTTTTTTGAGTGTAAAATTACTTGTAACAGAGCTATTTGTAAAGATGCAAAACGCAGCGCCAACCGGAAACAAACTCCGATTTTCGCCCTCAATCCCGTCTTTTGTCCGTTCGCNNGAGTTATCTTCGCGTGAAGATTTTTGGGAAAACGGGCGTTCATTGATGTCGTGGATTTGATTTGTGGGTGTCGTTCAGCGTGTTGGCCGCTATCGTTCGCCGCCTCGAAAGGGCAACGGATAAGTAGCGGAAAACTTGCGAAACCCCTCTTTTGTCTTCCATCCGGGGCGTTTTCGTACCCGTTGAAAACAAAGAAATTACAATCTAATCCTCAATCACTTAACGTTATTTACCCCCGGTTTTCCGTTTTGTGCGAAGGTTTTCGTATTTTTGCGTCCGTTATGGGTGTGAAATTTTACAGGCACGAGGGGCCGTTCGAGTTGGAGTGCGGCGAGGTGTTGCCCGAGTTGGTGATCGCTTACCACACGTTCGGGGAGCGGCATGATGATAATATCGTGTGGGTGTGCCACGCCCTCACCGCCAACAGCGACGTGAGCGACTGGTGGCCCGGCACGGTGGAAGAGGAGCGTTTCCTCGACCCGGCGCGCTACCACACCGTGTGCGCCAACATTCTCGGCTCGCCATACGGCACGACGGGGCCGATGAGCATCGACCCGCGCACGGGCGAGAGGTGGTACTGCGACTTCCCGTTTGTGACGATGCGCGACATGGCACGCGCCAACCTGCTGCTGGCCGACCATCTGGGCATATCCCGCGTCAGGGCCATCGTCGGAGGGTCGATCGGAGGTTTCCAGGCGATGGAGATGGAACTGCTGAGGCCGGGATTTGCCGAGCGGCTCGTAGTGGCGGTGTGCTGCGCCAAAACCACTCCGTGGGACATTGCCCTCAACGAGAGCCACCGCATGGCCATTGCCGCCGACGGCACGTGGGGCGAGCGCCGGCAGGACGCAGCACAAAAAGGGCTCGCCGCAGCGCGTTCCATAGCGCTGTTGTCGTATCGCGGCAGCCTCGCCTATAACGCCACCCAGCAGGATCCCGACGACACGCTGCGCCGCAACGGCCACCGCGCCGCAACGTACCAGCAGTATCAGGGCGAGAAGTTCATCCGCCGGTTCGACGCCTATTCCTACTGGACGATCACCGAGGCATTCGACTCCCACGACGTGGGGCGCGGGCGCGGCGGAGTGAAAAAAGCGTTGACCCAAATAACCTGCCCCGTGATGGTGGTGGGTATCACGAGCGACATCATCATACCGCCCGTCGAGCAGCAGTTCCTCGCGAACCACCTGCCACAGGGAGAAATGCAACTCATAGAGAGCGACTTCGGCCACGACGGATTCCTGGTCGAAAGCGAAAAACTAAACTACATCATCAAACCATTCTTAGAGAAATGAAATTAGCTGAAAAGATAAACATCCTGCTCCTCGGAGGAGGAGGGCGAGAGCACGCCATCGCGCGAAGCCTGGCGGCAAGTCCGCGCTGCGGAAAACTCTACATCGCACCGGGTAACGCCGGCACCGCCTCGTGCGGCACCAACGTCGAAATGGAGGCTACGAACTTCGGCGCCATCAAACAGTTTGCCTTAAACCACGGCGTGGGACTCGTGGTGGTGGGACCCGAGGAACCGCTCACCAAGGGAATAGTCGACTTCTTCGAGAGCGATCCCGAATTGAAGTTCGTGCCCGTCGCCGGGCCGGGCGAGGCAGGGGCGAAGCTCGAGGGAAGTAAAGACTTCGCAAAGGGGTTCATGATGCGCCATTCGATCCCCACCGCCGCCTACCGCACTTTTACGAAAGACGAGGTGGAAGCAGGCGAAGCATTTCTGGAGACGCTGCGCCCGCCCTACGTGCTCAAGGCCGACGGACTCGCCGCGGGCAAGGGAGTGATAATCGCCCCGACGCTCGACGAGGCGAAGGCGGAGTTGGCCGAAATGCTGGGCGGAAAGTTCGGTGCGGCGGGCTCGCGGGTGGTGATCGAAGAGTACCTCAACGGCATCGAGTGCTCGGTGTTCGTCGCCACCGACGGCACGAACTACCGCATCCTGCCTGTGGCAAAAGACTACAAACGCATAGGCGAGGGCGACACCGGGCCCAACACGGGCGGCATGGGAGCGGTTTCGCCCGTCCCGTTCGCCAATGACGAGTTCATGCGCAGGGTCGAGGAGCATATCGTGAAACCGACCGTCTCCGGCCTCGCGGCCGAGGGGATCGTCTACCGCGGATTCATCTTCATAGGGCTGATGAACGTGAACGGCAGACCGCGCGTGATAGAGTACAACGTGAGGATGGGTGACCCCGAAACCGAGGTTGTCTTTCCGCGCATCACGAGCGACGCCGTGGGACTGTTCGAGGGGATCGTGTGCGGCACTCTCGACAAATACACGCTCACCGTCACCCCGCTTTGCGCCACCACGGTGGTCTGCGTGTCGGGCGGCTATCCGGGCGACTACCGGAAAGGCTTCCCGGTCACCGGCACCACCACGTCGGCCCTTCGGGCTGCTACTCCTCCTTTGCAGGAGGGGAATTGCCCGCGCGCGGAGACCATCGTCTTCCACGCCGGCACGAAATGTGTGAGAAAAGAAGTGGTAACCTCCGGCGGACGGGTATTGGCCGTGACATCGCTCGGGGAAACGATGGACGAGGCCCTGGCACGAAGCTACGCCACGATCTCCAGCATTTCGTTCGAAGGTATGGCATTCCGCCGCGACATCGGACAAGACCTGAAATAGCACATGAATGCCTCGCGGCAATCGTTAATAGTTTCGGCGTTGATCTGCGCACTTCTGGCGGTACTTTTCGTCGCCCGGTGGTCGATTGCACCCTACGCCGTCGAGGCTCCTTTCGAGGGAGGCATGCCGCTGGCCTCCGCGCTCACCAGGTTCACCGTGGCCCACGGATGGTTGGCCGCCGCCGTGGCCGCCATCGTTGTCGGCTGGACACTTTTGTTAGTCGTGCAGTTGAGCATAAAGTACGCCCCCGCCGCGAGCCGCAACTACCTCCCACCACAGATATACCTCGTCGCCGCGGGCGGAGTGGCCCTCTCAGGCGAGGTTCTCGCAACGCTGTTGGCCGCGTGGTTTCTGGTGTTGGCCATGAGGCAGTTCGCGTTTTCGTTCCACAAGGGATACAGTTTCACCGAACTCTTCCACGCCGGATTCTGGCTAGGCCTCGTTCCGCTACTCTATGCTCCGGCAGTGTTGTGGATTCTGCCCGTTGCCGTGGCGGCACTGGTTATCTACCGCCGGTCGTGGCGCGAGACGGTGGTCTGTTTCGTGGGCCTGGCGCTGCCTCTGCCGGCGGCGGGATTCATCTATTGGGCGATGGGCGCCGATGCCAGCTACATCTGGCAGGAATTGTGGCGGTGCACGATTGAAAAACCGGACTTGGAGTTTTCGTTGCCCTTCACCACACTCTCGGTGGCGTTACCCGTGGTGGCACTCACCCTCACGGCACTCATACGGGTGGCCGGCAACCATAAGAACATCCGCAAAACCCAGTACAAATTCATAAGCCATGTCGCGCTGGTGTCGATCTTCATGTCGATTTCGGCGGTTATTCCGGGAACATCCCTTGCTTTGGCCGCCCTACTGGGGATACCGTGCGCGGTATGCCTGCCTTACGCCTTCTTTGGTCGTGGGTCGGCGGTCTCCACGGCGATCTATTCTGTCATTCTGGTGGCCGTTTTGGCCTTTCATTTGTTGCCCATTTTAGGTATTTCCGTCCCATAATCGTCACCCCTTTCGCCCGAACAATCCCCGTTTCTGAACTTTTTGATGCCTTCTGCCTGGCAAATAAAGTTCTGAATATGCGCTATTCGGCCATATTTTATGCACGATTCGTATCGAATAATACAACTGTTAGGCATTTTTCATGATGCGATACTGTGTGATGATGGAATTATTGTATATTCTATTGCATATTTTTCGGCATTTTTGCCGGTTCCCTGCGCGGCTTTATTCGTTTATAGCCAGCTTATTGACAACCGCCGACGCGAACCAGACACCACTCCGGCCCGGAATTAATGTTTCCGAATATTGCAGAATACAATATTTTGTTGTATTTTGTGCCAAAATTCCACCTCACAATGAGTCCCGCAGAAATCAAAAAAAAGGCCGCCCGGCAGACCATCAGGCAAGCCCGGCAGCAAACAGCCCAGGAAACGACCAAAACTTATGTACGCCAACCCGTGATCGTGCGCACAAGCGAATCCCAAATGATGGGTATCCGTTCGTTCGTTGCCACCCGCTACGTGTTGGGATATGTCGTCAGCGGCTACAAGTTCATCTACACGGGAGACCTCCGCAGCGAGCTCACCTCCGGCGATATCTTCTTTCTGGCCAAAGGTACCCACTATCTCGAGGAGGTGCCCGATGGAAAGAAACCCTTCGAACAGATCATGTTCTTCTACACCTCCGAACAGATCGGCCGCATAATTGCCGAGTTGGGAGTGAACTACAACATCGACACCTGCGTACACCACACGTGCGAGGAGTGCATGCTTCGCGAGTGGGTCGTGGCACCCGGATGGGAGTCTTTGCGCACCTTCTTCTCGGCCGTCGGGAAAGACCTGCGCGACGGCGTCTACGCCTCCGACTCCACGGCCGAGGCGTTGGCTCTCACCCAACTCGTCTACCAGATCATCTCGCGCCCCGAAGGCTGCCTCCGTACCCGAGTGCTGAGCAGCACCGACCCCGAGAAAGAGCTCATGGAGCGGCAACTGAGAGACTACATATTCTCCGACATCACACTCGAACAGTTCGCCGCCCGCACCAACCGCAGCCTGTCGTCATTCAAGAAAAAATTCAAGGAGTACTACAACGAGCCACCCCACCGATGGGTGGTTCGCCAGCGGTTGATGCACGCACGCCTTCAGGTGATCTCGACCGACCGCGACATAACTCATATAGCGACCGAGTGCCACTTCCCCAACTCGTCGTACTTCATCCGCATCTTCCGCAAGGAGTTTTCGCTCACCCCGGCACAGTACAGGTCGAAGTATGGCAGCGCCTCCTCGAAACACAAAAATAAGACGGAGTGAGAACGCGGGGCATGAAAATTGTTTAACGGGGTATCAAAACCATTACTAATAAAATCTGATACCATGAGACACAATTTTTACGTCGCCAAGACAGAGAAGGGGTGGGAAGGACACCGCGATGGTAAAAACCATGCGATAGCCAAGGGCGCCACCAAGAAAGAGGTCGTAAGCGAAATGATCCGCCACGCGAAACACCATCAGCCCTCGTCGCTGAAGATCCACAAAGTCGACGGCCGAATCCAGGAAGAGCGCACCTACCCGCGTTCCAGCGATCCCGCAAAGTATCCGGGTTGAGTGGAAACGCCCACGGCGGATTCTTCTGTGCAGAAAAAAGCTCCTCTCTTCGGGGGAGCTTTTTTGTTTATTCCTTTTCCGTCACTGCCGACGGCCGAAGATGAGGCTGCCGATGCGCACCATGTTGGAGCCGGATTCGAGGGCGAGGTGGTAGTCGTCGGACATGCCCATTGAGAGTGTATCGAAATCAACGCCGAAGAATCTTTCGCGCAGGGAAGCATACATCGCAGCGAGGCGTTCGAACTCGGCGCGCACGACGGACTCGTCGTCGGTGAAACTCGCCACACCCATCACCCCGCGGAAACGTACTCCCGTCAGCGAATGCCATTCGCCTCCGTCGAGCCATTCGAGCAGTTCGTCCAACACCCACCCCTCTTTGCTCTCTTCGCGGGCAATGCGTATTTCGAGCAGCACGTCGATCACGCGCCCCGCCTCCACGGCGCGGCGTGAAATCTCGGCCGCCAAACGCGCCGAGTCGACCGAGTGGATCATGGCAACGAACGGGACAATGAGCCGCACCTTGTTGGTTTGCAGATGGCCGATCTGGTGCCAGCGGATGTCGTCGGGCGGTGTGGGCAACGCGAAGAGGGCGGCCTGTTTGGCTGCCATCTCCTGCGGACGATTCTCGCCGAAGTCGCGCTGGCCCGCGCCGTAAGCCTCTATCACGGCCTCGGCCGGATGGGTCTTCGACACCGCCACCAGCGTCACTCCGGCGGGCAGCGAGGCGAGCAGGGCCTCCGTATTTTTCGCGATCGACATCGTGCAAATATAGTGATAAGGAGGGCACAGTGCAAATAAATTTGCATTGCCGAATCGCATCCGATTTCCCTATTCGCTAAATAATTCCACTTTTAGAGATACCCGGTATTCAGACTCCTGAATTTTCACTATCTTTGGCAACTGAATATCCCAATACCATGCTATTCAACTCACTCGATTTTGCGATCTTCCTGCCCGTCGTCTTTTTGGTATACTGGTTTGTGCTTCGGAAGAGTGTGTCGCTTCAGAATTTGTTTCTGGTTGCAGCCAGCTATGTATTTTACTCCTTTTGGGACTGGCGGTTTCTGGCACTGATCGTTATCAGTACCGCCATGGACTATGGGCTGGGGTTGGCTATCGGCAAAACCGACGGGCGGCGACGGCGACGGGCGTTGTTGTTGGTGAGTGTGGTGGTTAATCTCGGATTCCTGGTCTTTTTCAAATACTACAACTTTTTTCTGGAGAATTTTCGCGAGGCGTTCACCGTATTCGGATACCAGCTCAACGCACACACTCTCGATATTATCCTCCCGGTCGGGATCAGTTTTTACACTTTTCAAACCCTGAGCTACACCATCGACGTCTATCGCGGGCAACTCCGCCCGACCCGTGATTTCATTGCATTTTCGGCTTTCGTCTCCTTTTTTCCGCAACTTGCGGCAGGCCCCATCGAGAGGGCCGGCAATTTCCTGCCGCAGTTTCTCGCGCCGCGCACGTTCGACTACTCCAAGGCGGTGGACGGCGCGAGGCAGATGCTGTGGGGGCTCTTCAAGAAGGTTGTCATAGCCGATAACTGCGCGGAGTTTGCCAACACCATATTCAACGGCTCGGACGGATACGGAGGCAGCACTCTGGTGTTGGGGGCGGTGCTGTTCGCATTTCAGATATATGGCGACTTCTCGGGCTATTCCGACATGGCCATCGGCATGGCGCGGCTGTTCGGATTCTCTTTGCGGGCGAACTTCGCCTTTCCCTACTTCTCCCGCGACATTGCCGAATTTTGGCGCAGGTGGCACATATCGCTCACGACGTGGTTTCGCGACTACATCTACATCCCTTTGGGCGGGAGCCGGGACGGGATCTGGAAGAGTGTTCGCAACACGTTCATCATATTTCTCGTAAGCGGGTTCTGGCACGGCGCCAACTGGACTTTCATTGCATGGGGGGCGCTCAACGCCGTTTGGTTCATGCCTCTGTTGCTCTCGCGGCGTAACCGGCGCAATGTGGGAACGATCGCCCAGGGGCGGATGCTGCCCTCTTTCCGGGAGTTTTTGTCGATGGCCGCCACGTTCAGTCTGACAGTCCTGACGTGGATATTTTTCAGAGCCGAAAGCATCCGCCACGCGTGGGATTACATTTGCGGGATATTTTCAAACCGCCTCTTCTCGATGCCCGAAGTCCATCCCGACAAAAGCATCGCAGTGCTGATCGCCCTCTTTTTTGTCGTCGAGTGGATCGGACGGGCCGACCTTCATCCTCTGGAGACTCTGGCTTTGCGTTGGAGGCGCGTTTTCCGGTGGGGGCTCTATCTGGCCATTGCTTTGTCGATCTTTTGGTTCGGCGGACGCGAACAGGAGTTTATCTATTTCCAATTTTGAGCCATGAAAAATTTCATTCTCAAGACGCTCATTGCCACCGCCATCTTCGCCGGGATCGTCGCGGGATTCTGGCTGGTGAACCGATGGGGCAGCCGCTGGACGATTTCGCCCGACAAACAGATCGTGCTCCTGGGCCACTCCCACGCCGAACGCGCCTGGGACGATACGGTGATCCCGGGGATGGCCAACTTCGCCGAGTCGGGCGAATCCTATTTCTACACATACCCTAAAGGACGCAGGCTCATAGACCGCAACCGTGGGATCGAGATCGTTCTGATCGAATTTTCGAACTCCCAGGTGATTGCGGAGATCGACGAATGGGTCAGGGCAGACGACCACATATCGTACCGTCTGCCCGTCTACGCTCCTGTCATGGACTGGCCGTCGCTTCGACTGCTGTTCGATCTCAACAGCGAGGCGGTGATCGGAACGTTGCCTCTGGTCTCGAAAAACAATGCCGTCATGCTGATGCGCGGCCTCGACTATATTCCGGTAATCGGAGGGTTCCACCCTCTCGACGAGACTATAGATTCGGCGGCGTTAGCCTCCGCCGCCACAGCACCTGCCCGCAAGCGGGAGGGGATGGCGACGTTCGGTCTCGACTATCTCGACCGGCTCGTTGCCCATGCCCGTTCCAAGAGAGTGGAGGTGATGTTTGTCCGCACTCCGGTGCATCGCCACGCTCCGGAATTGGCCGATGAGGAGCTTTTTCAGAGTGTCAGAAAGGCCCGGTACGGCGACGTCGAATTTCTCGACTTCGGACGTTTCCCGTTGGCCGACACCGACTTTGCCGACACGGGCCACCTGAATCGCTCCGGGGCGACTAAGTTTTCGGAATGGATCGCGAGCCTGATCGAAAGCGGACTGCTGGAGGCCGACGACAGACAACACATCATAGACAATTCACTTGCCCGCCTGTCGAACAGATAAGAGACAATTTTGCATGAAATTGTTTTGCGCATCATGTAATTTTATTCGTACCTTTGCATGAAACACGCAAACGGCATGAAAAATATCTATGTACTCGCCACGACCCTGTTCGCGGCGATCCTCGCAGGCGACGTGTGGGCCTGCACCAATCTGATAGTCACACGCGGCGCTTCGACCGACGGCAGTGTGATGGTAAGCTACGCCGCCGATTCGCACCAGCTCTACGGTGCACTCTACAAACACGTGGGAGGCGACCATCCCGCCGGCACGATGCTCCGCGTCACCGAGTGGGACTCCGGCAAGTATCTGGGCGAGATTCCCCAAGTGGCCCACACCTACTCCACCACCGGCAACATGAACGAATACGGCCTCATCATAGGCGAGACCACCTACGGCGGACTCGAAGAACTCGGCGATCCCAACGGCATCATGGACTACGGCTCGCTGATCTACATCGCGCTGCAAAGGGCCCGCACGGCGCGCGAGGCGATAGGCGTAGTCGCACAGCTTGCCGCCGACCACGGCTACGCCTCGACCGGCGAATCGTTCTCGATAGCCGACCCCGACGAGGTATGGATCATGGAGATGCAGAGCAAGGGCAAGTACGGCAAGGGTATAGTGTGGGTCGCCCGCCGCATTCCCGACGGCATGGTGAGCGCCCACGCCAACCATCCGCGCATCACGCAGTTCCCCAAGGATGACCCCGAGAACTGCCTCTACTCGGAAGATGTTATCACGTTCGCACGTGAGAACGGTTTCTACACCGGCTCAGACAAAGATTTCAGCTTCAGCGACGTCTACGCCCCGCTCGATTTCAGCGGCGCCCGCGGCTGCGAGGCACGCGTGTGGTCGTTTTTCAACCGCGTGGCCGACGGCATGGACGCCTACATCGACTACGCGATGGGCCACAATCTCGACCCCTCGGCCCGCATGCCACTGTGGGTCGCCCCGCGCGAAAAGGTGTCGCCTAAGGCCGTTTTCGACATGATGCGCGACCACTACGAAGGCACCCCGATGGACATGACGCGCGACATAGGCGCGGGAGGCCACAACCTGCCCTATCGCTGGAGGCCGATGAACTGGCAGGCCGATGCAAACGGCGACGGCACCCCCGAAACCTACGTCAACGAGCGCGCCATAGCCACCCAGCAGACCGGGTTTTGGTTCGTGGGTCAGACCCGCAACTGGGTTTCGCCCTGCGTGAGCGGCATTCTGTGGTTCGGCACCGACGACGCGGCCACCTCGCCCCTCACCCCCATTTACAGCTCCTCGACTGAGGTTCCCTGGTGCCTGAACATCGACAACGGCCACATGATGGAGTACAGCGACACCTCGATGTTTTGGCTCACGAGCCGCGTGGCCAATTTCGCTTATCTGCGCTACGACATGATCGCGGGTGAGATTCGTAAAAACATCGACGAATGGGAGAACGCACGATTGGCCGAAGTAGCCGCCATCGACACTGCCGCCAGTAAAGTCCACGACGATCAGGGACACGACGCGGCGTTGGCCTTCATGACCCGTTTCAGCGTCGACACCGCGGGCCGCCTTTTCGACAAGTGGAGCGACCTCGACAAATACCTGCTCGTGAAATACATGGACGGCAACGTCAA
>DBDQ01000056.1:222-495 GCA_002293665.1 Alistipes sp. UBA928 | reverse complement strand
CGCTGGAAAAACAACGTCGCCGCGCAGGATGACGGCACTCTCCGCATTCCGGCCAAATAACGGGCAATGAAAAAGATCACTCTCCTCGGCCCCGCATGGCCGTACCGTGGCGGCATCGCGACGATCATCGAGNNNNGCGGTTGGCGCAAGTGTTCGCCGGACGCGGGGCCGGGGTGAAAGTGTTCACTTTCCGGGTGCAATACCCCGCATGGCTGTTTCCAGGCAAGAGCCAGTTCCGCGGAGGCGCCCCGCCCGAGGGTCTGCACATCGAGC
>DBDQ01000056.1:0-188 GCA_002293665.1 Alistipes sp. UBA928 | reverse complement strand
CTCAAATACTGGACACCCTTTATGGCACCGTGTTTCGGCACCATCGCGCGTGTGGCTAAACGACGCGGCGGACACACACGGTTCCTCGTGCAACTCGACAACGTCGTGCCCCACGAGCGGCGCTGGTTCGACGGCCCGCTGACGCGATACTTCGTCCGTTCGATGGACGGATTCATCTATATGTCGGA
>DBDQ01000129.1 GCA_002293665.1 Alistipes sp. UBA928 | reverse complement strand
AGCCACGGCCAGTGTGTGGCTCCGGGCCGCCCGCCAGCGCAGTGCGGCGCGCGGTTCCACTGTCACGTTGCGGTTTAGGGCGAACCAACCAACGTTGAGGCCCAATTCGCCCGTCCAGCGGTCAGCCAGTGCGAACGTCGACTGGCTGAAAAGGGTGGCAGCCATGCTGCTCCCTGAGGTGTCGACGAAGTTTTCTATGGGGCCGGTGGGGATTGATCTACCCGGTGCGATATTGTAGTTGTCGTCGTAGAAAAGGCCGGTGACATTCAGCCCGGTGCGGTTGGTGTGACGGGCGCTGAGCTTGGTGTTGATGTAGGTGTCGAGTACGAGGTTGGTGTTCCTGTCGGTCATGTCGATAAAGCGCTCCCAGTCGCCCGACCAGTCGGCTACGGCGTCGGCCTCTAAGCGGTTCTCGGCGTCGGTGGCTGCGAGGGTGGTCTTGAGGTATGTGTTGGGCGAGAAAAACACCCTGTGAGACAGACCCACGGCGGCCATGTACTGGCGGGAGCCGAAGTAAGATGGTAGGTATTCCGATTCGGCGATCTCCTCATCGGTCGGCACGGGGTCGGTCAGGCTGTCGATGGAGCCGATGCCCCACAGGGTGAACGTCCCGGCGCGGCGGGTAGGCAGATTGATCTTGAACGACAGATCCTGATACTTCACCCCTGCTATCTCCGCGAGGTCTCCTCCCAGCGCGTTTGCCATCGGCGCCAGGATCGAGTATCGGTAGTTGAACAGATATGAGCCCTGGCCTTCCTTTTTGAAAGGTCCCTCGGAGGCGAACTCGCCCCCCAAAGAACCTATCTGAGCGGCGTGTTCCCAGATGCGGTTGTTGCCGTTGCGCAGTTGCATGTCGAACACCCCCGACAGTGCGTTGCCGTATTGCGCCGGGAAAGCTCCCGTGAAGAAGTCGGAGTTGCTCAGTACCTGCGAACTGAATGCCGTGAGCACTCCTCCGCCAACCGACGTCACCTCCGGGAAGTGGTTTGGATTTGGGATCTCCACTCCTTCGAGTTTCCACTGCATCGACTGGGGAGAATTGCCGCGAATGGATATGGCGTTGCCCGATACGTTACCCGCCGCTCCGGCGAACGAAGTGGCAAGTCGCGCCGGGTCGTCCATCCCCCCGGCGTAGCGGCTCGCCTCCTCTATGCTCAACATGCGCGCCCCGGCCAGTGCCATTGGGTTGAGTGGTTCCTCCTTATCGATGCGTGGACGGACGACCACATCCTCGATCCGCAGCACACTTTCGGTCATCGCGATCTGAAGCACCGTCTCGCGCGCCGACGACACCATCACTTCGCGAACTGTGGCCGGCTCATAGCCCAAAAACGTCACCCGAATGTTGTGGCGTCCCACCGGCACGGGCGGCAGCGAAAATTCACCGGCCGCGTCGGTCACGACTCCGACAGTCGAACCATCGCCCGTAACCGTGGCGTGAGGGATGGAGCGGCCCGATGATGCGTCGACGACGGTGCCGCGAATACGTCCGGTGGGCCCGGTTTGGGCTGTTACTTCTGTTGTAAACGTTGAGAAGAGTATGATTCCTAAGAACCACGATGCCGTTTTCATTACATTCATCTGTCATCTGTTTTCTGGATTAGTTTCCTATCTCGTTGTTGCTGCCCACATTATCCCAGCTGCCGGGTGTATATTCGAGAGTTATGGTTTTGTAGTCGATCATGTTGCCGCCGATAGGCTCATCGTCATCAGACCCTGTTTCCCAAGGAGATATGTTATACTTGATCTCGATCACCTCGCTGAGTACGTTGACATAGAAATGATACCTCTTGCCGCGCTCCATCTTCAACGCGAGGGGCACGGAGACCTTGTTCTGTCCGCCGCCGTTCATGTCGAGCACGACCTGAAGGATCAGAGGCTGTACCTCGAACAGGCCGCCGTTCTCGTAGCCGCGGTAATCGGAGGGGAAAACGGGGGTCTCGACCGAATATTGGAACGGATATTTATTCTTACCGGGGCCGGGAGTTTCGCCATCCTCCGTCACATCGGCGAGCAGATTCCGGAAATTTGGTCGGCTCTCCGGAGTGCCCAGTCCCACTTCGGTGAAACTGTAACTGATACGGAAATTACTGCCGAAATTGTAGTTCGGATAGACGATAGTCGTGCGGGCGTTGTACCACCCGTTGGAACCAACGTTGTACAGATTGAGCGAGTTGATCGTGAAGGACTGTTGTTGCGGATTCGTCTGCCCCGGATCGTCGTCGTAATAATACTCGGAATAGAACCACACCTTTACTGCCGCCCTGACGGGAAAAAGTTCGGTCGGATCGTGGATCGGATGCACCTGGTCGTTGTGGGTAACTGTGATCTCGAACGGATCGTCGGTAATGCCATCACCGTTAGCGTCATCGGGCAGAGACGCAAATACTTTATCCTCGATACTGAACACCCCCAGAAAACCCAGCGTACTTGCATTATGCATCGGAATTGCCGGGTGGATCACCGCAGTGCGGTAAACTCCCTGATTTGTATCGGGATCGGGTCCGCTCGACGGCACACTGTTCAGCATCTGCGCCTCTGACCCGTTACTTTCGAGCGGAGCGATGCCTTTGAGTGGCGTGTAATTGGGGACTGTACCCGCAATGTTCGGGAACTGTATCTCCACCGGCACAAGCGTGCCCGCAGGCCGCCCCGAAAGCAAACCGTCGTCGTAGGCATAATAGCCCCATTGACGGCCGTATCGACTTGTGAAATTGATCGTGTACTTGTCCATCTCGGTGGAGTTTGTTCCACCCACACGGTAGCTCACTATCGTATAGGCGTCGCCGTGTTCGGGATCGCCTGATCCGTCGGCGCGTGTACCCATCGAGAATCCCTGCTCATAGAGCGGTGTTACGGGAATTTCGGGAGTCGGGTTTTCGTTGGTACACGATACCGCCCCTGCTCCGGTGAGCGCAATGGCGATAAAAAATGGTATTGAAAGTTTCTGTGCCATATATGCTTATTACATCTCAATAAATCCAGGGTTTGTGTCGTCTTCGAGTTCGGGACGGTTCACATGGGGTGGAGTGGGAGAGCCTGTCACCGGGGCGGTGAAGTGGGTGTAAGTGCCGACGTAGGCCTTTATCGCATAGCTGTATCCAGCCAAAAGCCCCTTGTCATCCGTGCCAACATTCGTCACGTCGGATAGACGGAAGGAGACCGAAGGGTTCCCGTTGTCCAATTCGATCATATTGCCGTCCTGATCTATGAACTCGAACGTTATCTTCACCGTGGCGTCCTCGAACTCAGCCCCGGCCTTATGCCGCAATTCGGGCATGATGACGAGCAGTCTGTGAGGAACTATAAGGCCCTGTTCCTCCCTTATCATCTCGATCAGTGTCGAGGATAGATATTCGATGGTCATTTTCTTTACCGTTTCGCCCGGCGTGATGTTGTCGGCGGGCGCCAACATGTCTGGATGGATCGCGTTGTAGGTTCCCGAAACGACGAACTCCCTGTTTCCATCGGTGATCTCAAAGGTCACCCTGCCTATTTTTAACTCGGGAAACTGTTGCGTTCCACCAGTTCTGTTGATTGCGATAGCCAGTGCTGTCATCATGTGTTTGAAGTGCAGTGGCAGATCACCCTCGGGGTCGGGTGTGAACATGTCTTTTAGTTGTGTGCCGGCCACCATGTGATCCGTCAGCGCGGTGGCGTCGGTTCCCAGAGCTTCCATGCCGTTCGATACTGCGATCTCGAACGGCACAGCTCCAAGGTTTGTTGTGGCGGGGTTGTAGGGGTGATAGCCGTAGACCTCGATGTTGCCCCAACTCCTGAATCCCGACAGCCGGTCGCCGCCATTGATGTTATTCAGGTAGTAGCGCCAGGCATCGCCGCCGAAAAGTCCGTAAAAACTTTTATAGAACGACGATATGGCGGGCACGGCGTCGGGAGCCGAGACTCCCAGCCCGATGGTCGATCCAATGGTAAATTCGCCGTCGATCTTTGCACGCGTTATCACCCCGACCTCCGACTCCCCGCTGTCGGAGATCATAGGGGTGATCCGCAGAGGTACTGCGCCACTCCCGGCGGGGTGCTCCGGCCGTTCGTAGCCACACGAAATTAGTATGAACATTGCGATCGTGGCGAGCATTGTTTTCAATCTGTTTTCCATATTCAAAGCACTGTAATAATTATTCTACCACCAAACATCATTATTGCCGCCCAAATGCTGATCGCCCGTAATCCACATACAGGCGCTAATCCTTTGGGCAAGTATGACCTCTCCCGAAAAAGCCAACTCCACAGTGTAGCGCACACCCGCTTCGCCGCCGACGGTGGTCAGTTGCGTCCAGATGCCGCTCGCGTCGCTTGTGATGTTGATCTCCTTATCGGAAGACAGGCTCGCCACTTTCAGATCGAGCGCAACATCGGGCTCGAGCATCATTTCGACCACTACAGGGTTTTCATAGGAGTAGGGTATGACGAACCCGTCTGGATCGCCGCAGAAGACGTTGCCCGGCACACTGTATGTCGCGGGGTTGGTCGTCGCACCCGGATCGAGCGACACTGTGGTCATCAACCGGTCGATCGCCGTCGCGCCTGCCGCCTTCATGCCGAAAACCGGTTCGGGATAGGACTGGTTGGGCGCGCACTTCATCAGAAACGTGACGCGGGTGAGTAGGTGCTTGAAAACAAGTTTGTCGCCTATCGGAGCGGTGAGCGATCCCGAGACCGTGTTGCTGAGCATCACGTCGGTGTCGCCTTTCGATATGTCGTATGTCACCACACCCGCTTCATCAGGTTCGGCGACGGGATAGTATCCCCGGAACGACACCTGCGAATCGTCGGCCGGATACTCCATTCCCGTTTTGACGTGCTGACCGTTATTCTCGTCGTCGATATCCTCCACCCTGACGGTGAAGTTCCTGTCGAACGCAGTTTGTGAGTCGACGAACATGTATGCCACACTCACGGGGGTATTCTCCCACTCTTCCAAAGCGGCGCGGGTGGCCGGGGCGGAGTGGGGCAGCACGTCGATACCGAGGGTGATGTCGCTGTCGTGCGGTGTCGGCTTCAGCAAATCACGGTCGACAATACAACCAGTGGCCGAGGCGACGAGAGCTGCGAGTACAATTGTTATTGCTGTTCTTTTCATCGTATCGTTGTTTTCTGTGTTATCGGTCTATCCAACGTTCCCCACCGGATTGTAACCTTCGGCTTCCTCCCACTTCGTTCCCTCGATGAAACCTTCGATATCCAACTCGATGTGGAGCCCGACGATCGGCGAGACGGTGATCTTGTAGGTCACACCCATCCCCGGCCGCCACGTGTTGAGAGCGGGAAGGGAGAGCGGCAGGGTATGCACTTTGGTCTCGACTTCGCCGGTGAGCCAATTCTTTACGCTGTATGTGAGCACGACTTCTGCGGGGAGGCCTATACCTTTGCCGTCGAGAGGCTGTGGGATGAGCATCAGGTGATGATCGTCTCTGAATAGTTTCTTCCACACTTTCGGGTCGCCGGGATCCAATTCCCGCGCATCGTACTCCAATTTAACGAGGCCGCCATACTCTTTGTTCGTCATGGTGTAGGTCGCCAGATCGTCGCCGTCGGCGGGTGCGTCGTATGTCCACAGACCGGCATCGGTGCTCGACTTCGACAGGTGGAGCACTCCGCCACCTATGACGTTGCGCACGAAGAGTTTCGTGATCTCCATCGAGAGCGGACGTCCGGCTTCGATCGCCGGGTCTATGCCGACCTCGAAGTCGATCCTTGTGAGGGCGTGTTCCATGTCGAATTCCACCAAGCCGTCGTTGGTCTGGAATGTTTGATCTATCCGGTTGGCCCACATCAGGTCGATCTGATCTTCAATCCTGACGGGGACGGAGTATGTGATTTTAGGGCCTCCGGGATCGACCGACGTCTTCGGGTAGAGCGAGAATTTCTCCTCCACGTCGATGTATGGCGCATAGGCGAAGAACGAGAGGCGGAAGTCGTTCGCAGGCCAATATCTGTGTACTCCGCTGTAAGTCCACGTTCCATCGCCGGGCAGGTCGACCAAAGCCGTGTTCAGAAAGTAGTCGGGAATGCGCGAGGCTGTGGCGTCGGAGAAGTTGCCCGCGTGCGAATATCCGAATATCCCTGTCTTGCGCAGTTCGGAGATTACTTTTGCGCGTGTCGACGGGACATCGCGGGTGGCGAAGGTGATGGTGTGCAGCGTGTCGTCGCCGGGGAGAGTTTCCTCCCCGGTGCAGGCGGTGACCGTCCACAGGCTCAACGCTGCAAGCGTGTGCGACGCCCATCTCAATTTCAAATTTGTTTCCATCAATTTATCAGTGTGTCAGGGTTATTATTTGCGACCATAAGGGGCTTTCAACCCCTTATGGCCTGTGGATGTTACTTAATTAAGAGGCTGATCTTGGGTAATCCATGTTTCTACGGTCACGTCGAAAGTTATGTCGTCGAGCTTGGATCCGGTGTTGTCGTCAGCGCCGAACACGAGGCTGAAGTTGTAGCGGGTGCCTGCTTTGAAAGCAAAAGTTGCGGGCAACGCCAGATATAGTTTGCTGCCTGCCGGGAAGAGGTACTGTCCGTCACCGCCTTTGAGGTTGAAGGTGATCTCAACATAACCCTTACCATCCAACTCGGCCGCGGCGGCAGCGGTAGCTGCGATTACTGCGGCCGTGGTAGCTTCAGCGGCTTTTTCGGCGGGAGTTACTGCCGAGGAAGCGGCATATACCGTGTTATATTCTGTCGTGTAGGCAGCCTTGTACTCGTTTCTTGCATCAGCGACTTCTGTTGCAGTGGCGAGAGCGGGATGGGGCTGCGGCAGAACCATCATCACGTCGTTGTTGGTGAGCAGCTTCTTCACAACACCACCGCTGACAAGCGATACACCTGCCTCGGGAAGACCTGCGACGTAGGTCTTGAGCGCGGTGCCAGTGAAGACGGGTGTCCATGCGGCTGTTACGGCTGCGTTGTCGGCAAACGTGCCATAGGTGAACGTACCCGTGTTGGCCATGTTGGCAATCTGCACGTTTTCGATGGTGTAGTCCAGTTCGCTGAACTCGCCGGTGGCAGGATAGCTGTTCTTGGCCGAGAAAGTAACGGCGGAAAGAGCGTGGAAGAACTTCAACTCGACGTCACCATTGCTGGCAACCACACCCTGATTGAGCGTGGCAGCCACCAGAAGGTCTTGCGCCATCTTGTCACCGGCAGCACGTGCCGTCTTTTGGTCGGCGGGTACGGTGTAGCCGAAAGTGGTGGCGGTAGCTCCGACTCCCGTGGAAGCCAGCGCTGTGGTCATGTTGAGGTCTTTGATCGGATAGTAGGCGAAGAAGTTCAACGCCGCACCGTCGGTCGGGAAATACTTCTTGGGAGCGTAGGTCCATTCAGTACTGTTTTTATAAACAGCTGCTTCGAGGAAACCCAAGCCTTCCTCGTTAGCCTTGTTGGCGGCAACGAAGAAGCTGGTCAGGTCGGCAGTCCCCTCGATGGTCGTAGCACGGGTGCCTTTGTCGACAATCGTGCGGAAATTGATGCCACCCTCTTCGTTTACGACGGGCTGCGCCTCTTCGTTCGTGTTACATCCGGTCGCGATAACCGCTGCAGCCAGGGCTGCGAAAAGAATTGATTTTTTCATGGTTAAATTAATTAAAATTGGGTTAAGAAATGGTGAGATTATTAAGGTGTTGCCAGTTAGTTCAATGGTACCGTCACGTCTTCCCAGTCGTCGACGTCGACCTGCCAGCCTCCCGTGTCGTCGCCGGGATCACCGGGCGGTTCGGGGATGTCGATGTCCGATCCGTCGATTATGATGTGGCGGTTTACATTGTCGTCTATCTGGCCGGTGACATCCCACGTACGCTGAATGATCCCGTTGCCCGGCATGGCCGACGGGAATAGTATCTCGATCGTGAAATCGTTAGTCATTTCCAGCCGCCCGAATGTGCGGAACGAACCTGTGATGGTATTGTCCGACGGATTTGCCTGCCCGTCGAACAGGACTGTCGAAGGGCTATCCGCGAGGGCTCCCGTAGCAAGATTGTACGATGCTGAGAAACCCGCTATGCCGCCGCGTGCCTCGCTGATGTATCGCGCGCCTCTAACGTTGCGCACCTCGTAGGTGTAGGTTATCACGGCGTTAGCCGGCCACACGTCGATGTATTGCTCGTCGGGTATATTGATGACGGTGTAGCTGTCGTTGATGCCGACATGGAAATCGCCCCTTACCTCGTCTATCGTTGTCTGATCAGGAAATGCCCTCGAGTAGGTCGAGCGTACCTTTGCTCCCACCTTAGCCTCGATCCGTTCGGGGTGCTCCTCGTTGCTGAACTGCACATTGTTCCCGGAATAGTTGTAGGCGAATGTTTTGTGGGACGTGCCTACCGACAGGCGTACCTGTGCGCCGTGGTGCGGCACATCGGCCCTGCCGTAGTGGTGCACCCCCTCGTCCAGCGAAAATAGGTTGATGCGCATTCCGTCGCGTGTAGGAACGTTCAGCCCCGTCGCCCAGTTGATCCTGACCGTTATCGCCGGTCCACCCTGAACTGGATCGACCAGATCTTTGTTGCGGCACGATACGGCAAGCGCAGCCCATGCCAACAGGCATATTGTTGTTATCTTCTTCATTGACGTTTATTTTTTAGTCGGGTTCTTGCCGCCCGGCAGAAAGACGAAAGAAACTCTTGCCTTCGTGGGCCCGAAGTAGTGCCGGGTGGCCCGGCTGTCACGGTAAAATTCATCGTTAGGCCTGTTGTAGATGTGATAGGTTTCGTACTTGCCGCCCATGTAGCCCACTGACAGACCCAATTCGAGGTTCCAACTGCGGCCCAGCCTTGTTGCAAAACCGTAGGAGATACCTGTCGAGAAACTCTTGTCGCTCAGGTAGCCGGTTTTGCCGCCGAACCTCACGTCGTAGGTCCCGCCCATGCCATACAGCCCGATGAAGTGTCCCGACAGGGGAGTTTTGGTCGACCTGTCGCCGAGCCACACTCGCGGTTCGATGCCAATCACCTGTATGCGCCAACAGTTCTTGTGGCTCACGTCGCTCGTCCACCACGACCACTGGCCACCTACTTCGACGGAGAACCTCTTGTCGAGAGTGAACTCCACGGCGAGATCGGGCAGCAGTGCCAGATCGTAGAGCGCATTGGTCTTTATCGACCAGTAATAGGGTTTACGGGGTAGCTCGACAGGAACCTCGATCCTCGTTTCGACGGTTCTCTCCACCTCGTAGGGGCGGTCGACATAGACCGTATCGGTCTGCATTTCGTAGATCACGACTGGTTCGGGTTCCTCTTTGTAATAGATCATCATGCAGGTCGCCGCACCCCTCAGGCTCGGAAGCATGTTCGCCGCAATGTACCTGTATGCGTTTCCGCCGCCGATGGTATAGAGTCTCGATCGTTTGGCGTCACTGCTCATGCCCGAATCGAGAATGTCGAGTATCTGATCGCGATTGGGCACCCACGGGTCTTCGGCCACCATCATGCGCAGCCCCGCCCAGTCTTCGCCGATCGAAAAGGTGAATATCCGCTGACGGTTTACGAACGGGTACCTGCGGGCGATGTAGTTTTTGATCGCTATCGAACGTCCCTCGGCCAGTCTCGCGTTGGCCGCCGTGTTACCCTCGGGCGAGGCCGCCGCGGTGACGGTGATGAAGTCCATGTCCTCGACAAGTCTCGGGTCGGAAAATGTGCGACGGATCAGTTCTATGGCGCGGGCGTTGTCCATGTAGTTCTCTTCGAGGAGCGTGCTGTTCACCCGGAAATTGAGCACCACCAGCGCAACGGAATCTTTTCCCCCACCATTGGAGCTCCACTGCCCGCTGGCTATGCGGGCCATCTCCGCCGGAGAGATACGTGTCTCGTTCGACGGATCGGAGACGACGGTCATTCCAACGGGGAGCGAGCCACGGAGCAGTTCGCCGTAACCTGCCTGTCTTTCCATCTCGGTCAGCGAAGTTCGTATCGACCCCTGCGCCGACGCAATGCCTGGCGACAACACGGCGCACAATACACCGATCAGAAAGAATATCCTTCCTACGGGGTGTGCGGGGCGTTTCAGTTCATTTATCATGGTCAGTTTATTGTTATATTTTGACATTTAAAGCTGGTATGGTAGCAGTTCTGACGCCCGCACCTCGCGAGACCGCCGATATAGCCCGAGATTTACGCCGGGACGGGGATAGGGGGGAGGTACCGGGCCTACGGAACCGGCAGTCTCATGCGAGGTGTGAGTTGATCTGCACATGGTATAGTTTGGGTCAGCTGTCATTAAATCAGCGTTTTATATCATATTTGGGGGTTTCATCATTTCGTCCGTCTTTCCATAAGAGACAGACAGCTATGACAGTTGACGGTAAATCGCATGTAATGAGTTGTTTATGAGGAGGTGATTTAGCTGGTCATGGCGATTTGAACATTTTTGGTACAAATCGAACAATAATTCACAAAGACACAACGCCCGACAGATTATCGAATACGTCAGGCACTAATTTATCGACCCCCTGTCGAGGAGCCTCAGTGAACGATTTGAAGAAAAAAATGAAATTATTTCGCTGGAATGATGTTAGTATTGGAAAATGTATTTATCTTTGCCACAGGTTTTGTCTGTCTCTTATGGAGTGACAGACAGTGAGTTAGCAGAGCTCTGCCGGCGTCATGCCGGATATTCTGAAAAACTCCGTTTTTTTGACCGCCGGTCGTGTCGATCTTCGACGTTATTCGCGCCTCACGAGGGCGCGTTTTCATTTCAATCGGGGAAAAGTTACACAAATCGTGCCGTGTCATCACGCACGGTAAATGCAGCATAGGGCGAGATCTGCGACCTCACCCTGCGGTGTAACTCTATGACTTGAGATGTTATTGTAACGCCAGGCTACCGGTAGCTTCCGAACCTGAAGCCATGGTTAATATATCCGGGAAGACCTCCCGACGAACTCTCTCCTCCGCGCTGTCTCCGATTCTTCTTGGCTCTGTACTGTGGGTTGATCACATTCGACACCACCATTGTCGCCTGATCGAGGATGGAACGCTCCAACGAGGCGAGATATATCTCGGTGGTCTTCTGGTTGGTGTGACCCAAACCCTCGCTGATAACGGCAAGCGGCAGGCCCTCGTTCCGGGCGACCGTCGCCCACGAGTGGCGGGCACAATGGGTGGAGAAACGTTTCTTGATCCCTGTCAACTCGGCTATCCGCTTGAGACGGTTGTTCTGGCGCCGCAGCCCGCTTTCGTATTGCAGACGGTGATCCTTGTTGGGATCGGAGATGATAGGGAAGAGATATGGGCTTCCGGCAGTATACTGTGAAAACCACTCTATGATCCGGCGCATGGCCGGATGCACACTTATTTCTATCTCCTGCCCTGTCTTTTGTCGTCCATACCTGAGAATATCTCCAAGCAGGTCGCTTTTCCGAAGATGGGCAAGGTCGACGAAGCACATCCCACGGGCATGGTAACAGAACAGGAACATTGCCAGAGCCTGCTGAAGGGGCAAAGTTAGTTTCACCTCAGACTGCCTGTTCCCTCTAACCTGTTTCTCTGCCGGATTGAACTCCGACAGCCGGGCCAACTCATCGGGCGTGAGAGCCAATTTGCGAGTGGGCGACACTCCGGTGTACACACCTGCGAACGGATTCTCGGCGCGACGGAACAAGCGTCCCTCCGAGATGGCCTTGTTATAGATCGCCCGCAGATTGCGCATATAGAACGAAATCGTGTTCGGGCTGCGTCCTTCGGCCTTGAGAGCGGCTTGGAAGTCAGTAAGCAAGCCCGCCGTGAAGTGTTCCGCCTTGATGTCCTTGCCGCCGTTGAACAGTCTCAACCGAGTGGCGGCGGATAAGTACGCTCTCGCCGTTCGATGGTTTCCTGCTTGATTCATCTCCGAGGCGAGTTTCTCGGCATAGGCGCGAAGACTGTTGCCAGTTGTCACGGCGCGGTAACGCTCCATCAACTCGTCGATGTCGTAATCACCTTCTTTGTCGAGCCGCTTCACCAGCCCCTCCATACGGCGCAGATCGTTCGACATGGCGTCTTCGTATTCTCTCAGTTGGCGCGCTCTCTCACCATGATCGAATGGGACTATCAGATGCCGTCCATCGGCGTCCCACTCTCCGGGGAAGATTTTGTATGGGGTGGTCACACTTCGGGACTCACACCTGTGAACCACCCGCAGGTAGAGTCTACCCGCTCCTCCTCCTTTGCGTGTAGATGCCCTGAACGTAAATCTCCAACTCGGCATAGGCAATTTTTTGGTTTGTGTCTCTAACTAAAACTAAGAGTAAGAGATGGAATTACCATGAAATAATCGTGCCAAATTGTATAATCTTGCTTTTTCAAAGATACACTATACAGCTGCGATTTCTTACATAACAACCTCATCTGTCACTTCTCGCTTGGCTCCGGAAGGGCATTACCCAAGCATGACGATGGCCAACATTATCACACTTCCGACGTTGAGCGCGATATGCACTATGAGGCCTATACTTAATTCGATGATCATCTTACCAAACGAACGAGCGTTCATCAATATTGACCGTGTAACGAGATCCAAAATTTTGACTATGATGTGTTCCGGCGCCGCGAGCAGTGTAAGAATACGGTCGGTTTCTAAGCCCTGCCGTCTGACGGTTCATCAGCTCGAACAGGATGAGATGCACGTTTTTGAAGTAGCGATAGATCGCTCCCTGACTCCATCCCGTTTCGGTTATAATATCCCGCATCGCGATGGAATAGACAGGTTTGCGCATGCAAACCCGAGTTGCGGCATCCAATATCTGCTCCCTTTTGTCCTGTAAATATTCGTCGTTGACTTTTGGCATAATATTACCCTTGTGCATAAACGACATTTGTATCATTTATATGCAAAGATAATCAGATTTCTCGGTTGGACAAGAATATTGGGCTCTAAATCGAAATCCATCATCATTAAAATCTTAACTGTCCCTCGCTCGGCTCCAGAAAGGCATTGGAGGCGGTCAGGAAATTCAGCATTGCGGCTCTGTCCTCTTCGTACACCATGGCGCTGAATCGGTGGATTCGTTGCATCGCCCGGATGTAGGGTTCAGGGTCGCCCTGGCGGGTGAGTTTGCGTAGAACGAGCATATAATCATCTCGAAATACGGTCGGGATGATGATCTTCGATTCTCCCGCATGGGTCAACTCGGCGTTCATCAGCACTCTCGAAACCCTGCCATTCCCGTCGAGGAATGGATGTACCTTGCTTTGTGTGTGCTTGCGTGTGTGAAAACTCCGATTTCGTTTTTCCGTTCTCCGATTTGAGGCTTCGCAGTTTCGTTTTTGGAATTTCGCGATTTTGGATTTTCCGATTATACCACCCGCCGAAAAAGCGAGACCACATGTCTCGCTTTTTTTTGTATCTTTGCGAATGACCAAAAGAATAACGCCGAACGAAAAGATCATGGACATGAAATTCAACAACGTAAGATTATTAGTCCGGGACTACCGGAAATGTTTCGACTTCTACGCCCAAAAACTGGGCTTCGAGCCGCTTTTGAGACATAGAGGATTGCTACGGCGAACTCCGGGCCAAAGGTGTGGAATTCATCACTCCATAAAACAGACGAATAATTAAAACATTAGCCAAGATGAAACCCAGGATTCTGATAACATTGATTTTTGCCATATTCACATATCCCTCATACGCTCAAGACAATGCCCATGTCGATTTTCGTTCGAAATTACTTGAATGCAGAGGTATAAAAAAGATCACGGAGAGACAGGGTTCCGGTTGGAAGGCCATTTATCTTTTCGACAGGGAAGGATATATGTTACAGGAAAACCACGCGCGCAAAAGGGAAATGAGGTCTGATTACAGGTTCGATTATGCCGTTACCGACACGCTGATAGAGATAAGAAGAACAAACAGCGTGGTTTTCGACAACGATTTTGATCCGATGAGAATTGATCGCCACCATTACGACTCTTCAGATCAGTATTATAAACACAACGTGTATTTCAATAATACGGATAATCTTTATGATTCCATAGATGATTTTGTATATGAAGCCGGAGTGCTTGTCAGCTATACCGACTTCCTGGGAGGGAAAAACATCTTAAGGTACAACGAAAACAAACAAATGGAAAGTAGGCTGGATATTCACGAGTACAGGGATCATTCGGTGGATACCACGTTTTTCTACTATGCGTATAATCGACACGGGCAACAGACCGATTTTATACAAGAGGACGATGATGATAACGTATTTTACGGTGGCATTCCCTCATGGAGTCGCACAAGGCAAAATAAAATACATATCAGATATTCCAATTTCGACAAGCACGGAAACTGGACAAGAAGTTATTACATAACCGAAAAGCACAGATACTTCCGGTCGAAAAGAAAGATCGAATACTGGTGATCAGGATGGCTGGGATGCTGATGGGCGTGAGAGGCGGCTGACCGCGATCATCACCGCCGTCGACAGCGGAAGTGCAAAGACTATCGGGTCGATCAGCGGCCACGGATAGGCTTCGATCAACACGTCGGTACCGAACAGCGCGCGGCACAAACCGATCGGCGCAGCCTCGGCCCGGTGGAGAAACAGCATCGCAAAAACACTCGCCGCGGCACCCGTCCACAGGCTCGCCACGGCCCCATGTCGAGTAGCCCGTTTCCAGTAGAGCGAACAGAAATAGGCCGGCAGGAAAGTCGCCGCACAAACCCCCATGAACAGCGCCGTGCCCCGCGCGATTATATTGGCGCTCAACACATAGCAGATCACGTAGCTCAACAGTATGGCGATCAGCACTCCGAAACGCACCCCGAGAGGCGAGCCATTGTCGCCGCGGCGCAGCAACCGCGGAAAGAGATCGGCCCCGAACGCCGCACCCATCGTGTGGAACTGCGCGCTGAGGGTCGACATGCTCGCCGAAAGTATGCACAGCATAAACACCGCCCCGAACCATCCGGGCATCGCCCGGTCGATGAAGTAGGGTACGAGCTTGTCCATGTCGGCAACGACGTCGGCGGCCACTTTCCCCTCGGTCTCCCAGAAG
Organism: Alistipes sp. UBA928; assembly: GCA_002293665.1. Lineage (GTDB taxonomy): Bacteria > Bacteroidota > Bacteroidia > Bacteroidales > Rikenellaceae > UBA940. The sequence goes on along the minus strand of DBDQ01000129.1, from coordinate 21,792 downwards.
AATATGTTGGAGAGCGGCCCGATGTGGTAGATTGTCCCCACGACGAAGAATATAAACAGACAGCCGATTATCACACCCCTGTTGAGCTGTTTCGAACCGCTCACGGTCATGAACCGCACCGCCAGCTGCGGCTGCGCCAAGCACCCTATACCCACCCCGAGGATCAGCGAAGTGACGAGCGAGAACCACTGTGGCGATCCGGCCACCGGCATCGACGTCCAACCCTGATGCCCGAGCTCTTTTAACCGCTCCGGAACCAACGGAGCCATCTCGCTGAGCGTTCTGTTGGCCTCGGTGAATCCCATTCCGATCACGTTGTAGAACCACACCAGCATGAAAGCCATACACAGGAACATGATCGTGGCCTGCATCGCGTCGGTGTACATCACCCCTTTGAGTCCTCCCGTGATGACATAGGCTGCGACGATAAGCGTGAAGACCAACAGCGCCACGTCGTAGTTAATGTCGAATATCTGTGCCAGGAACACCGCACCGCCCTTCATCACCACGGCGGCGTACATGGGCATCCCTATGAAGATCACCGCGGCAACGAACCTCCTCACCGCCGGCGAACCGTAGTGTGCGCCCAACAGATGCGAGAACGTGCGCGCTCCATACCTGGCGCCGAGGCTGCGCGTGCGCCTGCCGAAAAATATGAACGCCACCACGACCCCCATCACCATGTTGAGCACGCACAGCCACTGAATGCCCATCCCGAAGGTGGCCGAGTAGCCCCCGAATCCCACAATGGCCGAGGCCGATATAAACGCCGCGCCGTAAGAGAGCGCCATCACCACGGGGTTGGTCTTGCCGCCTCCCGTCAAAAAGTCGCTGGCGCTGTTGGTGCGCCGGTAGCCCATCCATCCCAGAAAAACGATGGCGAACAGATATACGATAACTATTATCCCGAGTCCGAGTGAGCTCATGCCGCGCCGTTTTCAGAGTTGTTACTATCGTCGTCGTCGCACTCCCTGTTCCAGCGCGTCAGCCCGAACCACAGGGCGAAAACGAGGCATCCCGCCGCCGACAGGTAGGCGAGCCATATCATGGGGTCTTCGATTCCGAACATCGTCTATCGGGCCTGTTTGTTGTGAAGTTCGTTGAGGTCGCCCGTCGACAGATATTTCATGTTGCCGCGCACCACCACCTCGCGCACACCTTCCACGTCGTTGATGCGCGCTATGAGGATCGCCCGCGAGCAGATCGAGAAACAGTACATGTACTCGATGCTCAGCCCCGCCGCGGTGAACTGCTCCACCGTGCGGCGGAAAGAGTCGGGGTGGGGCGCCACCTCTACGGCCAGAACCCCGGCCACGTGGGCGCTCACGTTGTTCTCGCGCAGTATGGCGTAAGCGCGTGCGGGGTCGCTCACTATCATGCGCATGATCCCGAACTCTGAGGTGTCGGCCACATTGGCGGCAATGATGCCTATGCCGGCGTCGGCCAACAGCCCGAGCACCTGATTGAGCTTGCCGTAGCGGTTTTCGAGGAAAATAGAGATCTGATCTATCGTCATGGCTATATCAGTTTACGGAAATCTTTCACTCTGACCGCCTTGCCCTCCGACACGGGCAACGACCCCCTGGCCACGAGTTTCAGTCGCGGGGTGATGAGCAGTTCGTTCTTCAGGGAGTGGATAATATCTTTGGTGAGGCGCTGCAACTCGGAGTAGTCGTCGGTAAAAAGGTCGTTAAGCTCCACCTCCACGGTCAACTCGTCGCTGCCGTTCACCGTGTCGAGCGTGATGAGGTAGTTGCCGCCCAACTCACCGAACTGCATGAGTATCTTTTCTATCTGTACGGGGAATATGTTCACCCCCTTGATTATGATCATGTCGTCGCTGCGGCCCCTCAGTCGGGCTATGCGCCGGTGGGTGCGTCCGCACGCGCATTCGCCCGGCAGAAAACAGGTCAGGTCTCTCGTGCGGTAGCGAACGAGGGGCATCGCCTCGCGGTTGAGCGTCGTCAGTACCAGTTCGCCCACCTCGCCCTCGGGCATAGGTTCGAGCGTTTCCGGATCGACTATCTCTGCGATCACATAGTCCTCCCAAATATGCAGGCCGTTCTGCTCGGTGCACTCGAAAGCCACACCGGGGCCGTTCATCTCCGACATCCCGAAACAGTTGTAGGCTTTCACTCCGAGCATCTTCTCGATCCGCCGGCGCTGCTCCTCGGAGTGAGGCTCGGCACCCATGCAGATCACCCTGAGTTTCGTGTCGCGCACCGGGTCGATCCCCTCCTCCTGCATCGCCTCGGTAAGGCGCGCGGCGTAGCTGGGAATTATGTGGAGTGAGGTGGTGCCAAAGTCCATGATGAACTTTATCTGCCGCTTGCTGTTGCCTGCGGCGGCGGGGACTGTGAGCGCCCCCAGTTTTTCGGCGCCGTACTGGAAACCGAGCCCCCCGGTGAACATTCCGTAGCCCGACGTGTTCTGAAAAACATCGGTGTCTCTGATTCCCACCATGTACATGCACCGCGCCACCTGGTCGGCCCACGCGTCGAGGTCTCGCTGCGAGTGGAGCACCACCGTGGGGTTGCCCGTTGTGCCGCTCGACGAATGGAGTCTGACGCACTTTTCAAGCGGTATCGCGGCCATGCCGTATGGATAACTCTCGCGCAGGTCTTCCTTGGTGGTGAACGGCAGCTTTTGCAGGTCACGGAGCGAGGTGATCGACTCGGGAGTTATCCCCTCGCGGGCGAACACTTCGGCGTAGAACGGCGCGGCGGAGGCGCGTGCCACCGTCTCCCGCAGCCGTTCGGTTTGCAGTTTTTCCAACGCCGGTCTCGGCATGGTCTCCAGCTCTTTCTGCCAATATTCCATATTCGGTGTTCGGGTTTGGGCCGAAAGCACAAAAATAAGATTTTTTTCTGAGGACTCGGGGCCCCCGGCTAAAAAATCTTACGGAATATTGGCGAACTGCACCGTGGCGTCGTTAAACATTTCAGCCGACAGGGCGATTGCCTCGTTGGCATTCGGCGAGTTCGACACCAGATGGATCGTGTGGGGCAGCGGCCGGTTGTCGGCGTCCACCAAATAGGGCGCGTAGTAGACGTAGCGGTAGTCTCCCCCCGAGATGTTGACCGAAAGCTGTCCGTACGAAGGGTCGGGCGAGAAGCGCTTGGTGGTGATGTATACCGGTATGGGGAAGTGGTGCGGCGCAATGTCGACCGGCATCTTGAAACTGATGCTCACCGGCTCTCCCAACTCTGCCGCCACCAATCCGTTGGCGGGAGCCGTGCCCACTTCGAAGAAGTTCATTGCGGGCCTCAGCTGCAACTGCACGACGCGCGAAAGTACCCCTTTCGAGATGTTGATCGAGGCGCGGTATATGTCGTTGTCGGGAAGGAACGAGGCCGTGGTGCCCCAGATGCGCGCACCCTTGCGATTTCCCGTCCACAGAGTCGACTCTTCGGTGTAGCCGAAACTGCCTGCTGCGACCACGGGCCGCGCGTCGTTCTGTACGAGGGTAATGCTCACTCCCGTGTTGTCGGTGGCTCCGGTCGAAGCGTCGATGTAGGAGTAGCGAAACTCAAATGGCTCGCCCGTGCGCACATATATGAACGACGAGTTCTCGATCCTCAACACATTATCGCCGTCCGACACGGCTGTGTACTCCGACACGGTGACGGCGGCGTTGATGTTGTTGTCGGCGACTCCGAGCACAGCCTCTTCGAGCGTCCCGTGGCCTGCCTTCGACACGAGCCGCAGGTCGATCCTGTAACGGTGGTTGCGTTGCAGGTCGAGCAGTTCGTCGCCGTCGGGGTCGACAATGTCTATTTTGTAGTACGACGGCACGGTTGTATTTGGTGTGCCACCGGATTCACTCTGAAAGTATCCCTTGATGATGACAAACGTCTGGTCGGTCGCGGTGGAGTTGCGCCGTTCGAATACCTCGACTGAAGTTGAGGCCTCGTCGCCGGGATTCTTCGCGCGCACGAAATCGCCCGCCGCCACATCGACAGTCGCGATCCCAAGTGCCTCGGTAATGAAGTCGGTGGCGGGGGTGTCGATGGTGGTGTTGCCCGTTCCGAAAGCGCCGGTGCGCGAGTTGAACGGGGCAACGGAACCGAGGTCGGGGTAGTCGCCCACGGCAAACTCCACCTCGGTGAGGCTCATTGAGTTTCCGGCCGTGGCGGTGTTGTTGGCCACGGTGATCTCGGCCACGTTGCGCAACAGCGACACGGTTCCGCCGAGGGACACCGTGGTACCGGGATCGGCATTGAGCGCTCCGGCCGGCAGCGCCACCCGTTGCCAGTAGACCACCGTGCCGGGGGCGACGCTCATCGAGCGCACAACCTCGTTTTCGGAGAGGCCGCTCATGTCGCCGTCGTCGAATCCGCTCCACTCGTAGTTGGCAACAAAGTGCAGCGTGCGCGCGTAGGTCGTCACGGGAATATTGCGGAAAGTGTAGCGCGACAGGTCGCCCTCGACGGCAGGGGTTAGTTCGCCCCTGTGGCGCGAAAGGTAGTTGCCGTTCTCATTGAACACCATCACCCACATCGAGGAGATCATCTCCCCCGTGATCGGGGCGCGCGTGGCGTCCCTGAGCGCCGGAATATCGAACCCTGCCGAAATATTGCCGTTTTTTTCTGGGTCGCCCCCTCCGCCGAGGGGTGTGACATGCTCGCAACCGTAAAAAAATGTGGCAAGGCCCCCGAAAAGCAGGGCGGCGAGTAGAAAATATGTCCTTTTCATAGCCGATTCGTGTTTTTAATCGTAATATCCGGGATAGTCGTCCTGATCGTAGACCCGCCACGTGTCGCGAACGCAGCGTATGGAGCCGCCGCCGCCGGTCATCACCCCGGTCATCCCTCCGGCGTAGGTGTATTGATTGGCCCGTATCCTGTACTCGGGCAGTGCCGTCCACCAGCCGTTGCCGCCACCCGTTGCCGGAACGAACAATCCCTTGATGGCGCTGTTGGGGTCGTTCTGCATATCGCCGATCATGGCGAGTTCGGCAAAGGTGGGTGCCCGCCACGTACCTGCCGGATATTGCGATTCGCGGTACCTTCTGCATCTCTCCTGTTGCTGGGTCCAGGTTCTGCCGTTGGCAGTGATCCCTCGTCGCGAGGCGACGACGAACGAGGGCGAGATGATGTGGTTCTTGTCGGGATCGGTTTGGCGGTATTCGAAACCGGCAATGTCGTTCCCTCCGGAGAATGGGCTCGGCGTGGCCATAGTGGGGTCGCCCACCATGATACGCATCATCCGGTCGCCGACCTGAATAGTCCTGTCGGGCTGCGAGGTGATGGTGATCTGGTAGAAGTTGATGTTGTCGGTGGCTCCGTCGTTCGAGCCATAGCCGCCGTTACCATCGGTGGTCAGAGGGTTGCTGTACGCTCCCCAGCGTGGATAGCCTCCGGTGGTGCCCGCCGAGGTGCTGGCTGAGACATATTCGCGCGGAAAGATGGTGAGGTGGACGTTGCTGAACAGTTGTGCGTCGTTGCTCACCCTCAGCGAGATTTCGAGCGGCACGTAGTTGACCGGCACCATAGAGGTGGCGGTGAAGTAGGTCTTGCCGTCCCTCTCGTCGTAAGTTATCACGGGGTATTGCGGATCGCCCTCTTCGTACTCCACCGTTTGGGAGGTTCCGTTGGCGAAGTATTGCAGACAGCTCACGTCGGAGATCTCGACATCATTGATGGCGATCGACGAACGGTACTCCCACTCGTAAGAGGCCTGCTCGTGTATCTGCACGCGAGAGTTATAGACAAACAGATAGTGGTACGACAGGATCGACACCACCACATCGCGATCCGTCCACTCGATCACGTCGAAATTTGCTGCCAGATCCACCGCTTTCTCGGGGTCTATGCCGCCCAGTTCCGACAGGTTGACCGAGAATTGGTAGATGTGGTTTCGCCTCAGCCGATCTTTATGCTGCGCGGCGTTCGCCCCGGCGTCGATATACGAAAAGGGTATGCGGTAGTAGTAGACGGTGGGATCGGCCGACACGCTCCCTTCGGGTGTCCATTCGACCTCGAGCGTTATGTAGCTCTCGGTGGTGCCGTCGGTGTCGTCGCTCCAGTCGTTGTAGTAGGAGTAGAACGGGGCGCCGGGCGACATGGAGTAGGGTGGGGTCTCCTCTTGGGTACTCTTGACCATCGTCCTCCACTCCGATGTTTTGTAGTCGGCTGCGGCTGCGACGGCGCTCTCCGAGCCGAGGCGCGTCTTGTCGAGATAGTTGCTCAGGCGCACTCGCGCCACACCGGGCACGTATCCGTCGACGGCGGCGCTCGATATGTCGACCACGATTTTGGCCGCGGCCCGGCGTAGTTTCACCGTGCCGAGGTTTTGCCCCGTGGGGGTGATGTGTGCGGCGACGGATCCCGTCATAAGGAAGTTTTCGGGCTCTTTGTCGAGGTTGAACATGGTACCCTCGCCGTTGGCCGTCACCAGATTACTCAACGCCGTGAGCGACACTCCCGTCATTTGTGTCCGCGTGAGAAGGGTGTTCGCCACAAGATAGATAGTGCAGTCGGTGTCGAGCAGAGTTTCGCCCCACACGGTTTCGGGGATCGTTATCGTTACCCGGTGTGTGTCCGCGTCGTGGCTCAGCTGCGACGCCTCGGGGTAGAATAGCTGCGCACCCGAGGTGTCGAAAAAGAAGACGTCCAACCGGTCGATGGCCACCTCGTTATCCAGCGGGTCTTCCACCGCCCGCGTCACTCCGCGTGTGGCGCTCCCCGGCGACGAGGCGGAGATGGTGAAGACGATCTTTTTATCCTCTCCTGGACCCGGCCCCGGTTCAGGCTCGGGCCACGGCTTATCTTCGGCGCACGAGGCGGCGAAGAACGCCAGCGCGAGCAGCGATAATATATGTCGTAGAGCTCTCATCTGTTATCTCGGTATTTGTTTTATCACATATCTGTGCAACGACCCCTGGGTGCCGTCCTGATTGAGATCCCACTCGATCTCCCTCACTCCGTTGTCGATGGTGATGTAGAGCTCGGTGGATACGTCGTCCTCGCGATCGCCTCTCGGGCGGATCACGATACGGTAGGTGAAGCCCTCGCGGGCGATGCCGCTGCGAACACCCTCGACGGTGTCGAAGTAGAAGTCAGAGGGGTTCGAGAGCTGCGCCGTCCAGCGTCCCGAGACGGGCTGCGCCATCGTGAACTCCATTGTCACCGACTCGTTGAGGCGCACACGCGCGGTGTTGCCGCCATTCTCGGTTGTGGTTCCGGCGGTCCATCCGCGGGTGACGGAGTAGGTGTTGTCGCCTATCGTCACTCCTCCTGTGTCGCCGCCCACTTTGTCCCATTTGCCCACGTCGTAGACTATGTAGTAGTCGAACCCTCCGGCGCGGCGAATCGTCACGTTCACCACGTAGTGGGTGCCGCGCAACATTTCGAAACTCGTTGCCGCCTCTCCGGCGGGCAGTGTGACATTCCAGCGGTTGTCGGTCAGAGTTGCTCCCCCGGCGGTAGTGTAGTCGGCCGTGAGGTTGAGGCTTATGGCTTTTGTGGCGTCGTCGGGGTCGGCCATCGGATACTCGGGTAGCAGATATCCCGATACGATCTCGGTGTAGGTCTCGCTGTCGGCGATGAACGCTACGGGTGTGCCTGCAAAAATATCTACCTCGTCGGTCGCCGTTCCGTCGTAGTCGCGGCCTGGCATCAGGTAGCTCCACCGCGGCACTCCCGAGAGGTCTGCGTCGGTGATGGAGAAAGTGTCGTCGGGGTCGTCGGTCTCTTTGCGCACCCTGACGGATAGTTTCGTTGCGACCCTCACTACGGGAATATCGAGCGAGGCAGGCCCGGTGTTGCTTATCACCACATTCTCCACGCCGCCCACGCACACCATCGCCGACTCGGCTGGCATGGCAGATCTCTGGAGCGTGACGGCCTCGAGCGCTGTGCGCGTGGTGACGTTGTCGAGCCCCCACGCCGCAAGTTCGTTCACCACCGCCCTGAAGTCGTAGGTACCCGGTAGCAGGCTGATTATGAAATCACCCACCGTAAGGTCGCCGTGTTCACCCGGCATGAGGCCCAGGGAGCCTCCCGAGGTGTCGCGCTGCCGGTTGAACACCACGGCGCCGGTCACGTTGTCGATGGCAATGATCCTCACGCTGCCGATCGTCAGACCGCCGGCCGTGCTACCTATCGCGGCGCGGGTGGCAACCTCCACGGGGGAGTCGGCTCCGGGGGGTATCTGTTGCCCTCCGTCGCGCATGCAGCCCGCGGTGAGCAGCAGCGCCGCCATGATCAATATCTTTTTCATAATGCAGTCAATCAAATGTCAATTACCGTGTCGATCACCTTCCAGTTGTTGATGTAGAGGTCGATCCTGCCCGTACCGTCGAGTCTGAACTCGAACACGTAGAGATTCTCGCGGTCGAGGTCGGCCTGTTCGTTATACTTTTCGCTCTTCAGAATGGTGGGCACGACGGGGATCGAAAGCTTTTCGGCCGCAATGCCCAACTCTGAAAGTATCTCTCCCGACAGGGTGAGCCGCGAATCGGCATCGTCGGTGAAGAGTCTCATCACCGTGATGTCGATCGCTACCGAGTCGGCTCCGGCGACCTGGGCACCCGTCTGCATGTGATGGGAGGTGCGCACCTGGTCGCATATTTCGTTGTCGTGCCGGCACCGTTCGTTGTGCATGTCGGCGGTGGCGGTGATCTCGACGTGGTCACCGTCGGCCCGTGTGGTGGAAGCGGGCGGAAGTCCTCGCAGGATCACCCTCAGAGTGTTGGTGTTGCGCGTCATGTTGACCGTGTGCGGAGCAGGCGGGGCGACGTCCGTTCTCGCCACGGCGCCCTCGATGAGGCCGTGGTAGAGATCGGAAAGACGGTCGGTCACCAGCTTGTCGCCATCCTCCAGCGGGGTGTGGTTGTCGATCCACAGGCGGACGTTCTCGATGTTCGTCACGCCCTTTTCGAGTGGCTCGTCGTAGCTTGCGCGGGTGTCGTCGAGATTGCGCACCATGCCACCGATGCCGAACGAAGCCATGTCGCCACCCCACGTGAGGATATTCCACTGGCCGTCGGGCAGAGGCAGGTGGATCAGGTTGTTGTTGCCCAGCAGGGCAGGATCAGTCACCTCGAACGCCTCGTGGAACAGCCCGTGCTCGTCGAAGGCGAGTATGTTGAGCGCGCTCACCTCGGCGCCGAACAGGTTTGCTCGCGTGGGGTTCAAATCGTAGCGGTAGTGGAGCGAAAGGCCCGAGTAACAAACCTCGGGCTTTTCCGCCACACATCCTGCCGCAACTACCCCAAAGAGCAACGCCAATGCGCTATGCAGCCTGGTTTTCATCGCTTCCGAACCGATCAGTTAGGCTCCACGTAGGTGTTCTGCACCTGCCATGCGTTGATGGTCACAGTGACCTGCAGCTTGGCGGGCTTGTCGTAGGGGTCATCGGTGGGGTGGGTGTCGCCCACGGCGATACCGCTTATCCTGTACACGTAGCCCGGAAGGAACTCGGTGATCGGGTCGCCTTTGCCGCCGCTGCCGTTGTCCTTGTAGAACTCGTCGATGAGCCAGTATTTTGTAGTGGTGTCGACCTCGTCGCCGTAAGTGAAAGTGTTGCCCGCGATAATGATGTGGGGCATCTTTGCGCCCGGGAAGACGTGGTAGGCGTAGTTGCCGACACCGGTTGTGGTGGAAACATCTGCCGCTGTCGAGAGCTGGTCATAGAGATACTGGTTGGGGGTGAGCGTCGTGTAGGCCGTGACCCAGTTGGAGTTGCCGCCCGCCTGAATGCCTGCTCCGAAAAGAGTCGTGGCTTGGGTAAATCCCAGTGTGAAGGTCGGAGAGTAGTTGTTGACGTAGAACCCGCTTAACTTGAAGCTCTTGAGGCCGGTGATGTTGGGCGTGGTCGTGCCGTTGTCCTTCACCTTGAGTGCGCTGGGGCCGATCTCGATACGCGACACCGCGGGCGACAGGGTGATGGCCGCCGTGTGGGTGTGGGTCGTCACCGTGGAGGGGGCGGGAGTAAGCGCGTTGGCCGAGTTGCCTGTGTTGCTTCCCGCACCGTCGAGAAGGGCAATACCCTGTACGGCGTCGGGGGCTGCTGCTGTTCCGGTCGTCGCGCCCGACATTGATGCCTGATTGTTGATGCTCATCGCCTTTGCCTTGAACTCGGCAAATGTTGCAGGATCACCGGCTGTGAGGTCGGAGGCCGCGTTGGCGATCATGCCCACCGAAGTAGCCGCGCTCGACACGTTGTCGATGACGAACGTGGTTTGAGATCCGTCGGTGATGGAGTGGGTGCCGACCACCAGTCCGCTCGAGTTAAAGAAATAGAGCGTGCCGTTCGTGAGTTTGGTCACAGCCGTGTTGTGGCCCACTTGGTAGCTCGAAGCTACGCGGGTAGTGGGCGAGGCATAATTAATGGAGATGGATACCGATTTGGTGTCACCGTTTTGGGGGACTCTTTCGCCCGGTTTCTGACAAGCTACGATCGTAGCACCGGCCAAAGCCAAGAAGAAAATTTTTTTCATGATGAATACTGTTTTGGTTTTTGCGTAGGCTTTAAACACTTTAATTTGGGAACTAATACTAACACTTGTTTCAATTGACGGTGCAAATATAATTCAAATGAAATAATAAACAAACAAAATGGAAGAAATAAATTTCATTTTCTCGATTTAATGAAATGTAATTACTTCAAGGCCTCTTCCCGAGTGCAAAAAAAATTTGCTGTCCCCCCGAATTTTTACTACATTTGCAACCGGAAATCCTCACAACTCACATAATGAGCGACAAGATCAAACACGAATGCGGGGTGGTTCAGATCAGGCTGCGCAAGCCGCTGGAGTACTACTCCGCCAAATACGGCGAGGGTTGGGCGCTGGGAAAGCTCTACCTGATGATGGAAAAGCAGCACAACCGCGGACAGGAAGGCGCAGGTCTCGCCGTGGTCAAGATAGCCCCCCCGGTAAAAAATGAATATATCTTTCGCGAAAGGGCACTGGGCAACCGGGCCATCCGCGAGATATTCGGCAAGGTGCACGGCGCCAGGGCTCACGCGCGTATAGAAAAAGGATGCGGCGAGGCTATTCCGTTCGACGGCGAGCTGCTGATGGGCCACCTGAGGTACAGCACGAGCGGGTGTAGCGGCCTCTCCTACGTCCACCCGTTTCTGAGGCGCAGCAACTGGAAGTGTCAGAATCTTGCCCTCGCCGGGAACTTCAACATGACGAATCTCGACGGCGTGCTCGAGTGCATTGTGGCCGAAGGGCAGCATCCGCGCAACAATGCCGATACCTTTATACTGCTCGAACAATTAGGCGGCCTGCTCGACCGCCAGTGCGAGGCGCTCTATGACCGCTACATGGCCGAGGGGCTGAGGGGCCGTGCACTTACCGACAGGGTGGAGGCCGAGGTCGACATTGCAGCCATACTCGCAGAGGGCTCGAAATTGTGGGACGGCGGCTATATTATAACAGGTGTTACAGGCAGCGGCGAGGGCTTCTCGATCCGCGACCCGTGGGGCATCCGCTCGGCACACTACTACATCGACGACGAGGTGGTGGTGCTGGCTTCCGAGAGGGCGGTTATCCAGACCGCCATGAATCTCACCACCGACCAGGTGAACGAACTGCAGCCCGGCGAGGCGATCATCATACGCAAGAGCGGCGATGTGGAAATGCGGCAGATCAACGAGCCGGTGAATCCGCGCCCCTGTTCGTTCGAAAGAATATACTTCTCGCGCGGAACCGATGCCGACATATACCGCGAAAGAAAAGCACTCGGGCGTTTCCTCGTGCCCGACATTCTTAGTGAAATAGAGGGCGACATAGATCACGCCGTGTTCTCGTTCATTCCCAATACCGCCGAGGTGGCGTGGTACGGCATGATGGAGGGACTGAAAGCCTACAACGACGAGCGTAAGGTGGAGCGTCTCACCGCCCTCGGCGCCGACATCACCCCCGAGCAGATCAAGGAGATAGTGGGGCACAAGATTCGCACGGAGAAGATCGCGGTGAAGGACATCAAGCTGCGCACGTTCATAGCCGAGGGTGGCGAACGCAACGAACTTGCGACCCACGTCTACGACATAACCTACGACTCGATCGTGCCGGGCGAGGATTCGGTGGTGGTGATCGACGACAGCATAGTGCGCGGAACGACGCTCAAGCGCAGTATCGTGAAGATACTGAGCCGCCTCAAACCACGCAAGATAGTGATAGTCTCCTCGTCGCCCCAGGTGCGCTACCCCGACTGCTACGGCATCGACATGAGTCGCATGGACGAGTTCATAGCTTTCCACGCCGCACTGTCGCTGCTGCGCGATGCAGGGAAAGAGAAGCTGCTCGACGAAGTGTACGCCCGCTGTAAGGCATCGGAAAAACTGCCCGACAGCGAGGTCGTCAACCACGTGAAGGAGGTGTACGCCCCCTTTACCTACGACCAGGTGACGCGCCGCATAGCCGAGATGGTGACACCCGAGGATTGCGAATGCCCCGTGGGCATAGTCTACCAGACGGTGGAGAAACTCTCCGAGGCGTGCCCCCGCAACAACGGCGACTGGTACTTTTCGGGCGACTATCCGACACCGGGCGGAGTGCGAACAGTCAACCGCGCCTACATGAGGTGGTACGAAACAAGATAATCAAGGAGTCATGACCGATAACTCATGACAGAAAAAACAGATATGAAAGACAATTATCAGTTGCCAGGGGAGGGCGGCCTGATACCAGGTGCAGATCCGGAAGATATGATCTCCCGTTGGGAGAAGATTCGCACGCGAGTGGTCGCGACTGAGACAGAGGGGGCGGAGTACATCGCCTCGGAGATAGCCTCGGCGATCGAAAAACGCCGCGCCGCGGGCGGGAACTATGTGATGGTGCTGTCGAACGGGCAGTCGCCGGTGGGGATATACAAACATTTGCTGGAGATGCACCGGCGGGGAGCGGTGAGTTTCGCGAACGTTGTCGTTTTCGACATCGACGAGCTCTATCCCATCACCCCAGAGCACCACAAGAGCCGTAACTATGAGCTGCGCGACGCGTTCCTCGACCACATCGACATCCGGCCGGAGAACATCCGCCTGATCGACGGAACCGTGCCGCCCGCCGAAGTGGGGGCGTACTGCCGCCGTCTGGAGGCCGACATTGCGGCGGTGGGAGGTATCGACCTGGCGTTGTTTGGCGTGGGTGTTGCAGGCCAGGTGGGCCACAACGAGGCAGGGACGTTCTACAACACGCGCACACGCCTCGTGGCAATGTCGAACGCCTCGCGCAAGAGCGTGGCCGACAGCTTTTTCGGCGCGGGCGACGCACCCTCGAAAGCCATCACTATGGGGATCGGCACGATCCTCGGAGCCCGGCGCATCATCGTCCCCGCATGGGGTGAGGACAAGGCGGACGCCATTGCACGGATAGTGGAGGGCGAGATCACACCAGACATCCCTGCAAGCTATCTTCAGAGCCACTCCGACCTTGAGATCGTGGTCGACCGCCACGCGGCCGAGCATCTCACCCGTTTCCGCACGCCGTGGCTCGTGGGAACGTGCGACTGGAAGCCAAAGTTTATCCGCAAGGCCGTGATATGGCTCAGCCAAAAGGTGGGCAAGCCGGTACTCAAACTCACCTATAAAGATTACACCGACAACTCGCTCGGGCAGTTGCTCGACAGCGCTGGGACGTTTGACTCGGTGAATATAAAGGTGTTCAACGACCTGCAACACACCATCACCGGGTGGCCGGGCGGAAAGCCCAACGCCGACGACTCGACGCGCCCAGAACGGTCGAAACCGTTCCCCAAGCGGGTGGTGATATTCTCGCCCCATCCCGACGACGACGTGATCTCGATGGGCGGGACGTTCTGCCGTCTCGTCGAGCAGGGCCACGACGTGCATGTTGCCTACCAGACGAGCGGCAACTTCGCCGTGTACGACGACATGGTGCTGATGACGCTCGACACCGCGCGCGAGTGCGGATTTCCCAACCGCTACGACGAGGTGAAAGCGCTCATCGCCGCCAAGAAGAACGGTGAATCCGAACCCGTGGAACTGCGCGCCCTTAAAAGCGGCATGCGCCGCGGAGAGGCCAAAGCCGCCTGCCGCGAATTCGGTCTCGACGACGCCACCCACTGTCACTTCCTCAACCTGCCTTTCTACGAGACGGGCGGGCTCAAGAAGAACGAACTCGGGAAGGCCGACATCGACATCATAGTTAAGCTGCTGCGCGACATAGAGCCTCATCAGATATACGCCGCCGGTGACCTGAGCGATCCACACGGAACCCACCGGGTGTGTATAGAGGCGGTACTCGGGGCGCTGAAAGTATGCGCGGCCGACAAGTGGATAGGGGAGTGCAACCTGTGGCTCTACCGCGGCGCGTGGCAGGAGTGGGACCTTGATATGGTCGACATGGCGGTGCCCCTGAGTCCCGACGAGGTGGTGAAAAAACGCCACGCAATATTCCGCCACATCTCGCAGAAAGACATCGTGCCGTTTCCCGGCGAGGATGCCCGCGAGTTTTGGCAGCGTGCCGAAGACCGCACACAGCACACCGCCCGCGTGTACGACGCCCTTGGGATGGCCGAATACCAAGCGATAGAGGTGTTCGTGAAACTCAAGCCCAATCACTTCTAAAAAATAAAAATAGCCGACCATGAGACTGTTAATCCACGAAAACTCCGCTGCCGTAGCCGCCTGGGCCGCACGGTACATCGCATCGCGCATCAACGCCCACGTTGGGCCCCGGCCCTTCGTGTTGGGTCTGCCCACCGGCTCCACCCCCCTGGCCACCTACGCCGAACTGATCAGGATGCACAGGGCGGGTGAGGTATCGTTCGCCCGCGTCGTCACCTTCAATATGGACGAATACGTGGGCCTGCCGCGCGAGCACCCCGAGAGCTACCACTCGTTCATGTGGTCGAACTTTTTCAGCCACATCGACATCCGTCCCGAGAACGTCAACATCCTCAATGGCAACGCGCCCGACCTCGACGCCGAATGCGCCGATTACGAGGCGCGCATCGAGGCCGCCGGAGGGATCGACCTCTTTATGGGCGGCATCGGCAACGACGGTCACATCGCCTTTAACGAGCCCTTTTCGTCGATGGCTTCGCGCACGCGCCGGAAGACCCTCACCGAGGATACGATCATCGCCAACGCCCGCTTCTTCGGCGGCGACACTTCGCTTGTGCCGCGAACGGCGCTGACTGTGGGTGTCGCCACGGTGCTCGGAGCACGCGAGGTGCTGATTCTCGCCACGGGCCACGCCAAGGCCCGCGCCGTTCAGCAGGGCGTCGAGGGTGCATACAGCCACGTGTGGACAATAACCGGACTGCAGGTTCATCCATGCGGCATCCTTGTGGTCGACGACCCCGCCGCCACCGAACTCAAAGTCTCGACCTACCGCTACTTCAAAGACATTGAGAAAGAGAATCTCTAAAACTAAAGAAGGAAAGAGGCAAAACAAAACAAGGGCGGCCCCAGTGACCGCCCTCGTTCTTTCCATAAACCCACTCCGATTCACTCCTGCCAGTAATCAGGGTTGTTGAGTAGGGATTCTCTAATCTGTTTTTCCCCTTTCATGTCGCGAACAAGTAAAGTATCCAATTATTTGATCGCTGTTCAGCAATCTTCGTTCGACCACAATAGCATTGTCGCTGTCAATGCGCAGATTGAGAATACTTTCAGAATAGTCTCTTTTTGAAGAACGGATTGTGTCGACTACTATTTTAGTGTCATTTAAAAGAACATCTTCTCGATCGAGCTTGAGGGGAACGACCGGTTCTTCCTTGACCTCTTTGTCGCATCCGGCAAGGGGAATAGCGAGACTCGCTATAATCAAGGTGTATATAATTAACCTTTTCATAATTCACTCCTGCAAATAATCGGATATTTTCAAATATCACATTTTCAAGACAGGCAGCACAACCAATGCCGGGCGTAATCCACGATTATGTATTGACTTTCTCCTTTCCGGTCTTTAACTATGAAATTACAGGACATCGTTTCGTACATCAACGAATAAGATGTATTAAACTCGATATTGATATTATCCTGATCGTCGATTATTATTCTGAACATGTCATCCTTGTAATCCACGTTGGTCACAGTGTAAGTCGTTCCGTCTTCTTTGGGATAAGTTGAACCATCTTCTGTCAATAGTCCAACCTCGACCTGCTCGGGATAAGCAATGTAATACCCTCCATTGCCTGAAGATATTGGTATTGTAACAACCGGTTCATCGTAGGATAAAGAAACGCTTACCTTTTCGAGCTCAAGAGGAACTACATACTTTTTCTTGGCATCACATCCCGCAAGAGCGAAAACGAGACACACAACACTCAAGATGCGTATAATTGGTTTTCTCATACTTATTGCGGTTTAATGCCTGTATACAAATATTTATTCTGCATCAAATATGCAAAACCACGAGTGTAGTGGGGGGCATTGAAGTTGTAGAACCAACCGTCTCCATAGCCATACCATCCCCAGTTGCAGTGTACCAGATTCCCTTGTGCTCGATATCGGTTGAGACCTTTCCATCCGCTGGGTACTTCGCTGTATCCATATCCCGAAAACCCGGAATATCCCCATCTCTCCTGGGTGAGAACACCATCGATAACCCAAATATGACCTGTGTCTTCCCCTACAATCTCGGCACAATATAAAACAGGACGGCGCCAGGTCGATATCTCTTCTTTTATCATCAATGAACTACTAATGGCGGCAGTCTCCATATACGTTCTGGTTACTGTATATCCCATCATGGGCAACACGGTTAATGGCGTCCCGGCATTTGTTGCACCGCCACTGCCATTGCCATTGGCATCCCCTGGCCTAAACTTCGTATTACCGGCAACAGCCATATTATAGAGTAGCCGGGAGACCTCTTTTTGGGCCGAGGTCTCTTGGCTTAAGATGATGCCGCCGTCGTTAGTCGGAGTTACAGGAATAGTTTCTGTTGCAGTCAGCATATTCCAGTTGTAGGTCGAGGGATATTTGTGAAAAGCCATCAACTGACCCACCGCAACTGCGAAACATCCTACAACAACATTTTCCCACGGTCTCGCTGTCACTCTAACCGGTACTCGGTTGTTGTATGGATTCCCTTGTCCCCATCTTGTCGGAACAGAGGCACTTACTGTATTCGTGTAATCAATTGGATCCTGATAAGACCATGAATAGTAATCATTCTGGTGTTGGACCATCTCATCAGGCGTAAGCCAACGATAAAACTCGGGGTCGGATATTGTTACATTGAAGATATCATCCCACCCCGGCTGTTTATAGTTTGGATCCCAGTAGCCACCTGGGCCATAATTCCTCGTTGCGAGGTCTTGCGCATTCTCTTGCTCGAACTGCTGCCGGGCAAGATCGACCGCATCGGCCAGCGCTGCCAACTCCTGAAAATACATTGCGAGGCCCTTGTTGAAAACAGTGTCGGCGAACGAACCGAGGGGAGCGTAGGCGATCACTTCGTCGACCGTCTCGGGGTCGGCCACCACAGCAAACCCCGTGGTGTTGTCGGGATTGGTGAGGGTCAGTTCATAGACCGGCATTCCTGATCCTTCGGATCGGGTTTGGGCATCGCCGCCACCGCGATAGGCTGCAGTCGTGGTTTGCCTCACAGAGGTAATTCGGGCGTCTCCCATGATGGAGGAGCGTGACTGGGGATCGCCGCCGAGCCGATCGAGAAAGCTGTCGAATGTCGCTACGACTTTCTCTTCGTCGGGAGTAAATAACTTGCCCTGAGGTGTCTCAAGCGGAGCTTGCACGCCGTCAACGGCACACGACGACACTGCCGCTGTCAGCAACAAGCCGAGAATGAATACTGGGGAGGTTTTCATCATCACTTAATTGTTATTGGATTAATAAGTTCAGCAAAGATATATAATTAATTTCAATTTCTTTGCCATCATGCCCAAAAAGGAACATCATATGCCACAGAACTCAAAGTCTCGACCTACCGCTACTTCAAAGACATTGAGAAGGGCAACTTGTAAATATAAGTTCCGGACTAAAAAACCGACACTCATCGAGCGTCGGTTTTTCTTTAATTATGAAAGCAGTCCCAGTCGCCGAACGTAGTTTATGGCCTCACGAGCGTTGCCAGAGTGCGTCTTTTTGAGAATGTTTTGGCGATGGCGGTTCACGGTGTGTATGCTTATGGAGAGCCGCTCCGATATCTCTTTGCTGTACATTCCGCGGTCGATATACTCCAGTATCTCCATCTCCCGCCTGGTCAGACTGTTTTCGGAATTGTCGTTGACTTCGAAAGGAACTATCTCTCCCGTTTCGATGTTTATAAGTGTGAATCGCAGACCCGTATCGGGCGTCTGGTCGGGCGAGATGTCGATCGTGCCCAACTCTATGGGGTTTCCCAGTGCGCTGAAATCGAGTATCTGAAGTTGGCACACGATCCTGGTCCATTCGCCGCTTTTCCCGAGATGACGCAGTTCAAAGATGTACTTGTAGTTTCTGCGCTGCCCGTCGGGAATGGCCGTCAGATAGTGGAACAGGCGTGTGAGGAGGTCGTCGAAAACCACTCTGTCGTCGGGATGGATGCGACTCTTGAGAAAACTGTCGTCGGGCGACCATCCCGACTCGGGAATTTCATAACCCATCATTTCGAGTCGCGGCGACAGGAACGGATAACCTTCATTGCGCACAACCACGAAAATAGGGTTGTGGAGCATTTTGGAGAGCATCTCCACATGGGGTTTTTGAGTTTTCCAAGCGGTATCGGTATCTAAAAAATGGTTATTTTTCGCCATTGGGTTAAGGGTTGGTTTCGCATAATTTTGTAGCGAATTTAATGAGGATTTGCAAGAAGTTGTTCAATTAACGTTTAATACAATCAAAAATTATGAGACAAATCAAATTAATCTCCACTCTCTTATTTGTTGTTATGCTCGTCGGCACCACGGAAGCAAGCGCTCAGAACGACAACGAATACCGGTCGATCGTGCAGGTGTCATTCTTTCCTCCCTTGAGTACCAATGGTAAACATGCGACACTCTACACCAACGACTTCTCATTCAATATGCTTGTCGGAGTCTCTAAAAACGAGCAGGCTTTCGCTTTCGCGGGACTGACCAACATCATCGGGAATGACGCCACCGGCTTCCAGTTCGCAGGTCTGGTCAACTACGCCGGTGGCGAAGGCCGCGCGTTCCAGTTCGCCGGTTTGACCAATATCGTTCGGGGCGACCATGCCGGCGCCCAGTTCGGCGGCCTGTTCAATGTGGCAAAAGAGATGCGCGGTGCTCAGTTCGCGGGTCTGGTCAACGTTGCCGACGATGTAGACGGTGTCCAGTTTGGCGGCCTGTTCAACGTGGCGAAAAAGGTACGTGGAGCCCAGTTCGCGGGATTGTTGAACATAGCCGAGGAGAGTGACTATCCTGTCGGCCTTGTCAACATCATAAAGGAGGGAGAGATGGGCGTCGCCGTGGGATACAACGAGATCGGAACCTCCTCGCTCACATTCCGATCCGGCGGCCGCGTACTCTACGGCATCCTCGGATTCGGCTACAACCACCGTGCCCCGAGGAGGGAGGCGGCGGCCATCGTCGGCGGTTATGGTGCACACATTAACATCCTGCCGTGGTTGAGGATCAATAATGAAATCACGTCCGAGAATATCGGAGTCTTTTCCGGTGATAGCGACACTTTCAAAACCGGCTACGCCCTTATGCCCGCTTTCCGCCCTGTGCGCAACATCGAGATATTCGGCGGCCCGAGCATCAATTTCATGCAAAGTACCGAAGAGAAAATGTTCGATCTTTTCCCCGACAACAACATAAAGAGAAGGACGATCACCACGAAAAACGGCACACCGAAACTGCAACAGGTTTTTGTCGGCTGGCAGGCGGGTGTGCAGTTTATTTTCTGACCCGGAGTTCAGTATACAATGGTCGGGCGCAGGAATAAGTCTGCGCTTCGACCGTTTTAATCGTCGAACACCATCGTGAATTCGCGGCGGTCGGGGGCGCCAAGTCCGAACCGCAGATAGGTGATGGGCTTGCCCTCCTCCAGGAATCGCCTCTCGTATGCGGTTTTTATTTTCAGAGTGGGGTAGGTGTCGGCGAGACCCTCGCCGTAGATGTCGGCCGAGGCGATCTCGCAAGGCAACCCGTTGACATCTATCACCTTCAGAGTGTAATCATGCAACTCGCGCGAGTCGGTCTTGAGGTTGATCGACCCGCCGGGTTTCAGAAACCGTGCGTAACGCTCCAAAAACAGCGGCGAGGTGAGGCGTTTCTTCTCGCGCCCCTTTTTGAGCTGCGGGTCCGGAAAAGTGATCCATACCTCCGACACCTCTTCCGGGCCAAAGAACGACTCGATGAACTCAATGCGAGTGCGCAGAAACCCCACATTCGCAAGCCCCATTTCTGTGGCTGTTTTGGCCCCGCGCCACATTCTCGCGCCCTTTATGTCTACTCCTATGAAGTTTCTCCCGGGATTGGCAGCCCCCAACCCAACCGTGTACTCGCCTTTGCCACAACCCAACTCCAGGGTGATCGGATTGGCATTTTTAAAGAAATCTTCAGCCCAACGCCCCTTCAGCGGATAGTCGCGATGGAAGATGTCGTCGAATTCAGGCTGTATCAGATTTTCGAACGTCAGGTTTTCGGCGAATTTTCTTAACTTGTCTTTTCCCATATCAATTTATTTCGATCGCGACGCTCCAGATGCCTTGCATCGTTTGCAGCGGGGTGACGGTGAAGCGCCACTCTCCCGCCTCGGCGAACGGCACCTGTATCCCTGCCGCGACAGTCGTTTCGTGGAGCCGTCCGGTGTTCGAGACGATAGGCGGGATGTCGACCATCATTGTGTCGATCCTGATCTCGCCCCACGGCGAAAGCCGCTCGATGATGAAACTCCCGGCGGCCGGCAACACCGCGGCGCTGTGGCGCAGCGAGAGGGTGAGATTTGCTGCACTCAGCGTGTCGCTGTTGAAATGACGCAGCACCACCGGCTCGCTCCACCCCTCGGGCGACACATCGGCGGCGACCGTCTGTGTCCCCGACATGCAACCTGCGAGTGTCGCGGCCGTAGCCAGCATCGCGATTAGTATCCGACCTTCGGTCGACATTATTCTGTTTTGGGTTTCGGCCCGCGGTTTCGGTTGCCTCCGCGGTGGTTGTTGCGGTTGCCAGTGCCATTGCGGTTTTCGCCGCGGTTTTCACCACCCCCACGGTTCTCTCCGCTGCGGTTTTGACCCCCTCGATTCCCTCGATTTTCACCACCGCGGTTCTCTCGGTTGCCACGATTTCCACCACCACCCTGACTCTTGTCCTGGCGTTCTGCGTAGCCCGATCCGCCGTCGGTGTTCCGACCGTTCCGACCGCCACGTCCTCGACGACGGCGACCGTCGGGGCTGCGGTCGAAACGGGTGATGCTCTCCTCGCCGGCCATGTTGACGAACGCGGGCTCCTCCTCTTCGGCGGTACGCACGGGGGCGAGTCCGGCTATGGTGTCGGGCTTTTTGCCCTTGCGGTTCATCTCCACTATGTCGCGCACCTTGTCGGCGGTGAGGGTCACGCTGCCCACGGCCGCGCCTTTGACGGTGGAGAAACTCATCGTGCCTCGCAACACGTCGCTCGACACGAGCCAGTAGTCGCCGTCGAGGGCCTGGAGCGGTGCGTTCACACGCGGCAGCGACTTGCGCGCGTCGATGTAGGCGTCGAGCTCGTAGGCGAGGCAGCACTTGAGTTTGCAGCACTGGCCGGCGAGTTTTTGGGGGTTGAGCGATATGTCCTGCGTGCGTGCGGCACCCGTGGTGACTGAGGTGAAACTTGCGATCCACGACGAGCAGCACAGCTCGCGGCCGCACGAACCGAGGCCGCCGATGCGTCCCGCCTCCTGGCGCGCGCCGATCTG
>DBDQ01000026.1 GCA_002293665.1 Alistipes sp. UBA928 | reverse complement strand
ATTATGTTCGGCTACGCCACCGACGAGAGCCGCGAATTCATGCCCGCCACGGCGATCCTTTCGCACGTCATTCTGAAAGAACTGGCCGTCATCCGCCGCGAGGGTAAGGTGATGACCTACCTGCGCCCCGACGCCAAGAGTCAGGTGACCATCGAGTACGGCGACGATCGTAAACCGCTGAGAGTCCATACGATAGTCGTCTCGACCCAGCACGACGAGGATGTGAGCGTCGCAGAAATAAAGGCCGACGTCGAGAATATCTTGTTGCCGCGCGTGAAGGCGCGCCTCGAACGGGCAGGCGACCGCCTTTCGGAACTACTTGATTGTAAACACATTCTGCACGTCAACCCGACGGGCAAATTCGTCATCGGCGGCCCCCACGGCGACACCGGCCTCACGGGCCGCAAGATCATAGTCGACACCTACGGCGGCCGCGGGGCGCACGGCGGCGGTGCATTCTCGGGCAAGGACTCCTCGAAGGTCGACCGCTCTGCCGCCTACATGGCGCGCTGGATCGCCAAGAACATGGTGGCGGCGGGAGTTGCGGGCGAGATGCTCGTGCAAATCTCCTACGCCATCGGCATTGCACAGCCCCTGAGTGTCTACGTCGACACCTACGGCACCTCGCAAGTGAAGCTCTCCGACGGTGAGATCGCCGACCGCATCTCGGCAATGTTCGACCTGCGCCCGGCGGCAATAGTCGAAATGTTCGGGCTCAAGAATCCCATCTTCGAGGCCACCGCCTCCTACGGCCATTTCGGCAACCGGCCCTACACCCGCGAGGTGAAGGTTTTCGAGAGCGGCCGCGAGACCACCCGCAAGGTGGAGTTCTTCGGATGGGAAAAACTCGACGCTGTGGACGACATTCGCAAGGAGTTCTGTCTTTAAAAAATTTTAAAAAATGAAACAGGGATGCCTGAAAGGGCATCCTTTTTTCGTACCTTTGCGCCCTAATCAAAAGATTGCAAATGCAAAAGATACGAAACATAGCCATCATAGCCCACGTAGATCACGGTAAAACTACCCTCGTCGACAAAATGATCTATCAGGGGCAGTTGATGCGCCAAAGCCAGGCCCCCGCCGGCGAACTCATCATGGACAGCGGCGACCTCGAGCGCGAACGTGGTATCACGATCCTGTCCAAAAACGTGTCGGTCAACTACAAGGACTTCAAGATAAACATCATAGACACCCCCGGCCACTCCGACTTCGGAGGCGAGGTCGAGCGCGTGCTCGGCATGTGCGACGGGGTGCTGCTGCTGGTAGACGCTTTCGAGGGGACGATGCCGCAAACCCGGTTCGTGCTCCAAAAGGCGCTCGCCCTCGGCAAAAAACCGATCGTGGTCATCAACAAGGTCGACAAACCCAACTGTCGCCCCGAATTTGTCCACGAGCAGGTTTTCGACCTCATGTTCGACCTCGACGCCACCGAAGAACAACTCGACTTCCGCACCATCTACGGCAGCGCCAAACAGGGCTGGATGTCACACAAACTCGCCGAGCGCACCGACAGCATAATTCCGCTCCTGGACGCCATCATCGACGATATTCCCGCACCGGTGGTGCAGGAGGGCACGCCCCAACTGCTCATCACCTCGCTCGAGTACTCGCCTTACATAGGCCGCATAGCCGTTGGCAAACTCACCCGCGGAGTGCTGCGAAACGGCCAGGGGGTGACGCTCGCCAAACGCGACGGCCACACTCTCGTTAAAACTCGCATCAAGGAGCTCATGGTCTTCGACGGCCTCGGCAAATCTAAGGTCAACGAGGTACTCTGCGGCGAGATATGCGCGCTGGTGGGCATCGACGGTTTCGAGATTGGCGACACGGTGTGCGACCTCGAAAATCCCGAGGCTCTGGAGCCCATCGCCATCGACGAACCTACAATGTCGATGCTCTTCACGATCAACGACTCGCCCTTCTTCGGCCGCGACGGCAAGTTCGTCACCTCGCGCCACATCCGCGAACGTCTCGACCGCGAACTCGAAAAGAACCTTGCGCTGAGGGTCGAACCGGGGGCCAACGCCGACTCGTTCACCGTCTTCGGCCGCGGGGTGCTACACCTGAGCGTGCTGATCGAAACGATGCGCCGCGAGGGCTACGAACTTCAGGTGGGCCAGCCGCAGGTTATCATAAAGGAGATCGACGGTGTGAAGTGCGAGCCCGTCGAGGAGCTAACCATAGACCTGCCCGAGGAGCATTCCGGCCGCGCCATAGAAATGGTCACCCGCCGCCGAGGAACTCTCCTGAAGATGGAGACCCACGGCGAGCGTACCCGTCTCGAATTCGAGATACCCTCGCGCGGCATCATCGGCCTGCGCAGCGGTATGCTCACCGCCACCGCCGGCGAGGCGATCATGGCCCACCGCATGAAGGGTTTCGAACCGTGGAAAGGCGACATCGAGATGCGCACCGCCGGCTCACTCATCGCAATGGAGACCGGCCCGGCATACGCCTACGCCATAAATAAGTTACAGGATCGCGGCAGATTTTTCATCCCCCCCGGCGAGGAGGTCTACGCCGGTCAGGTCGTGGGCGAGAACACCCGCAGCGAGGATATGGTGGTGAACCTCACCAAGAGCAAGAAACTGACAAACATGCGGGCCAGCGGCTCCGACGAAAAGATGTCGATCGCCCCACCCGTGATCTTCTCGCTCGAGGAGGCGCTCGAATACATCAAAGAGGACGAATATGTCGAAGTCACGCCCCACTCGATGCGCTTGCGCAAAATCCTCCTCGACGAAAACGACAGAAAAAGAGCGGCCAAGTAAGCCGCTCTTTCGTTCTTTAGCACACAACGTGGCTACTCAATCATAATCATAGGGATTATTTCGGGGCTGACCGCCTCGCGGGCCACTTCGCGCATGCGGGCGGCACGCTTTGCACTATCGGGATGCGACGAGAACATCTTCTGAAGAGCCGAAGCCTTCTCACCCGTCGACAGGTCGACCAGTTTTTGCAATGAGTTAGCCATGCCATAGGGGTCGTAACCCTGCTCCATACACACCTTAAAACCGTAGTCATCGGCTGCAAACTCCTGAGCCTGCGAAAACTGCGAGTCTGTCAAAGCCATCGCCAGGTCACCCAACTGCGAATCGGTCAGAGCCGCCGCCTTGCCACCCGTCGACGAGATCGCCCCGCGCGCGGCAGCGGCCAGATAGGCAGTCTTGATGGCGTCTTTCACGTCGTGGTTCGCAATGTGGCCTATCTCATGGCCGATAATAGCCATCAGTTCGTCGTCGTCCATAATGTCCATCAGCGAAGAGAAGACACGAATGCTGCCGTCGCCGCTCGCAAAAGCGTTGATGTCGATCACGTGGTACACTTTGAAATTTAGCGGCAGGCCGTTAGCTTCCGTCAGCCCTTCGGTGAGCCGAGCCAGGCGTTCTCCCCAATAGGTGTCGGGGCCGGCGATGGGGTTATTCTCGTCCATCCACTCGACCGACTCGCGGCACAGTTCGGCCACGTCTTCGTCGGTGAGCGCGATCGCTGTGGCAGCGTCGCTGGCAGCCTGAACGGCTTTTTCTACATTGATACTGCGGCCTCCGATACGCAACTGCGCGGAGGCGACCGATGCCGACACAACGGCAATGGTCACAATAAAGAGTTTTTTCATCGGGGGAAGTGTTAAATTCGTAGTAAGTTGGATTTAGTTACAATTTTAAGCCGGGTGTATCTATTCTGTTGTTATGTTGTAATCGCTTGAGTACGTGACGAGTGTCCACTGGTCGTTGATATGTCGGCCGGTATACCCGCCGTTCCGCACGAACCGGTAGCCGGTGCCGAGCGGGGCCGCCCCCACCCTCTCTATCCGTTGGTCGAACGCCGCGCCGCTCTCGAACAGCGCCCCCACGAACAACGCCACCGCGTCGTAGCCCCGGAAAGCCGACTTCGACGGGAATTCGCCGTAGAGCTCGAGATAGCGCGCCTCGAACAGCCTCGTCTCGCGATCACTGCGATCTATGTGATAGTTTGTCACAAAACGTGTGTTGAGTTTGAACAGCAGGTTCAGGTCTAACGACACGCCACTGTTGTAATTAGCCCACCGCGAGGTACCGACCACCGTGATCGAGGGTCGGCCCGGACGTGTCGCCACGGCGTAGTTGTAGGACGAAGATATGGTTGCAAGTGCATAGTTGACAGACTGTTCGCTCGCGGCCAGCACGATCAGCACGTTCGGCCTTTCCCAGTCGAGCAGCGAAACTATGTTGCCGCTGCCGACGGTGTACCGCGAATAGCTGCGGTCGCCCAACTCGGCGGTTATCTCGCGTTTGAACTCCGCATCGTCGGCCCCGCCCGAGGAGACTACCACGATGTTGACATTGCCCTGCAACCCGGGGCGCAGTTTATCGTATTTCGACGCAGCATCGGGCGCCATCTGCCACAGCATCTCGCTGTCGAGGCGTTGCAGCGAGGCGAGCGGCGACACCACCGGCACCCCCATAACCTCGCCGAACCGCACCGCCGGTTCCGTCTCGTCCTCATACACTGGGCCGATAATGAGGTCGGTGTCGGCAAACTCGTTCGAGGTAACGATGCGCCTCACTTTCTCCGCCGAATTCTCGCTGTTATAGAGAGTTACCTGTGCCGAGCGGCCCTGCTTCTTCAGGTCTTCGAGCGCCACAAGAGCCCCTTTGTAGAGATCGGTGAACTGGCTGCCGGGCTGGTTCAGGGGCAGCATCAGCGCGACATGGGGCACGCCGCCCTCGCTGAAATCGCGCACCGCCGACCGCCGACCGCCACCCTCGGGCGAAAATATCCCTCCCTCGGGGCCGTAACCGTCGGCGACCATTCTCCAAAGGGTGTCGACAGGGGGCACCGCCTCCTTGGCCGCGGCTTGAGCGGCCGCCCGGCGCACCGCCTCGTCGGCAGCGTTACGTGCAATCATATCTTCCCACAGACGGGCCACCTGTGCCGCTTCGGTGCGGCCTCTCTCTCTCTTGCGGATCAGGAGCACCTGCCCTACCCTGATTTTGGCCAGATCGACTCCCGGATTATCCTCGACAAGCGTCTCCGGCGCAATGGCGTAGCCCCGTGCAATGGAGAATCCCGTCTCGCCCATCCTGACGATGTGCTCGTCGAACAAACGGGCCTGACGCCTCATATCTCCGGTCGACATTTCGTTGTCGTCGTTCACCCGGAGATCCTGTCCCACAGCCGGAAGAGCACCGGTCAAAACCAGCGCTCCCACAATCAAGTATGTATAAAAGCGTCTCACCCGTCCAAACTAATTTTCAATTCTCCATTGTCAACTCTTCCCCCGCAATCTGATCTCGGTGATAACCTTCTTGGTATAGGCAGGAAAGTCACCATCCATCATCCATGCGTAGTAGGTCGGTTCGCGCTGGAAAACATCGGCCACCGAGCGTCCCTTGTGTTTACCGAAACCGAACACTTCGATCCCCTTGTCGTCGTACACGATCCGTCCGGCGTAGTCGGCGCAGTTGTCGCGCGCCGAGTAGTCGGCCAAGAAAGCGACGTCGTTCTGAAGATCGGGATAGCGGTCGAGCTGCGCCTCGAGTACTTCGTAAGTAGCCATCACGTCGGCCTCGGCCGAGTGCGCACCCTCCAACTCGCGGTCGCAGTAGAACTTATATGCAGCCTCGAGCGTGCGCCGTTCCTTCTGGTGAAATATGTTCTGCACGTCGACGAACTTACGCCGCTTGAAGTCGACGTCGACCCCCGCGCGCAGGAACTCCTCCACGAGCATCGGAATATCGAACCGGTTGGAGTTGTAACCACCGAGGTCGCAACCCTCCATATACGATGCCAAAGATTTGGCTATTGCACGGAACACGGGTGCGTCCTTCACATCGTCGTCCGTGATACCGTGAATGGCCGTGGCCTCGGGCGGGATGGGCATTTCGGGGTTCACGCGCCGCGTTTTAACCTCGCGGTCGCCGCCGGGCAGCACCTTCACGAGCGAAATTTCGACTATTCTGTCGCGCGATACATCGACCCCCGTGGTCTCGAGGTCGAGAAAAATGATCGGATTCTTGAGCTGTAACTGCATCCCGTGGCGTTAAGAGATCATCATCGGCATGAGCAGCATCAATGCTTCAGAAGTTTGCGGTTCGTCGTGCATGGGTTTGAACACCCCGGCGCGCGTCGAATCGGCCAGTTCCATCACAACGCTCGGAGTCTCGATGTTGGCGAGTATCTCCACCAGGAACGTCGATTTGAAACCGATCGTGATGGGCCCACCCTCGTAGGAAGCCGCCACCGCCTCACGCGCCGACACCGAGAAGTCGAGGTCCTGCGCCAGAAGGTCTATGTGGTTGGGCGTGATCTCGAGCTTAATGAGATTGGTGGCCTGATTCGAGCAGACCGCCACACGCCGTATGCCGTTGAGCAGTTCCACGCGGTCTACTATCACGCGGTTGGGATTTGCGGCGGGGATCACGGCGTTGTAGTTGGGATAATTTCCCTCGATCAGGCGGCACACCATCATGTAGGAGCCTATGGCGAAGACCACGTTCTTGGTGTCGAACTCGGCGTTGATCTCGCCGTTTTCCTTCGCAAGGGTGGCTTTGAGCAGATTGGCCGGTTTTTTGGGCAGTATGAACGAGGCGGCCTGTCCGCTCTCCAATGCCGACGAGTAGCGCACGAGCTTGTGGGCGTCGGTGGCAACGAAAGTCACCTTCTCGGGCTCGATATTGATAAACACACCGTTCATCACGGGCCTCAGTTCGTCGTCGGCCGTGGCGAACAGTGTCTTCGATATTCCGTTTTCGAGCAGGTCGGCGTCGAACGTGATCGAGGTTTTGTCGTCGTCCAGCGCCTGCACCGCGGGATAGCTTTGGCCCGAGGTTCCGGGGATCGTGGCCTCGCCCGTTTTCCATGTCAGCTTTATCTCCCACGCCTCCGAGCCGGTCTCGATGGTGATGGGCTGCTCGGAGAACTCCTTGAGGGTGTCGAGCATCAGTTTGGCGGGAGCGGCAATGAGCCCTTCGCTCTCCACTCCGTCCACCTTTATTGTGCCCGTGAAAGTCGTTTCGAGGTCACTGGCGGTGGCCTTGAGTTGGTCGCCCGACAGTTCGAGCAGGAAGTAGTCGAGTATCGGCAGCGTGTTCTTTGAGCTGATGATCTTTCCGGTGGTTGCCAACAACTGCAACAGGGCCGAGCTTGATACCGTGAATTTCATATCGTTCGAGTTTTTATGCGTATCTGTTATAACATTAATCAGGCAAATATAGGCAATTTTATTCTATTTTCGCGAGCCTGTCGAGCGATATTTTGATCATATTTTCAACAAACGGCCTGTAATCGGTCTCCGCCTCGCCGGCCACCCGCTGGGCGATCACCGTGCAGACCGTCGCCGCGCGATGGCCCAAAAGCGCGCCGAGGCCCGCCAGAGCCGAACTTTCCATCTCATAGTTGGTGATACGTCTGATGCGGCCGGAATCGTAGCGGTCGGGCGCGCGAAAACTCTCTATCTTCTCATTGAGCGCCGGGTCGGCAGGCCGCACTCTCACCCAGCGACCCTGTGGGCCATAGAATCCGGGGGCCGATATGGTAATCCCCTCGATGGTGACGCCTGCGAACGCCTCTCGCAGCTCCCTGTCGGCGTCTATGAAATAGGGCCGTGGCAACTGTTCGCTCCAGCCGGTGTGGTGCATGAAAGCGCGTTCGAGGTCGAGGTCGCACACACCGTCGCGCCCCTCGTACCAGTTCAGCAGCCCGTCGAATCCCGCCGAGGTGCGCGCGAAGATCAGATCGCCGATCCGCAGGTCGCGCTGCAGCGCCCCCGAGGTTCCGAGCCGCAGCATCGTCAGTCGCCGGTGGCCGGGCCTCACCTGCCTTGTAGCGAAATCTATGTTGGCCAGCGCGTCGAGTTCGGTCACCACAATGTCGATGTTGTCGGTGCCGATGCCGTGCGACAGAACCGTCATCCGCCTGCCGCGGTAACTGCCCGTCACGGTGTGGAATTCGCGGCTCGCCACGCTGCACTCGCGGCTCTCGAACAGCGCCGCCACCTGCTCCACACGCGCCGGATCGCCCACCAGCACTACCCTGTCGGCCAGTTGCTCTGGCCGCAGGTGAAGATGGAACACCGATCCGTCGGCGTTTATTATCAGTTCTGAGGAAGGGATCGTTCGCATATCCGTCACAGATTTATCAAAGTGTAAAGATAGCGATTTTTTTCGAATCCGCCGCCCCGTCGTTGCGAAGGCGGACAGAAAGAGCAATCCAGCCCCGGGAGGCTGGATTGCTTCGCACTTCGTGCTCGCAATGACGGGCACGGTATCGGTCTGGAGGATTAATCGTCGTAGCGGAAGAACTGACCGGCCTCGGTGAAGTCGAGTTCAAGATCGCCGCGCGAACCTTCGATCGGCCCGATCTCGATTTCATAACCCCAACGTTCGCGGTTGATGTTGACTATGGGCCGTCCGGGATAGTTCTCGGCCACGTAGCTTTCGATTCCGGCGGGCAGCAACCCGAGCACGCTCGCGGGCACGGCCTGACGGTGTCCTTCGACCTCGTCCCACGCGCCCGAGCCGCGGAAATTGACCTCAAAACCGTTCTGAAGATAGACCGAGTAGTCCTTTTCGAAGCCGTCGATCTCACGCACCACGCTGATCACGCTTGAGTCTCCGAAGTGGGTTCTGAGGAAAGTTCTGCTCTCATTGGGCAGGCGCGATTCGGAGATTACATCCTCTCTGTCGCAGGCGGCAAACGATGCCGTGGTGGCAAAAAGTGCCGCGATAGTCATTAGCTTTTTCATGTCATATCAGATTTTAAAGTTATTAATCATGCCACAAAACTATGACCCAAATCTGACGAAAAACTGTACCGCGCCTTAAACGTTTTTAAAAAAGTGCCTCGACCCGTTCGACCACCTCTTCGACGGTGGCATCGACGGCGAAGACGTGTGACGGCTTCAGGTGCCAGAGCTCTTTTCCTGCGGCGGAGAGGCCCGTTTTGTAGAGCGCCTCTCCCCCACCCGTTATGTTGAGCATCACGGTCTCGTCACGCCTCATGCTCCCGTCGGCCACGGCCTTGGCGAGCGATGCGGTGGCAACGGCGGCGGCGGGATGAATGTCGACCCCTTCGGTCTCGGCGAACAGTGCGGCGGCTTTGCGGGCCTGGGCGTTGGTTGCCACCACTATCTCGCCGCCAGTATCTTTGAGCGCGTCGTACAGCCCCCCCGCCAAACCGTAGGGCGGCCGGCGGTTCGACAGCACCTTGGCGTCAATAATCTCGGCGTCACGACGTGCGCGTCCCTCCTCGTAGTCGAGCATCACGCGCGAGTCGACCCTCCACGCATCGTACATCGGCACGAAAGGCGCGTTCTGCGACACCACGAGGCGGCATTTCTTAGTCCCGAAACGTCCGTCCTCCAACAGGCGCAGGTTTGCCTCCCACGCCGCTATCGCTCCCGTGCCGCTCCCCACGGCCTGAAAATAGCTGTCGGGGATTTCACCGATCGTCGTTGCGGCCGAGAGCATTGTCGTGGCCATGCCGTCGCGCCGGGCAACGTTTTTGGCTCCTCCCTCGGCGAAGAAACGGCGCGACTTGAGCGCAAGGTTGCTCAGATGGATCGCATCGAAGTAGTCGCTCCCCTTTTCGCTCGCTATAAGTTTCACGCAGTCGTTCAGGGGCTTCTCGAACCACAGTGCGTCGAGGTTGTCGGCCGGTACACTGAGCAG
Organism: Alistipes sp. UBA928; assembly: GCA_002293665.1. Lineage (GTDB taxonomy): Bacteria > Bacteroidota > Bacteroidia > Bacteroidales > Rikenellaceae > UBA940. Next base: position 22,091 of record DBDQ01000026.1, on the reverse strand, counting down.
CAGCGGGATGTTGTTCTCCGAACACACCTTCGCGAAGGCGCGTGCAGTGTTACCGGCGCTCGCCACCACGAGTATCCTCTCCTCACCCTCTGGGATGCGCGCGCACACGCTGTACGCCTCGGTCTCCTTGAACGAGCAGGTCGTCATTCTCGCTCCGCGGGTCGGGTTCCAGCCGCTGAATGTTATCCACAGGTTGTCGAGGCCGAGTTTCGCAGCCAGTCCCTTGCTCTTCCACGTGACCGGCGCGGCCGACCCGTGCAGCATGCGGTGGATGGGTAGCCAGTCGTGGAATTTATATATCCCGTGATCGTCGCCCTTGACGTCGATCTGTTTTTTCGCGTAGATCGCTCTCACCAGCGACGGCGTGCCACACTGCCTGTCTTCGAGCATCCAGCCCGTGTCCTCGAACCGTCGCCCCGTCGCGACGCACTCGAGAGTGTATTCCGTGGGTTTGAAGTTTTCCATATTTCGTTCTTAACTCATTCTGTTCTTGTAATCTTCATAACCAAATCGCTTTACGATCCGGAGTGTGCCGTCGGCGCCGAGGATAGCGATAGATGGGTGGCGAACGCCGTTGAACATGGTGGTCTTGACCATCGTGTAGTGGATCATGTCCTCGAACACCACCCGGTCGCCTACCTTGAGTTCCCGGCATTCGTTTTCTGCGTAGCCAAATCCGCCGTCGGCGCTCCGACTGAAAGTCCACTCGCCCATCGCATCGCCCGCCAGACAACTGCTGCCGCCCATTCGCCAACCGCGTTCGCCGGGCTGCGTGTCGCGCGCGCCCACGATCGCGGGTTTGTAGGGCATTTCAAGACAGTCGGGCATGTGGCACGCGAACGACACATCGAGCATGGCAGTGCGCACGCCGCCGCTCTCCACCACGTCCTCCACCGTCGACACGAGCCACCCCGTGCGCCAGGTAAACGCACTGCCGGGTTCGAGGATTATTCTTATTCCGGGGTGTTTCGCCCGGAAATTTTTGATCGTTTCGATAAGCAATTCCACGTCGTAGCCCTCTCGCGTCATAAGATGCCCGCCACCGCAGTTGAGCCACTTCAGACGCTCGTCGTCCAAAATATGCCCGAAACGCTCCTCGACGGCCTCGAACACCCGTGCCAGATCACCGGCGCCCGATTCACACAGCACGTGGAAATGCACCCCCTCGATCCCTTCGGGCAGCGCCTCAAGCCGCTCCACCCCGAGCCTCGACCCCGGCAAAGCGGGGTTGTAAAGGTCGGTCTCAACCGGCGACCAACCGGGATTTACGCGCAGGCCGCAGGAGATGCCTTTGGCTCGCGCTTTTGAGCCGAACCGCTCGAACTGTGTCAGAGAGTTAAAAGTTATATGACTGCTATAACGCAAGATACCCTCGAACTCGGCATCCGAATAAGCCGGAGCATAAGTATGCGCCGGGGAGCCATACTCCTCGGCCACGAGCCGCGCCTCGTTCAATGACGAAGCTGTCGCCCCGTCGGAATGCCGCGCCAACTCCGGAAAAATGCTCCACATCGCACACGCCTTCAGCGCAACGATCACCTCCGCACCACTCTCGCGCCGCACCCGGTCAATCACAGCAAGGTTCCGCCGCAAAGCCGACTCGTCCAACACATAGCACGGCGAGGGTATCTTCTCGAAATCAATCACCGCCAGAATCAGTCGACTTCGAGGTCGATATCAAATTTCTCCACCCAAGGCAAACCCTGCGGCCCGAGTTCGGCAAGGAATGGATCGGGGTCGAACTGCTCGACGTTGAACACCCCTGCCCCACTCCACAGTCCACGTGCCCACATTGCCGCTCCGAGCGCCGCCGGAACCCCCGTAGTGTAGCTCACAGCCTGCGTGCCTGTTTCGCGATACGCCGCCTCATGGTCGCAGTTGTTGTATATATAATATGTACGCTCGCGACCGTCTTTGATCCCGCGTATGCGGCAACCGATCGAGGTAAGCCCCGTGTAGTTCTCTCCCAAAGACTTCGGATCGGGCAGCACGGCCTTCAGAAACTGGATCGGCACGATCTCCACCCCGTTGTACATCACCGGGTCAATGCGAGCCATGCCGATATTCTGGATCACGCGCAGGTGGGTCAGATACTCCTGCCCGAAGGTCATCCAGAAACGCGCCCGGCGGATCGACGGATAGTGTTTCACAAGCGACTCAAGCTCTTCGTGATAGATCACATACGACTCTCTCGCCCCGATCTCGGGATAGTGCAGCGGCTTGTGTATCTCGTGTGGCTTCGTGGTCACCCATGCCCCGTTCTCCCAATAACGCCCGGGCTGCGTAACCTCACGAATATTGATCTCGGGATTGAAGTTCGTGGCAAAAGCCATTCCGTGGTTGCCGGCATTACAGTCCACAATGTCGAGGTACTGTATCTCGTCGAAGTGGTGTTTGGCCGCGTAGGCCGTGAAAATGGCGCTCACGCCCGGATCGAACCCGCAGCCGAGGATCGCGGTGAGCCCGGCGGCTTTAAAACGATCGTGGTAGGCCCACTGCCACGAGTACTCGAACTTAGCCTCGTCCTTGGGCTCGTAGTTCGCGGTGTCGAGGTAGTTCACGCCGCACTCGAGGCACGCGTCCATGATGGTAAGGTCCTGATATGGCAGGGCGACGTTGATGACGATGTCGGGCTTGTGGACGCGAAACAGCGCCACGAGTTGCGGCACGCTGTCGGCGTCGACCGGAGCGGTTTTTATACGCCCTTCGCCGTGGATGGCATTGACGGCCACGGCTATGGCATCGGCTTTGGCAACAGTGCGGCTTGCGAGTGTGATGTCGGTGAAAACGGGGTTTGCGGCAACCTTGTGAGCGACGACGGTACCCACCCCGCCAGCGCCGATGATGATGACTTTCGACATTTTTCGATCAGAGATTATGTTCGACACGTGATATAATTACACGCAAAAGTAGTGCAAGTCGTCGGCAAACGCAAATTTTATTTTGTCAAACAAAAAAAAGCAATTACATTTGCACCCTGAAATCGGGAGGATCTGCCCTCAGCAGTTGTCGAAATCCCCCGCTTTCCGGACGATTCAGTAGCTCAGTTGGTAGAGCACATCCCTTTTAAGGATGGGGTCCTGGGTTCGAGCCCCAGCTGGATCACGAACCGACGAACGAAGCGGGCGCAGAGACCACTCGTGGGCTATGCACCGCAAGGAGGAGGAAAACGAGCGTAGCGAAGTTAATGACCCCAGCGGAATCACGGTAAAAAAGCGACTTTCGGGTCGCTTTTTTCGTTTAATCGCCCTCACAGCTACTTCTGGCGGAGAGGCTCCGATCATCCATTCAAGATACGATGAATATCGGAATCGCAGGAATCTCGATCGTTAAAGAGGATATGAAAGCTTGGATATAAATATTAACACAGCCAATCACAATCATTTTTCATACCTTTGCGGCCGTGTTCACGGAAAGCTTTATGTAACACCATGTTGAACTTGCAGGATATAAAAGAGATTTTATTCCACAAAAAAGAAGATCGCTACAACTCAAACAGACAGGAAAACAGTCAAGGCCAGCTATCTCTTTTTGCGGGAGTTCTCGAAAGACAGAGTCATATACGGCATTAACACAGGCTTCGGGCCGATGGCGCAGTATCGCATCGACGACCGGAGCCTCAATGCCTTATACAGTACAACATCATCCGCTCCCATGCGTGCGGTGCGGGCGAACCTTTGCCTCCGGTCTGTGTTCGTGCCGCGATGCTGGCCCGCTACATGACCTTCATTCAGGGGCGCTCTGGCGTTCATCCCTCCGTCACCGACCTGTTGACCGAGTTCATAAACAGAGACATTTGTCCGGTTATCCCACAGCACGGCAGCGTTGGAGCCAGCGGCGATCTCGTACAGTTGGCCCACCTCTCACTTGCCATGATCGGATCAACGTTGTCTCGGGCAGTATCGACCCCATCGCGACGGAAACAACTATCGGGGCCGTGTTTACGTACGACAACATGCAGGTGGGCAAACTTCGCGAGGCCGATTACATAGCCAGAAAAGTCGAAGATTACAACAAGGACGAACCCGGCCAGGGCGATGCAGTTGGACGAATGACAGGACGGAGCGCTTTGAGCCCAAATTCTTCGAACTGTTTAACAAATACATGGTCGACGACAGCAGAAACGGCGGAATCACATTGATCCCCGACGATGGGCAGTCCCAATACTGGTTTCACATAAACACCTATTTTACGGAACCGGGATTCAACATCGGCATCATGCGTCAGAACGCTTCCATAACGCTGGAAATTAACGTCATGAATCGCACGACGGGCGATGTTATCGCCCGCGTACTGATTGAAAACGCCTCGGCCAACAGTTTTTCCGGATTGGATTTCGAAACCGGGTATCGAATCCAGGAGTGTTATGCTAAGGCCGGGCGCGAATACGCCAAGTTCCTTATTAAAAAATTTAGACTTTAAGAGATATTGTTATGCAAAAATTAATAATCGCCATTGCCATCACGATCTTTGGGTGCGCGACACTGTCGGCGCAGCCCGGCATTGAATCCGACGTCAACTACTATGGTGTCGATTTTTCGAGAACCAAAGTGTTCGGTGCGGCCGAAACGGGAGCGCAGTTCAAGGACGCTTTCGGCAGGATCAATTCGCTCGTCATCGCCGAGTGGCCGAAATACGACCCCGGAAAGTTCCTCCTGAAGAACATCGTTGTTCGGAATATTTCCGCGACAACCCGCCTAAACAGCGAGATCGACCCGTCTGAGGTGGTTACAACCTCGCCGGAATACTTCATCTCCAAGGACGAAGTCGCCGAAATGGTGCGCCGTTACGAGTTGCGGGAGAGTGAGGGAACGGGCCTCGTAATCATAGGTGAGCTGCTCGACAAATCGACCTACAACGGCGTTTTTATAGTCGTCTACTTCGATATAGCTTCGCGCGAGGTTTTGCACGGCCAGGGAATCGCCGGAAAGGCGCGCGGATTCGGACTCAGAAATTATTGGGCCGGAGCACTCCTCGACGCGCTAAAGGGGATGTGAGTCGGTGAACAGCCCCTCCAGCCAGTAGAAATTTTCGAGCAGGCGCGTCATTATGCGTTCGCCGGTACCTACCTCTATGTCGCGATCGGCGCCGAATCCGCCCAGCGCGGCGCTCCTCACGTCGGGCACGTATCCGGGCGGCCGGCCGCCGTTCCAGGCGTAGCCAAAGAAGAACGGAATCTTTCCCGCCGCCGCCATCTCGCGCTTCCAGTCTATCTGGTACTTTATGAACGGTTCACCCGGGAAGGTGGCGATCGAATAGCGGTCGTTGATGAGCACGGCGGCGACGTTGGTCGAGATCACCCTTGGCTGGTCGGAGGGGTAACGCGGCCCGATCTCGAGGGTGCTGGTGCGGACTTTAAGAGAGGGAACGTCATAGGGGTTGGGGTAAAGTTCGCGTGTGAGTTTCACCGCCTCGATGCTGAGGAGCTTGCCCATCCTCTCGATCAGGTCGTAGTTGGCGGGACGCGGATCGTCGGGCGATTCGCGGCCGCCATCCTTGAAGAGCGGAGCCTGGTTGCCCGCGCCTCCCTGCACGAACAGACACGTCACCGCGCCATCGAACGCCTGCTCGGTATATTCGGTCGCGTAACCCACGAAGTCGGCCGAAACCTCGAAGTTGTTCCACACCACGTCGGGATGGCAGGCGTAGTTCATCACCACGACGCGAGGCGAGCCCGTCGCGGCATCGTCGATGCGGATCACCCCCACGGAATTATCGACCGGGCCGTGGGGAATGCGCTCGGGATTGACAGCCCGGTAGTGGTCGTCGCCAAACCACGACTCTCTCGCCCGGCCGTTCTCGCGCACAATGAGGCGCATGAACGAAAGCTGCGGGAAAGTTCGCCATCCGCCAGAGATTTTCGCTTCGAACATACCGGCCGCGGCTTCGTCGAGCACCCGAGTAAATAGCGCTTCGGTGCGGGCCTCCTCACCCCATGCACCCGAGTGGGTGTGCGACTGACAGAAAAAGAGCTCACGGAGATTGTGCTTCGCTTTGAGGGCGGCCATCAGCTCTTCGTTGACGTAGTTGGTATTGTCGTAGGCGATAAAGGCGATCCGCTCGCCGCCCACGTCGAGGATCAGGCTGCGCGCCCACAGCGAGTCGTGCACCGGATAGCGCGGATTTTCGGGAGTGATGTTAACTTTTGCGGTTCCGGCCTTCAGGATCGCCGCCGGAGCAGAGGCCGTGGGCCTGGTTTGTGCGCCCAGAGTGGCGCATGCGGCACAGCAGAGTATGGTCAGCGCTGTTGCCGGAAGTTTGAAACTTTTCATTTTGCCGTTGAGTTTTTAAGGGTTTGTTGATTTTTTTAATTTTTATTATCGGGCTCTCATGCTGACCTCGATTGCAAATATATCTATTTTTTAATTATATTTCATTGTGCATCTCCAATTTTGCCATATTTTTAAAAGTTCCGCACGCGCTGTGATCGAAGCATAAAAGCGACTGGCATCTGTTTTGCATACGGGCTCTGTAAAATTCGAGCAAAATGATCTCATTCGCACTCTCCCTTTTATCGCTGACGCTGGCGCCACAGTCCGTCGAGACGTTAAAAAGCCCCACCGATACCTCCGCCGGCCACAGAACTCCGGTTGCCGGACAGATCGCCGGGAACGACATATTGGCCTTCTACGGCCATCCCAATTCGCGGCGGATGGGAATTCTGGGGCGTTATTCCAAGGAGGAACTCGACGAAAAACTGACCGCGCTGGCTGCTGAATACGACGCCGCGAACGGTGATCGGGGCGTCATCAAAGCCTTCTATCTGATCTACGGCACGGTGTGGCCCGAAGGCGCGATCGGCATCATGAGCGACCGGCAGGTGAAGGAGTATATCGACTACGCCGCCGAGCGCGACATGATCGTGTTCCTCGACCATCAGATCGGCCGCTACGATCCGGTGGCATCGCTGCGCAGGATGCTCCCGTGGCTCGCCTACCCCAACGTCCATCTGGCGCTCGACCCCGAATGGCGCACCACGCAGCCCATGCACGAGATAGGCAGCGTGACGGGCGATGAACTCAACGGTGCCATGCAGGCAATGGATGACTATATGGCGCAGAACGGGATCCCCGGCGAGCGTCTCATGGTGGTTCATCAGTTCAACGCCAGGATGATCTCCCGGCGCGACCGCGTGACAGACAATTACGTGCGGGTGCGGTTGATCCACTGTGCCGACGGATTCGGCACGCCGGCCGAAAAACGCAGCTCTTATGCCTACAATGCCGAGGCAACCAATATGCCCGACAAGGGGTTCAAACTGTTCTACAACTTCGGCATACCCGGGGCCGGATACGACCGTCCGCTCCTGACCCCCGAACAGGTCGTCTCTCTGTCGCCCCGCCCCATGTTGATCATGTATCAATAGAGCTTTCGCCGCTGTTCAAGCATGTTTTCCGGAATGGTATTGTTTTTGCTCCCGGATCATTAAAAACACTTCTGTTATGTATTGTATGAAAAAAATCGTCGATACGACAGTATACGGCATATTGGTGGCGGCAGCCATATGGAGTTCTGCCTGCACCCGGAACTACTATTATTGCCCCGGAGTCGATGGAACCGGGAAAGCGATCATGCTCAGCAGTGAAGTGCAGTTCGGAGCGGAACCGCGTCTTCAGGACAACCAGATATTCAACGGGCAATCCCTCAGCCTGTTTGTCACGCGCACCGGATCGCGTGACACTCCCGACTGGCTCTACGCCAACAACCGGATCACGGCCAACGGCACAGGCGGATTCACCTATCGCACCCCCATGTTCTTCCCCTCGGACGGCACGGCGGTCGATCTCTACGCCGTCCATCCATACGGTGCGACCACCTCGCTCGCAACGCCTCTCACGTTCGCCGTTCAGGCCGACCAGACGCAACAGGGTAATTACCTCGGCTCCGACCTGCTGTTGGGCGCCAGAACCAACGTGGCTCCGCAGTCCGACGCAATCCCGCTCACATTCCGTCACAAGTTGTCGAAACTCGATTTCGTCATCACCACCGGCAGTACGACAATCGACCTCAACCGGCTGACGGGGATCAACGTGCTTAACAGCCTTCCCGAGACGACCCTCCGCATAGATAACGGCGAAATCTCCGCCGCCACCGGCACTCCCTCCACCATACGGGCCTACGGAGTCGCCAATGTCACCGGTGGGTTGGGATCTCAGAGCGCCACGGGATTCACGGCCATCGTGGTTCCCCAAACCGCCACGGGAGCGCAACCGCTCTTCGAACTCATCATCGACGGCCGGTCGAGATTCCACACTCCCGCCGCCCCCGTCTCGTTTGCAGCGGGTACCAAATATACCGTCACCCTCGATGTATCCGTCAACGGCGTCTCACTCACCTCCCGCATCGAGGACTGGACAGACGGCGGCACCATAGGCGGGCCGGCAGGGCCTCAATAATATAACGGAGGAGGTCTCATGTCTGCAGCAACGGAACATCTTCGGATGTATGGCTTCGTTGCAGGAGGACTTCTCCTCGCTGCGGGTTGCATCGGTGATAAACCTGGCGATTGTCTCGCTAACGGAACCCTCGAGATCAGCCCCGCCATAGCCGGGGAGCGTATAACGGGAAACGGTTTCGACCCCGGCGACCGGATAGGTCTCTACGCAGCGGTTTCGTCCGGAGCACCCGGCCCCGAAAATTACGCCGCCAACACTGCCTACACCTACGACGGAACGCGCTGGACGGCTACCGGTGGTTCACCGCTACCGTGGCCGGGTGAGTCGACGCTCGACGTGTGGGCTTACTGGCCCTACGATCCGAACCTCTCGACGGAAGACCCCCGCAGCTATCCGTTCACCGTCGGGGCCGATCAATCCACTACGGAAAATTATAAGAGCAACGACCTGTTGTGGGCGAAAGCCACGGGAAATCAGCCGGGAGTGCCCGTGCAGCTCACGTTTTCGCACCTGCTGTCGAGAGTACGCATCAACATCAGGGCGTCGTTCGATGCCGGCGACGGCTGGCCGCAAAGAGCACACGTTACGATCGCCGGACTGTCGCGGCAAATGACCATCGACCTCTCCGACGGCACCATCATCCGCTCAGGCTCGCCCGGCGGCATCGCCCGCAACGAGATGGCTTTGCCTGGCAGGGTGTTGACGGGTACGGCGGCAACCAGGAACATTCACGACACGAGAGAGGAAGCGGAGATCACTCTCCTGCGCCATGCCGACACCACGCCCGGCTACGACGCGACTTTCGACGCCATCGTCATGCCGCAGGAGGTCGGCGCCGACCTTCCGTTGGTGCGCATCACTCTCGACGGGAACGATTACGTTTTCATGCCTGCCGACGATATTTTATTCGTTCCGGGCGAGAGCCTCACCATCAATCTGACTCTGACCGACCGTTGGCCCGGTCTGATCTTCGACATGAACGACATAAACTGGTCGTCTTCGCGAGTGTGGGACATCTACAACGGCACGAGGCTCATCGGCCGGGTGTGCATGGAGTATATTTTCCGCAACTCCGCACCGAGGGCAGACCAGATAGCCGAGGTGATCTACCCGGCGGGCGACGACGGACGCCTCGTTCTGAGTGCCGGTTTCGTGGCGAGAGTCTACAACCGCACTCCCAACAGAACTCAGGGACGGTATGAATACAACACTGCCCCGGTGCACGGCGGCTCGGCGGTTTTCGGCTCCTCAAACACCCTCGACTCCTACACGTCCGGCAACCTGCCGCTGATCGGCAAAGTGCGGTTCACGCCCGGACACATCGAAGCCGCGTCCAACGAAGAGACCGCCACACTCCGGGCGCAGCCATACATCCTGACCGACGTCGACGGCAACAATTATCCCATCGTCAAAATAGGCACGCAGTACTGGATCGCGCAGAACTACCGCGCCGAACACTACACCGACGGCACTCAGCTCACTTATTACTACTATAACAACAACCCGGCCTCCTACAAAAGCCTCTACGGAGCGCTCTACACCTGGAACACGGCGACCGCGGCACGATTCGCTCCCGACGGCTGGCACCTTCCTTCCAGAGACGACTGGTACTCGATGTGGCAGTACCTCTATCCGGAGATGGGACGAAAAATCAAATCGCTCGAAGTGTGGAACCCCTACATCTGGTCCGACAACGCCAGTGGTTTCTCGGCACTGCCCGGCGGCCGGCGCACAAACACGGGTGTCTATATCGAAATGGGACTGTTGGGCCAGTGGTGGAGCTCGAACCAGATCAACGCCACGACGGGTTATCGCCTCTACGTGGGGATAGGCGCAAACGTCACAGAAACGAGCCTCAATAAAGATCAGTTCCAGTCGGTGCGCCTTATACGCGGCAATTAACCCCGTCACGGCCACCCAACCGCCGGGCCGCAGAAATTCGCGCCAGTAGCGCAGTCCCCGCTCGAAACCGATGTTGTAGATCACCCCCTCGCACCAGATAAGATCGAGCGAGCGCGGCTCGAACGACACAGCGCGTCCATCGAGCCGACGATGCCATGCTCCCACGCCTGCTCGTTGAAACGGTCGATAAACCCGGGCAACAGATCGACTAACACGCTCTGGTTTTGATCAACTTTAATTAACTTTGCAAAACATTCTCACAAAAAAACACCTGCACACTATGAGAACAAAGATCATTCTACTTGTTTTGCTGAGCGCCGTGCTCGCCGCATGCGGTGGCGCTAAATCCAAAGTGCTCATCGTTTACTATTCGCAGTCGGGCAACACGCGGGCCGTTGCGGAGCAGATTTATGAAAAGTTCGGCGGCGACCTGCACGAAATCACTCTCGCGACCCCCTACCCCGCCGACGAAGGGGCGACGATCGAGGTTGCGCAAAAGCAAAGGGACGAAAACATCCTCCCGGCGTTGGGCGGAGCGTCGGAAAACGTAAACATCGCCGACTACGACGTGGTGTTCCTCGGGACGCCGATCTGGTTCGGCACGGCCTCGCTGCCCATGTTGGCATTCGTCGGGGCGCACGACTTCGACGGCAAGACCGTCATCCCGTTCTACACCTGCGGAGGCGGTGATGCCGGAGCCTACATCTCCGACATTACACCCCACATGGCCGGCGCCGTGATCTTTCCCGCCTTCGGCAACAACCGCGCCGAACGCACGGCCGGAACGCACACGGCCAAGATAGCCGCCCATCTCGACCAGTTGGCGTTTTAGGGGGCAAAGCCCCTCCCACGTGCCTGGGGTCAGGAGGTGCGGATGATGGCCTTGTTGTTGCGGCCGTCGACGAAGATGTAGAGCGGGTCGGGGAATCTCACGTGGCGCACATACTGCGTTTCGCTCACCGTCTCGGCGGCGTTGAGCGCATCGAGGTCGAGTCCGCCGTCGTCCATGAAGGGGTTAATGGTGAGGTACCCCACCCCGAACGAGATCAGGTTTTGGAAGAAGTGCGTCCCCTGGCTCGGGTCGACGCGGAAGTTGGCCTGTCCGCACTCGACGATCACCGACGCCTCCGAAATGTCGCCCCACTTGACCGGCACCCCGAGGAAAGGATCGCTCGATCCCCACCGTCCGGGCCCGATGAGCACGTAATTTCGTTTGGCCTCTTTGAGCCGCCTGTTTATCGCCTCTATCTCGGCCCCTATCTCTATGGTTCGCATGTTGTCGAACGCCTCGGGTTTGACGTACACGATGTCGCGCACACCCTCCACGGCTCCCACTCCCACGGCACTTTGGGCCCACAGCAGTGCCCCCTCGGTGGAGACTTTATCCCAGTCGAGCGACGTGCGGTTCTCGTTGTCGACTATGGGACGGATTTGCAGGAAATTGAACACGCGGCTCGCTCCCCGCGGCACGTCGAGGTCGCAGGCAAACTCTATCTCGACCGGTCCGCGCATCTCACGGCTGCTCATCTCCAAAAGGTCGGTGAGTATCTCGGCCAGCGGGAACGAGTCGTACTTGAGTATGCGCGCGAAGGTGATGATGCGCCGTCCGTCGATCATCACGTTGTCGGAGATCATCTGGTTGTTCATGTCCCACGTCGACGCCACATGGGCTATGTTGCGGAAATCCTTGGCGGCGTTGATGTCGATCTTCTGGAGGTTGACCGCCTCGTCGAGCGACGTTTTGAACTTCTCGGGCCGCAGGTCGAGCACATACATCTCGCGCTGGGTCTCCCGCAGCGCAAGTTCCGTCACCGAAAGCTGCAGCGTGTGCCTCGGATGCCTGGGCGAGAAACGCAGCACGCGCCCGCCGTCGACCACCAGTTTCCCGAGTCCCACGGCGATCTCGGCCACCCCCTCCTCGGGCCGTTCGTTGCCCAACGGATAGAAGTTGAGCGAGCGAGCCACGCCCGACACTGTTGGAAAGAACAGCCCCTGCTCCTCGCTGCCGCACACCTCCTGTATCACCACTGCCATCTTCTCCTCGGAAAGCATGTTGCCGCTGGCGGTGATATATTGCCGTGCCGACGTAAGGAACACCGAGGCATAGACGCTCTTTATGGCTTTGCCCAACAGCCTCAGCGTGCGGTCTTCGTTCTCGGCCTGGGGTATCATGTATGTCGAGTAAATGCCGGCGAAGGGCTGGTAGTGCGAGTCCTCGAGTTTAGACGACGACCGCACGGCCAACGGCCCGCTCGCGTAGCGGATGAACACCCGCAGCTTAGTGAGCAGGCTCTCGGGCAGGTGCGACGACACGAACTCCGACAGTATGTCGTCGTCCGACAGATCGGCACTCGCAAGGTAGTGCAGCCCGTTGATCTCCATGAACTCGTCGAAACAGTCGGTCGCCACTATGAGCGTTCGGGGGAGCATCACCCTCACTCCGGGATACTTGTCGTAGAAGTTGTGCTTGAGCAGCATGTTGTTCATGAACGCAAGGCCGCGTCCCTTTCCGCCGAGCGACCCCTCGCCTATGCGCGACATCCACACACTGTCGCTGAACGACGCCTCCGAGAATGGGGTCACCACCCCCTGCGAAAGCAAAATGCGGTAGTTGCCAATACTGTCGACCAGAAACGCCCTCATGCTGTCGGTGCTGAGGAACTGCTCGGCGGGAGTCTTTTCGAACACATGCGCCAGCGCAAATATCCCCCGCGCGTAGAGCCACTTCGAGATATGCTGGTTTTCGACGTGATAGAGCAGCACTTCGTCGGGTATGGCCGCAAGTTCCGTCTGCATCTCGCGCAGGTCGCGGGCGCGCCCCACCTCGACCCTCGTCTCGGGGTCGCGGAAGATGAAGTCGCCGAACCGGAACTCGGCGGTCATGTGCCGTTCCAACTCCTGCAGCAGCGTGTCGGAGTATTTTTCGAGGAACCCCACACCCAACTCCTGCGCCGTCTCACGAACCGATGCCTGCGAGGACTGCATCACAAAGGGCATAAACGGATTGTCGGCCTTCACGAAACGACACAGATCGATCCCTGCGTCGATCTTTTCGTCGTCGGGATTGTCGCCCTTGCGCATCACGAATCCCACGTCGGAGATTATCCCCAGCAGGTTGTTCTTGTAGCGCTCATACAGCGACACGGCATCCTCGTAGTTGGTTGCGAGCAGAATCTTGGGCCTCGAGCGCTTGCGCAGCATTTGCTGCTGTTCACCCATCGCCTCGCGTACAAACTCGCTCGTCTGCTTCATCACTATGCGGTAGATCGCCGGAAGATACGACGAGTAGTAGCGTATCGAATCCTCCACCAGCAGGATACACTGCACGCCGACCTCCAAAATATCGACGTCGGCGTTCATGCGGTCTTCTATGAGTTTGACTATGGCGATGAGCAGGTCGGGATTGCCGTGCCAGCAGAAGATGTAGTCCAGCCCGCTGGTGTCCTCGCCCCAAATTCGCCGCGAGATGTTGCGCGTGAAGTGGGTCAGCAGCACCACGAGCAGCCCGGGCCGCATCACTTTCACCTGCCGGGCGAAATTGAACACGTCGGGCTCGCCCACGTTGTACATGCTGATCACCAGGTCGATGTCGACCTCGGAGGCCAACACCTCCAGCGCCTCGGCGGTGGTACTCACACGAATGAACGACGGCGTGTGCGTCAGGTTCAGATCGCGATACTCCTGATTGATACGCACATCGAGCCGCCCGTCCTCCTCGAGGATATAAGCGTCGTAGGAACTGCATATCAACAGGATGCGGTTGATGCGCCTTTGCATCAACCGCCCATAGTCAAAACTCTCGAGCGAAGCCCGTATCCTGTCTCTCATTTCACATATTGTTTCCTAAACAAGTCCTTGCGAAAGCATGGCCCCCGCAACCTTAATGAATCCTGCAATATTCGCGCCCTTCACGTAGTTGATGTAGCCGTCCTCCTCGGTGCCATATTTGATACATGCAGCGTGAATGTCGCTCATTATGGAGTGGAGCTTGGCGTCGACCTCTTCGGGTGTCCACGAGATGCGCATCGAGTTCTGGGTCATCTCGAGTCCCGACGTCGCCACCCCGCCCGCGTTGGCGGCCTTACCGGGCGCGTAGAGCAGTTTCGCATTCTGGAACACTGCTATCGCCTCGGGTGTCGAGGGCATGTTAGCCCCTTCGGCAACGCACTTGCAGCCGTTCTTGACGAGCAGTGCGGCGGCCTCACCGTCGAGTTCGTTCTGCGTAGCGCACGGCAGCGCGATGTCGCACTTCACGCCCCACGGTTTCTGTCCCTCGTAATATTTCGCCTTCGGGTAGCGCTCCACGTACTCCTTGATGCGGCCCCTGAAGATATTTTTAAGCTCGAAAACATACTGCAACTTCCCGGCGTCGATCCCGTCGGGGTCGTGAATGTAGCCGTTCGAGTCGGAGAGGGTCACGGGTTTCCCGCCGAGTTGCAGCGTCTTCTGCACGGCGTACTGTGCCACGTTGCCCGAGCCGGAGATCACCACCGTCTTGTCCTTGAAGCTCTCGCCGCGTGTGGCCAGCATCGCCTCGGCGAAGTAGCAGGTGCCGTAGCCCGTGGCCTCGGGCCTGAGCGGACTTCCGCCCCATCCCAGTCCTTTACCCGTGAGCGTTCCGGTGAACTCGTTGCGTAGCCTCTTGTACTGACCGTACATGTAGCCCACCTCGCGGCCACCCACGCCTATGTCGCCCGCGGGCACGTCGGTGTCGGAGCCTATGTGGCGCTGGAGCTCGGTCATGAAACTCTGGCAGAACTTCATCACCTCCTCGTCGGAGCGGTTCTTGGGGTTGAAGTCACTCCCGCCCTTGCCACCGCCCATCGGCAGCGTGGTGAGCGAGTTCTTGAATGTCTGCTCGAAGGCAAGGAACTTCAGCACACTCAGGTTGACCGACGGATGGAAACGGATACCTCCTTTGTATGGCCCGATGGCGCTGTTCATCTGCACGCGGTAGCCGCGGTTGATCTCCACCTCGCCGCGGTCGTTGAGCCACGGCACGCGGAAGATCACCACGCGCTCGGGCTCGGTGATGCGTTCGAGTATCTTGCTCTTGCGCAGTTGCGGATTTTCGATAATGTAGGGTGCAAGGCTCTCGACGACTTCGCGCACGGCCTGGTGGAACTCTTTTTCGCCGGGATTCCGGGCGATGAGCGTGGACATGAATGTGTCCACATAGTTTTTTACCTCTTCTTCCATTTTCTGGTTTGCTTTTAAGTAGTACACCGCCACAAAGGAAAATATTTCCCGGCGGAAAACGGGCCGCGGTGTGGGTCTAAAAACCGGGACCTCCCCCTGTATTTAAAATTTTACATCGAAACCGCGGTTTTCGCGTCGATTTTATTTTTTAACGATCCCATTCGTATGAAATGTCATTTGCCGGCGGAACAGCTCACCACACGACATGTTGATCTGTATGCGCACGGCGCCGAGCGGTTTGAGCTGCCGCCGCACCAGATCGAGCAGGTGCATGCTGTTGCGCGCGTATATCTTGACCATGAAGTCCCACTCGCCCACCGTGGAGTGGCACTCCACGATCTGGGGCACGGCGGCGAGCTCCTCGGCAACGGCACCGAAACTGCGCATCCCGTCGAAACCGAGGCATACCCACGCACAGATGTGGTAGCCGATCCTGTCCATGTCGAGTTTTAGCCCCGAGCCGGTGATGATGCCCCCGGCGGTCATCTTCTGCACCCGCTGGTGGATAGCCGCGCCCGATACCCCGGCGATGCGCGCCACCTCGAGGAACGAGATGCGTGCGTCGTTCGAGATCAGGTTGAGAATCTTGTAGTCGAGTTCGTCCAGTGAATGTTCGTCCATCGTTGTCGGTGGTGGGTGTGAAATATCAATAATTTCGCGTCCGCGGGCGTAAAATCTCTGCAAATATACGGATATTTATGGAAAATGCGTATTTTAGGCGCAATATTGAAACTTTGGTCTGCTTTTTTATAAACTTCCGTCCAACCGAATCATTACCTTTGTTCACGCTATGGCACTCATCAACTCTCAATTCCTGAAGGTTTTCAACGACGACATCCAGGATCGTATCGACAAGAAGATCAACCGTTTCAGGGCGATCCACCGCGACGCTCCGCTCATTGCGCTCGACAGCGGCGACGTGAGCCTGCCCCTCTCGCCGGGCGTTACCGAGGCGATGGTGAAGGCGATGGCCGAAATGACGGGCGAGGCGACTTTCAAGGGGCGCGGCCCGATGGAGGGATACCCTTTCCTTATAGACGCCATAGTGAAGTACAACTTCCAAACCTATAAGGTGCGAATCGACCCCGACGAGGTGTTCATCAACCACGGCACCAAGGAAGACCTCGTGGGGTTCGGCGACATTCTCCACCGTGACAACCGCATAGCCACGATCGACCCCGTGTCGCAGGACTACATCGCCGCCAACGTGATAAGCAACCGGGCCGGCGTGCTCAACGAGTCGGGACAGTGGAGCCACATCATATATCTGGAATGCCCGAAGGAGAACGACTTCATGCCCGAGTTCCCCAAGTTGCGGCCCGACGTGATCTATCTTAGCTACCCCAACAACCCTACGGGATGCGTGATGCCGCGCCAGGTGATGGAGAAGTGGGTGAAGTACGCCATCGACAACGAGGTGCTGATCCTGTTCGACGCCACCTACAAATCGTTCGTCACCGACCCCTCCGTTCCGCAGACCATCTACGAGATAAAGGGTGCGAAAAAAGTTGCGATCGAGTTTCGCAGTTTCTCGAAGAACGCCGGCTTCACGGGACTCCACTGCGGCTACACGATCATTCCGAAGGACATAACCGGCTACTCGTTCAGCGCCGACAAGAGCGCCAACCTCAACGCGCTGTGGAGAAAACGCCTCGGCATCAAGAACTACACCCCGTCGTACATCATCCAGCGCGGGGCCGAGACGCTCTTCAGCCCCGAGGGATTGGCGTGGATTCGCGAGAACATAAATTACTACCTCGGCAACGCGGCCATCCTGCGCAGGGCGCTCGGCGAGGCGGGACTAAAATACTGGGGCGGGGTCAACTCGCCCTACCTGTGGGTGGAGTCGCCCTACGGCTCGTCGTGGAAGATGTTCGACAAGATGCTCGAGGAGTGCAACATCCTCTGCTCGCCGGGCGAGCGTTTCGGCCCCCGCGGACGGGGATTCGTGCGTTTTTCGTCGCTGGCCAACCAGTCGAGGGTCATGATGGCCGCCACGCGCATCGCGGAGATGAAGATATAAAACGAATAGGATATGAGCACATTGAGATTCGAGTTACTGAAAGAGGCCCTGGGGCGCAAGGCGGTGCCGCCTGTGAGCGACAACCGCCCGGCCGACGACTTCGAGAAGTATGTTTTCACCCGCCGCAAGATGCAGCGCTACCTGTCGCGCACCACCTACACCGCGCTCATCGACTCGATCGACAAGGGACTGCCGCTGAGCCGGACGATTGCCAACGGTGTGGCGACAGGCATGAAACAGTGGGCCATAGACACCGGCGCGACACACTACACCCACTGGTTCCAGCCGCTGACGGGCGGCACGGCCGAGAAGCACGACGCATTCCTCGAGCCCGACCCGGCGGGGGGAGTCATAGAAGAATTCTCGGGCAAACTGCTTGTGCAGCAGGAGCCCGACGCCTCGTCGCTGCCCAGCGGGGGGTTGCGCAACACTTTCGAGGCGAGGGGCTACTCGGCGTGGGACCCTTCGTCGCCCGCTTTCGTGTTGGGCGACACACTCTGCATACCCACGGTGTTCATTGCCTACACGGGCGAGGCGCTCGACTACAAAACGCCGCTGCTGCGCTCGGTGGCCGCTTTGGATCGCGCGGCGACCGCGGTGTGCCGCTATTTCGATCCCGCGGTAGGCCGGGTAACCCCGCGCCTGGGTGTCGAGCAGGAGTACTTCCTCGTGGATGACGCGCTCTATGCCGCCCGCCACGACCTGGTGATGACCGGCCGCACGCTCATGGGCCACGAAAGTGCGCGCAACCAACAGCTCGAAGACCACTACCTCGGGTCGATCCCCACGCGCGTACTCGCCTTCATGACCGACCTCGAGAACGAGGCGCTGAAGCTGGGCATACCCGTCAAGACGCGCCACAACGAAGTCGCTCCCAACCAGTTCGAACTTGCGCCGATCCACGAGGAGATAAACCTTGCCAACGACCACAACGTGCTGCTGATGTCGCTTATGAAAAAAGTGGGGCGGCGCCACCACTTCCGCGTTCTGCTGCACGAAAAACCGTTCAAGGGGGTCAACGGTTCGGGCAAGCACTGCAACTGGAGCCTTGCCACCGACACGGGCGTGAACCTCTTTTCGCCCGGCGGCGACCATGTGGACAACCTGCGGTTCATAGTCTTTCTGGTCAACACCATCGCCGCCGTGTGGAGGCACAACGGATTGCTGAAAGCCACCGTGTCGTCGGCCACCAACGCACACCGTCTCGGAGCGGGCGAGGCGCCGCCGGCCATCGTATCGGTCTTCACGGGGCGGCAGATCAGCGCGGTGCTCGACGCTCTGGAGCGGGCCGACACCGACGACGTGATCCACTTCGACGACAAAACGGCGCTCGGGCTCGGCATAGCCCACATTCCCGAACTGCTGATCGACAATACCGACCGCAACCGCACCTCGCCGTTCGCCTTCACGGGCAACCGATTCGAGTTCCGCGCCGTGGGGTCGTCGGCCAACAGCGCCGAGTCGATGTTGGTTCTCAACAGTGCCGTGGCCGACGAACTCGCAAGGTTCCGCGAGCGGGTCGACGCGCTCATAGAGGGGGGCATGGCGCGCGAAAAGGCGATCGTGACGGTGGTGAAAGAACTCATCGTCGAGTGCCGCGACATTCGTTTCGAGGGCAACGGTTACAGCGACGAGTGGAAGGCCGAGGCGGCGCGACGCGGGCTCGACTGCGAGACGAACGTGCCGCTGATCTTCGACAACTACACGCGGCCCGAGACCATAGCGCTGTTCGAAAGGTGCGAAGTGCTGAGCCGCGCCGAAGTGACGTCGCGCTGCGAGGTGAAACGCGAAATGTACACCAAGAAGATACAGATAGAGTCGCGGGTACTGGGCGATCTGGCGATGAACCACATCGTGCCCGTCTCCTCGGCCTACCAGACGGTGCTGCTCGACAAGGTGTCGAAGATCGACGCCCTGTTCCCCGCGGCCGAGGCTGCCGCCATGAGCCGCCAGGACAGGCGCATCATCGGCGAGATCGGCTCGCACATAGACTTCATCATAGAGAAGAGCGCCGAAATGGTCGAGGCGCGCAAAGCCGCCAACACCATCGAAGCCGAGCGCGAAAAAGCCATAGCCTACCACGACACCGTGGTACCGCTGCTCGAGGCCATACGCTACCACATAGACAAACTCGAACTCGTGGTCGACGACCGGATATGGACTCTGCCCAAGTACCGTGAACTGCTCTTTATTCGATGACGGCGCAGATGAAAGCTCCGCAGACCGTCATAGTGAAATACAACGCCGGCAACGTGCGGTCGGTACTCTACGCTTTGGAACGACTGGGGGTTTCGGCGACGGTGACCGACGACGCGGCGACGATCGGGAGTGCCGACAGGGTGATCTTTCCCGGTGTGGGCGAGGCGTCGTCGGCAATGGCGTGGCTGCGTGAACGTGGACTCGACCGCGTGATAGCGGGACTGCGGCAACCGGTGCTGGGAATCTGTTTGGGCATGCAGTTGATGTGCGAACGCTCGGACGAGGGCGACACCGGGTGCCTGGGAATATTTCCGGCGCGGGTGAGGCGATTCGACGCCGCGGCGGGGTTGAAAATACCGCAGATGGGCTGGAACGACATCTACGATCTGCGCTCGCCGCTGTTCGAAGGGCTTGCCGGGCGGGAGTTCGTCTACTTCGTGCACGGATACTACGTCGAGGCGGGCCCACACACCGTGGCCACGGCCGACTACGGCGGAGCGTACAGCGCGGCCCTGAGGAGGGACAATTTCCACGCCGTGCAGTTCCACCCCGAACGCTCGGGCGCCGTGGGACACACCATTCTTCGCAATTTCATATATGGGGCTGACTAAACGCATAGTGCCGTGTCTCGACGTGAAGGACGGCGAGACGGTCAAAGGAATCAACTTCGGGGGGCTGCGATCGGTGGGTGACGCGGCCGAACTCGCCGCACGCTACGCCGCCGAAGGGGCCGACGAGTTGGTGTTTCTCGACATTGCCGCCACCCACGAGGGTCGCCGCACACGCAGGGAGTGGGTGGAGAGGGTCGCACGCCGTCTCGATATCCCCTTTACGGTTGGCGGCGGAGTGGGCAGTCCGGACGATGTGTCGCTGCTGCTGGAGTGCGGCGCCGACAAGGTATCGGTTAACAGCGCCGCTGTGCGCAATCCGCGTCTTCTGACGGATATGGCGAAAAGATTCGGCAGCCAGTGTATAGTGTTGGCGATAGACACCGATTTCGAAGGCGGAGAGTGGCGCGTCTATCTGAACGGCGGCAGGAAACCCACGACGATACCTGCGCTGGATTGGGCAAAACGTGGAGTGGAGGCGGGAGCGGGCGAGATACTGCTCACCTCGATGAGGCACGACGGCACCAAAAACGGCTTCGCGCTCGACATCACCCGCGCAGTCTCCGAGGCGGTGGGCGTACCTGTCATTGCGAGCGGCGGCGGCGGGAAGATGAGCCATTTCACCGACGTTTTTCGCGAGGGAAAAGCCGATGCCGCCCTTGCAGCAAGTGTGTTCCACTACGCGGAGATCGCAATTCCCGAACTCAAAAAATATCTGAAAAACAACGGAATCGAGGTTAGACTATGTGCGGAATAGTGGGATACATCGGATGGCGGGAGGCATACCCGATACTCGTCAAAGGTTTGCATCGTCTGGAATATCGCGGATACGACAGCGCCGGAGTGGCGCTCATCTCCGACGGCGGAGAACTGAGAATATATAAAAGCAGGGGAAAGGTCGCCGAGTTGGAGCGTTTCGCGGCATCTAAGGATGTGAGCGGAAATATCGGCATCGCTCATACACGATGGGCTACCCACGGAGAACCCAACGATGCGAATGCCCATCCCCATTACTCCGAAAGTCAACGCCTTGCGATCATCCATAATGGTATTATAGAAAATTACGCCGTTCTGAAAGAGGCGCTGGAGACAAACGGATATACTTTCAGGAGCGATACCGACACCGAAGTTATAGTTCAGTTGATCGAATATATCCGCGACCGGAGCGGTTGTTCGCTATCCGAGGCTGTCAGACAGGCGCTCAAAGAGCTGATCGGCGCCTACGCCATCGCCATAATAGAAAAAGGGGACAAAACGAGGATCATTGCGGCCCGTAAAAGCAGCCCTTTGGTGGTGGGCGTCGGAGAGGACGAGTTTTTTCTCGCTTCGGATGCCACGCCTATCGTCGAATACACCGACAGAGTTGTCTACCTCAACGACGGCGAGATAGCCGACATCTCCCTCGAAAACTGCCTGAAGGTGGTCGATATCGACAATAACGAGGCCGCGAGAGACATCAGACAACTGCAAATGAGTATCTCGGATCTTGAAAAGGCCGGCTATCCCCATTTCATGCTCAAGGAGATATTCGAACAGCCCAAGACGATCGTCGACGCTATTCGCGGACGGATAAATGTCGATATGACAAATGTCGCCCTGTCGGGAGTGATCGACAACAGGGAGCGGTTTCTGGAGGCGCGGCGCATAGTCATCGTCGCCTGCGGCACGTCGTGGCACGCCGCCCTGATAGGCGAGTACATGATAGAGGAGATGTGCCGCATACCGGTCGAGGTGGAGTACGCCTCGGAGTTCCGTTATCGCAAT
>DBDQ01000020.1 GCA_002293665.1 Alistipes sp. UBA928 | reverse complement strand
TGCGGCGTCACTTTATCCGCCCGCCGAGGCCGCGGCCCGTGGCGTGGAGTTACGCTATGTGAACACCTGGGCGATGGGCGATCCCGCGGCTGAATTGCGCGGGCTGACCGGCGGCCGGGGTTTCGACGACGTGTTTGTGTTCGCACCCGTGGCGGCGGNNAACTTCTTCGCAGGCCCGGCCAGTCCGGAGTTCCGCGCATCCGTCAATTTCTACAACGTCCACTATGCCGCCACCCACATTGCCGGCACGAGCGGCGGCAACACCGACGACATGCGCGAGGCGCTTGCCATGATGGACGGCGGGCTCGACCCGGCGGGCCTTGTGACCCACATCGGCGGGCTCGACGCCGTGATCGACACCACCATGAGGCTGCCCGGGATAGGCGGCGGCAAGAAACTGATATACACCCACATCGAGATGCCCCTCGTGGCGATAGCCGACTTCGGAGCGCAGGGCACCCCGCTGTTCGACGCACTCGATGAGATTTGCCGCCGGCGGGGCGGGCTTTGGAGTGTGGAGGCCGAACGGGTTCTTTTGAACTGGAATGGATGAAGATCGTGGTAAGCGAATCGCGCGATCCGTTGCGGAACTTTGCTCTCGAACGGAAGCTTTTGGAGCGGCGGGA
The DNA here is from genome assembly GCA_002293665.1 of Alistipes sp. UBA928. Lineage (GTDB taxonomy): Bacteria > Bacteroidota > Bacteroidia > Bacteroidales > Rikenellaceae > UBA940. The sequence continues at coordinate 8,089 of DBDQ01000020.1, read as the reverse complement.
GGGGGAGTTTGTGCTGCTGTATATTAACGCGCCGTGTGTTGTGGTGGGGCGTAATCAGGAGGCGGGGGCCGAGGCCAATCCGGAGTGGTGCGCGGCGCGGGGCATTCCCGTTTTGCGGCGGATTTCGGGCGGCGGGGCGGTTTGGCACGATGAGGGTAATGTCAACTGGGCGTTCGTCTCGGCGGTCGATCCGGCAGACGGGGTGGCAGACAATAAAGCCCCTCTCGAGACGATGATCGCCGCGCTGCGCGGCATGGGGATCGACGCCGTGGCAGGGAAACGGGGTGAGATTCTCGTGGACGGCATGAAAGTTTCGGGCACGGCGGCGTGTGTGAGGCAGGGACGAAGACTGTTTCACGGCACGATGCTGTGGGACTCCGACCTCGCCTCGATGGAGCGGGCGCTCGCGGGCGACCCTACCCTGCGCGGACGAAGGATAGCTTCGATCCCCTCGCCCGTGGCAAATCTTCGCGCGATCACCGGCATCGACTTCACCGCGGAGGAATTTATGAACGCACTTGCAAATAACATAACTACATAAAAACCTGAAACATGAACAGAAAGAGATTTAAGGGCGAATGGCCCCGGATAGGCATCAGACCCACCATCGACGGACGCATGGGCGGGGTCAGAGAATCGCTCGAAGAGCAGACAATGGCGATGGCCCGCAGCGTCGTGGAACTCATCTCCTCGACCCTCAAATATCCCGACGGCACGCCCGTGGAGTGCGTCGTAGCTCCCTCAACGATTGGCCGCGTGGCCGAAAGCGCCGCCTGCGCCGAGTTTTTCCGCACGCAGAACGTGGGCGTAACCATCACCGTCACTCCCTGCTGGTGCTACGGCAGCGAGACGATGGACATGGAGCGCGACACGGTGAAAGCCGTGTGGGGATTCAACGGCACCGAACGTCCCGGAGCGGTCTACCTCGCCGCCGTGTTGGCCGCCCACGCCCAGAAAGGGCTTCCGGCTTTCGGTATCTACGGCCACCATGTGCAGGACGCGGGCGACACCTCGATCCCCGACGATGTGCGCGCAAAGTTGCTACGCTTTGCACGGGCGGCGATGGCGGTGGCAATCATGCGCGGGAAATCTTATCTGTCGATCGGCGCGGTGTGTATGGGCATAGCCGGGTCGATAGTGAATACCGACTTTTTCGAGGACTACCTGGGCATGCGCTGTGAGGGTATCGACGAGGTGGAGATCATTCGCCGCATGACCGAGGGAATCTACGACCACGACGAGTTCGAGAGAGCGCTGGCGTGGGCGAAGAAGAACTGCCGGCAGGGCGACGACACCATCAACCGTCCCGACCTTGTGCGCACTCCCGAGGCCGCCGCGAAAGACTGGGAGTTCATCGTGAAGATGACCCTCATAGTGCGCGACCTTATGACGGGCAACCCGAAGTTGAAAGAGATGGGATTCGGCGAGGAGTCGCTGGGCCACAACGCCATAGCCGCGGGTTTTCAGGGCCAAAGGCAGTGGACGGATTTCTATCCCAACGGCGACTTCACCGAGGCGGTGCTCAACTCGTCGTTCGACTGGACGGGAATACGCGCCCCCTATGTGGTTGCGACCGAGAACGACGCCCTTAACGGCACCTCGATGCTGATGGGCTATCTGCTCACGGGTACTGCTCAGGTTTTTGCCGACGTGCGCACCTACTGGAGCCCCGAGTCGGTGGAACGGGTGACGGGACACAAACTCACGGGCCACGCCGCGGGCGGCATGATACATCTGATAAACTCGGGTGCGGCAGCGCTCGACGGCAGCGGCAGGCAGCGCGACGCCGAGGGACGGCCAACCATTAAACCTTTCGGCGAGATCACGCCCGACGAGGCGCAGGCTTGTCTCGACGCCACTACGTGGATGCCCGCCAACCGTGAATATTTCCGCGGCGGGGGCTTCAGCTCGAAGTTCCTCACGCTCGGCGGCATGCCATGCACGATGGTGCGGCTCAACCTTGTTAAGGGCCTGGGACCCGTGCTGCAACTTGCCGAGGGGTGGACGGTGGAGATAGATCCCGTCGCACACAAGATACTCGACGACCGTACCGACCGCGGCTGGCCCACGACCTGGTTCGCGCCGAGGCTCACGGGCACGGGGCCGTTCCGCGACGTGTGGAGCGTGATGAATTCGTGGGGCGCCAACCACGCCTCGGTGTGCGCGGGCCACGTGGGGGCTGACCTGTTGACGCTCGCCTCGATGCTGCGCATTCCGGTGTCGATGCACAACGTGGCCGACGGCGAGGTTTTTCGGCCCGCGGTATGGGCCTCGTTCGGCACCGATCCGGAAGGGTCGGACTATCGCGCGTGCACCGCCTACGGCCCGCTTTACAAGAAATAGCGCCGGATTATTTGGGCACGCAACGGATGGGCAGGGCGTAGTTTGCACCCTGTCCGGCATTTACCACAAACGACGTGGTGGCCGCGCCGCCGTTGATGTATATGCCGCCGCCGTTGAGCCAAAAGTAGTGATTGTTGTTGGTCGTGCCCTGGTACCCGCCGTTGGTATCGGCCCTGTAACCCACCAGCGGGATAACTACCGACTGATCGCGCCGGAACACCCAGCCGTTGACGGTGACTCCGGCCATGTTGTTCCACGTTCGGGGGATCAATCCGTCCTGGTCGACGGCGTAGTTCTGTCCGGCAACTATCCGCCCGGCCGGGCCGTCCCAGTATCCGGGATAGGGAGTGCTTGTGCCCGTGGGTGTTTTCCACGGCGCGGTACCGCCGTCGTGACCGTCGACAAATCCGCACGGGTCACCCGTACCGGCCGCGATGTTGGCTGTCGTCGGATAGGCTCCGCTGACGGATGGGATACCGCTCCACGCGGCACCGCCGCCGATGAATGTTTCGATGTCGTATTCGGCGGGGGCCCAGATTATCTCACCCGCGTTATAGGCGTTCGACTCGCGGTTGGTGCTGAGACCCACGAGCGAGCCGCGCTTGAAGAGCACCACGTAGACCGTCTCGGAGGCCACCCCCTGCGGGAACCCGGCGTCGACGGCCATCTGATCCGGATACTCCTTGGAGCCGCGCAGGGTCAGTCGGCCTGACTCGGCACCCACGCCCAACACTCCCGGAGGAGCGGGAATACCCCTGCGGTCGATCGGCAGGCCGGGGTGAGGATTCGAACTCGGCTGAGTCCACATGCCCACCCGCTGCTCGTGGGCCGCGGTGAGGCCGCCGGCCGAGAGGGTAATCAGCAAATTGCGTTTCATTATGTCGGCGGGAGGAAGTGCCACCCCGTCGATCGCGACCACGATGGGTGCGGCGGAGCCACTCAGCGCAGGAGAGCCCGAGTAGGTGACGCTCTTCAGCGCGTTGGCGGGATCTTTTTTCGTGCCGTCGTCGTTGGCGTCCCAGAAATCGACCCTCCACGAGTTGAGATTTGTGCGCGCCATGAAGCTGTACACGGCTCCCTCGATGTCTTCGGGCTGAAGCACGGTATAGGCCGGCAGATCGGAACCCTCGCTACGCAGGACCCTGTTCCACTGGGTGACGGTTACGGGTGCTGGATCGGCGGCGCCCGACCTGGCGGGGTCGTAGTCGTTGTTGGTGACGCTAATTACCGCCGTGCGCGACTCGGGCTGCGAGGCGTTGAACGGCACGTAGAAGTCGAGCGGGTCGATCGTGAACTGCAACGGGGTGCCGGTCACCAGCATCGTGGAGGCGCCCGCGGCGTAGGTGTCAGCCGGGTCTTCGACGGGGGCGTAGAGGCGGTCATCGACGGTGATCGAGGAGGAGAAGGAGCCGCCCGCGTCGCCGTCCCTCAGTCTGAGCCAGTCGCCGGAGCTCGTGGCAGTCCAGCCGACGTTGCCGGTGATGTCAATCGAAGCGGGCGAACTTTGGGCGCGTCCGTTCCAGTCGAAGTTGGTACCCGCCGGTTGGTGGGCCCCCGCGGCCATGCGGAATACCTGCACGCCGACGGAGAAGTCGGCACGCGAGGATTCGATGTGGGGCGGCACAGCGGAGTTGAACGCCAGCGTGTGGCGGTCGATCGTGGTATAGGAGGTTTTACCGGAAGCTGTATCGAAGGTGTAGGGGTATATCGTCGTGCCGCCTCCCGTGGGTGCCGGAGTGCCGGCAGTGAGCAGGGCCAGATCAGCGGCAGACATTATGGAAGTGTCGGGCGAGGCCAGCACGTTCGATTCGACGTAGAACGATACCGAGGCGGTGTTCCACGGGAAAACATATCTCTTTGCGGCCGACCATTCGGGCGTTTGCGGAGTCCACGTGCCGGGGCCGCCAGGGAACGATACTCTACTCCAGACGGGGCTGAATATCTGATTATCGGGCGGAACCACGATGCTGATATCGACCGTGGGCAGAGGGCCGTAGATCGCGGCGTTGGTGGTGGACACGGCGAAGGTGGCGCTGTATGCGTCGCCCGGTTTGCGGACCACCCTCACTTCGAACCTCATGTTGCCAGAGTTGCGCGTGTCATAGCTCACGAGCGCCCCGGAGGGATCAACGAGGTTGATGGCGCCGTCGCCGCCGGCCGCTTTGGTCACCCTCAGGTGGTCGGCCTCGATGTTGGTGGCGATGTAGACCGGCACAACGATTTCGGACGAGCCGTCGGACGGGAAAGTTACGGGAACCGTCGTGCGCGCGGTGCGGATGTATGGCGCCTCCTGGGTGACGGTGTAGTTGACGTTGGTGTTCGTGCTCTCGCTGAAGGCCGAGATCACCGCCACACGTTCCGTTGCGCCGGGATTGGCCGGGTCATAAGGGTACGGACCCACCGTCACGTCGCGCAAATAGCTGTACACGCCGCCCACACCGGCCGTTTGCAGGCCGGAAGTATTGCCCAGGTCGAGCCACGTGACGGGAGCGCCGGTGGTGGCGTCGGTGGCGGTCAGGGCAAGCGGATCGAGCCTGACTATCTCGATGTGGATCGGATTGCCGGCGTTGCCCTCGGGGATGAGGAACGATCCATCCCTGTTGCCGTTACCCAACCGGCGTCCGTTGATGGAGATCACGCCGCCCGGCACGTAGTCCTGGCTGACGGTGAAACGCATCTTAAGGTTAAGAGTCTTAACAGTCCACACATCTTCGCGCGCGTTGTCGACCGTGGGGTCGATGTTGTGGCGCGGATTGGTGATCCACAGTATCCAGGCATCGTCGGAGGCATCGGACGCCGTGTTCTTCTCGAGAGTGTACTCATAGGTGTCGACGGCGTCCCGGAAAGTCAACGGGCCACCCGAGGCAAACGACGCGGCGGTGGCGGTGTCGGATGTATAGAAGCCGAATCCGCCCTCGGCGGCGCCTATGTTGGTGAGAATATCTACCCTCTCGGGTGCGCCGCCCGGCATGGGGCCGAACCTCACGTCGCGGTGGCTCATGGCAAAGTAGTGCGATCCGTCGAACCACACGTTGTAGTTGTAGCCCATGCCCCACTCCTCGATCTCGACCGTCATGTTCATCGACTGCGCACCGTAGGCCTCCTCGACCGTGGCCTTGCCGCTGCCGGTGACATCTTTTATGCTAAATGTGTAGAGGGTGTTGCGCAGTACGTCGCGCAGGGTACCGTCGCCGAAGTCTACGCGATAGAAGGTCTCCGCGGCGGCGGGGTCGTTGCCGAATATCCCGCCCACCACCAGCGCCATACGCTGGCGGTGACGGCCAGTGCCGCCCGAGGCAATGTCGGCCTCGGGAACGTAGATGGTGCTCATGATGCTGTTAGGTGTGGATCCGTCGACCGTGTAGCCCAAATCGGCCACTGAGCTGCCCACACCCCAGGGCGCGGCCGAGACCGGAACCGACGGAGCGATAGCCGCCGGGCCGCCGTTTCTGCTGCCCGTGGGGTCGACGTTGGCAGGCAGGGGCGCCACGCTGAAGCGGTCGGGCGGACGGATCACCCACACAGAGGTCATGGTGAAAGGTACCGGATCGCCGTTACGGTCGAGACCGTCCCATCCGAGGGGCATGTCGCCGTTGCCTTTGGCAAGGTTGCCCACGCCCACGTCGATCCTCGCCACCGATCGCATCAGGGTGACGCCTTCGCTCGGAGCCGGAGCCGACGGATCGGCGGGTATGTTGAACCGACGCGTCTCGCCCCACATGGGCAGACGGTTGTCGCCGCTGTCGAAGAACATTTTTCCGTCGACGGCGGCGGTGATATTTTGCATCACCGAGGTGTAGTCGCGTGGCGTGACATTGTTTGCGTTGAGACCGATAGAGGCGGTAAGTATCGTCCCGGAGTTGGCCAGCGCCACCATTGTGACGGGAGCGCCTGGCGCAAGGGCGGGCAGTGTGACCGAGTATTGGTTGCCGCCGCGGTCGTGGGCCTCTGTGATGTCGACAAGCTGTCGCGTGTCGTCGAAAGTGAGTACGTGAAGTTCGTCGACGGCGTTTTCGTCGGTCTGATCGAGCGCGCGGGTTCTAACCGGGGAGTGGTAACTGCCGGGCAGGTTGAGATTAAGTGTTACCACGCCTCCCGGGAGGGGCTGCGGCCCCGGAGGGGTATCGACTACACACCCCGTCAGAGCCATCGTGGCGGCGAGTGCCACGAGTGTCATTCCGGTGAATATGTTCATTCTGTTCGACATAATCGTGGTGCTTTTTTGTGTGCGGACAGCCGGAGGATCAACCCCGACTGCCCTGTGTGTGGTTCGAGTGCCGTGCGGCCCGATCGTCAGTTGAAGATGGGCTCGTAGTCGACCACGTTCCACTGTTCGACGTCGACGTGGACGACGAGCGATGAAGCTTCTTCGTAGGGTTTAGACCCGAGGTTGGCGAACGAGAAGGCGAAAGGAGTGGTGCCCCCGAGACGGTAGACATCGCCGCGCAGAACCTCGCCGAGCTCGGTACCGTTGGTGTAGCCCACGACCGTGAGATAGCGGGGGCCGGTCAGTTCGAGAGCCGTGCCCGCCGCGTTGGTGTAGTGAATGTCGTCGAGGCGGACGATGATGGCTGGAATATCGTCGGCGGTGGTGCCGTCGCTCGGTGCGACGTTGTAGCCCCACACGTTGACGGGATTGCTCCCCGCGCCGGGGTCGGTGACTTTCGCGGGCGAACCGGTGGCCGACCAGACAGCTGCGGCTGCGGTGTCGCTCATGTAGGCAGCCCAACTGCCGAGCGTTGAGGTGACAGTGGCGGCATCGGCGGTGGCGAACGTGGAGCTCTTCGAGACAATGCTGCCGCTCTTCTCACCGGCGTAGGTGAACGCGTCGTAGTAGTTATCGACGAAAACGCCCGTGACGTCGAAACCGGTGACGGTGTTACCGGCCGCGTCAACCCTGGCCTGCATCGAGGCAATCTCGATACGCGCGAACAGTGGCTCGATCGTGACGGTGAGAACCGCCGGGCTTCCGGTTGCAGTGGAGGCGGCGACTTCACCCGCCTTGTTGGCCATTGCGGGATCGGTGTAGCCTCCGGCCTTCTGGCTCTCGATGGTCGAGGTGGCGGCCTTCACGGCGTCGAGGGTCTGATAGGCCCTGAAAGCGGCGACCTGCGCGGTGGGAATGTTGGCCACGACGTAGACTTTGGAGGTGGGAGTCACAGGGTTGGGAAGCGTTTGGCCGGGATCGCCGGTGGCGGCGGACGTCACGTCGACGGTCTGCACGATGGTACCGCCGGCATCGGCCACAAAGATGAGACTGCGTGTGACATCGACCGCAATGCCCGTGTTCTTAGCACCTGGTTCGACGGCGCGGGTCACCCTTGCGGGAGCGCCATCGAGCCTGATGGTCAACTCTTTGCTTCCTGCGGGAGGCAGAGTATCATCGCACGAGCCGAGCCATGCGGTGGCAACGGCGACAACAACTGAGAAAATGACTAAGGAATTTTTCATAAGTAAAGTCAGGTTAATCGGTTAATATTACAGTATTAGTACTCTTTGCTATTCGAAGAATAAAACACCCCCCGCGTCAAGCAGGGGGTGCAATTAAATAAAATATTTCCAAACACCCGCGCGTTCCCCCTATTAGCGCGAGTATTCGATAGTACAACGCTCATTTCAGAGCGAATATTGCATCAGGAGCGTATCGTTTTTATTTTTAAGGCATAACCACGCCGCAAATATAAATATATTTCCAAAAATACTAATACTAATTAAATAAAATATGGTTCAAGATTAGTTAAGTAAT
>DBDQ01000059.1:13824-14993 GCA_002293665.1 Alistipes sp. UBA928 | reverse complement strand
CGACACCTGACGCGGCGGCTTCATCTTAATCAACCGCTCCTTCTTCGTGGTAAGCATCTTCATGATGGGCGGCTGAATAACCGGCACGAGCGCCATGTAGGAGTAGGCCGCAATGGCGATGGCCCCCATCAGGTCGGGCGCGAGCTTCGACGACAGGAAGATCGCCGTGGGCCCGTCGGCACCACCGATGATACCGATCGCCCCTGCCTCGGCAGCCGAGAATCCGCCAACCGTCAGCGCCAGAATATAGGCCCCGAAGATACCGAACTGCGCCGCGGCGCCGATGGTGATCAGTTTGGGGTTCGACAGCAATGCCGAGAAGTCGGTCATCGCCCCGATCCCCAAAAAAATGAGCGGCGGGTAAACCCCCTTCATCACCCCGAAGTGGAGATAGTTGAGCACCGACCCCTCTTCGTATATACCGATGCCGAGGCCCGGAAAGAAGGGAATGTTCCCCACGAGAATCCCGAACCCGATGGGCACGAGCAGCATGGGCTCCCACTTCTTAGCGATCCCGAAGTAGAGGAACAGCAGCCCCACGGCGATCATGGCCGCGTGTCCCCACGTGACGTTGGCGAAACCGGTGAAAGTCCAGAATGTTTGCATGTTTTCGGCTATGAACGAGCCGAAACCGCTACTTTGCATGAATGTCAACATAAGCCTACTCGATAGTTAGCAATACATCGCCCTCGAGCACCGAGTCGCCCTGACGCTTGTTGATACTTTTCACGACACCCGCCTGATGGGCGTCGATGTTGTTCTCCATTTTCATGGCCTCGAGCACCATCAGCAGCTGCCCGGCTTTCACGGTGTCGCCCTCGCGCACCTTCACGTCGAGTATCACTCCGGGAAGCGGGCTCTTGAGCGCCGACGCCGCCCCTGCGCTCGGGGCGCTCTGGTCGATCTTGGCGGGGCTTACGGGAGCGGTTGCCGAGTAGACTGCCGGGGCCACGGCCACGGGTTTCGCGGGCCGCGGTTTGATGAGGGTGTTGCTCTGCACCTCCACTTCGTAGTCGGTGCCGTTGACTGAGACCTTGGCCACGCCGCCTTCGACGCTGCCCACGGCCACTTCGTATTCGTGGCCGTTGATCTTGAATTTATATTCTTTTGCCATAGCTTAATTATTTTTAACAGGGATTGCGGGAATGCCGTGAATTTTCGAGCTCCAG
>DBDQ01000059.1:12993-13818 GCA_002293665.1 Alistipes sp. UBA928 | reverse complement strand
GATGACGGTCGATTCGAGGATGTGTTGCTCCTCCTGATGCAACTTGAGTGCCAGCGCAATGGCGGCCATCTCCTCCTGCACCTGTTCGCCGGCGGGCTTACGCTTGGGCGCCGCGGGGGCGGCCTCGGCGGGTTTCGCCGTCTTGCGCGCCTGCATACGCATCATCGCCTTGCCGAAAACAAACAGCACGCCGAAGATCAGCACCAGCGCCGAGAAGACCACCGTCATGGCGATGATGGACATAACCCCGCCCGAGGAGTCTCTCTGGCGGAACAGTTCGTCTTTGGCAACTGTCGCTATCGTCTCGTTGGTTGCTCCCGGAGTAGTCTTGGGCAGAGTCACCACCTGCACGGGCGCTATGCCGTCGGGACTCATCCATCCCACGGACACGTCGGGCCGCTGCACGAGGTGGTCGAGATCGAACTCGTCGATCAGCGTTCCGCCCTGATTGTAGAATTTTATTCCGGTCACCCCTTCGAGCGTGAAGTTGGTGTAGAAGGTACCCTTGGTGTCGGTTCCCTCGCAGAAGAACAACAGATAGGTCTGAGAGTGCATCGCCGTGGCGGGGTCCTTGGTGGGAATCTGGTATCTCACCTCGGGCCTTCCGTCGGCGTAGCTCACGCCTATGAAGCACCCGGCCACGTTGACGAGTTCGTAGCCCGAGTTGTGCAACTCGATCCACGACGAACGCTGTCCGTAGCCGTCCACATAGTTGTCCTGGTTTATGACCAGAACCTCGTTTATCCGCACGTTATTGATGCCCTGCCCCGCTGCCTCATTCAGCAACACGGCCCCCATCAACACGGCACACAATAATATGGCCCT
>DBDQ01000059.1:0-12935 GCA_002293665.1 Alistipes sp. UBA928 | reverse complement strand
CTCGATCACGTCGTCGATGTAGCCATACTTGGCGGCCTGATACGGGTTGCCGAACTTCTCGGTGTACTCGGCCTCTTTTTCGGCGATGAGCTTGGCGCGCTCCTCGGGCTTGCCCTCGAGAGCGGCTATCTCCTTGGCGTAGAGCACCTCGACTGCACCGCTGGCGCCCATCACTGCGATCTCGGCCGTGGGCCATGCGTAGTTGATATCACCGCGAATATGCTTCGACGACATCACAATGTAGGCGCCGCCGTAAGATTTGCGCAGCGTCACCGTCACCTTGGGCACCGTGGCCTCACAGTAGGCAAACAACAACTTCGCACCGTGAGTGATGACGCCGCCATACTCCTGACCAGTACCCGGAAGGAATCCCGGAACGTCGACGAACGTGACGATCGGAATATTGAAAGCGTCGCAGAACCTCACGAACCGCGCGGCTTTGCGAGAGGCGTTGATGTCCAACACGCCCGCCATATACTTGGGCTGGTTGGCAATGATACCAACGGCCTGTCCGTTGAAACGGGCAAAGCAGGTGATGATGTTCTTTGCAAACGACTCGTGGGCCTCGAGGAAGTCGCCGTTGTCGACCACCGCGCGAATCACCTCATACATGTCGTAGGGCTTGTTGGGGCTGTCGGGCACGATCTCGTTGAGGCTGTCTTCCAGACGGCCGATGGGGTCGTTGCACACTGCGAGCGGAGCATCCTCCATGTTGTTCTGGGGCATGAAGCTCAGCAGCTTGTGCATCAGCGCGAAACCATCCTCCTCGGTGTCGACCGCAAAGTGGGCCACACCGCTCTTGGTGGTGTGCATCGACGCGCCGCCGAGTTGCTCCTGAGTCACGTCTTCACCCGTGACGGTCTTCACGACCTTTGGCCCGGTGAGAAACATGTAGCTCGTGTTCTTCTTCATGATAACGAAGTCGGTGAGCGCCGGCGAGTAGACCGCACCGCCGGCCGACGGGCCGAAGATGGCGCTGATCTGGGGAATCACCCCGCTTGCCATCACGTTGCGCTGGAAGATTTCGGCGTAACCCGCGAGTGCGTCCACACCCTCCTGAATACGTGCGCCGCCCGAGTCGTTTATGCCGATCACGGGAGCGCCCTGCCTCATTGCCATGTCCATCACCTTGCAGATCTTCTCGGCCATAGTTTTGCTCAGCGAGCCGCCGTAGACGGTAAAGTCCTGCGCAAAGACATAGACCAACCTTCCGTCCATCGTGCCGTATCCGGTCACGACGCCGTCGCCGAAGTAGTGCTCCTTCTCCATGCCGAAGTTCACGCAGCGGTGCTCGACGAACATGTCGAACTCTTCGAAACTGCCCTCGTCGAGGAGCATGTGGATTCTTTCGCGTGCAGTGAATTTGCCCTTGGCGTGCTGCCCGTCGATTCGCTTCTGGCCGCCTCCCAGGGCCGCCTTTTCGCGCCGTTCGATCAACTGACCGACCTTTTCCTGAATATTACTCATATTGATTGGAATTATTAATCATGTTTTTTAATCGCCGCCGTGGTTACAGTTTTTCACAGAACTCGGTAAGCACGCCCTGCGTCGATTTGGGGTGGAGGAAGGCGATCGTCATTCCTTCGGCACCGGCACGCGGAGTTTTGTCTATCAGACGCACGCCTTTCTCTTCGGCCTCGGCAAGAGCGCTCTCGATGCCTTTCACCGCAAAGGCGATGTGGTGCACACCTTCGCCACGGTTCTCGATAAATTTGGCGATAGTACTCTCGGGACTCGTCGGCTCGAGCAGTTCGATCTTCGTGTCGCCCACTTTAAAGAACGCGGTGCGCACTTTTTGGTCGGCCACCTCCTCGATGTTGTAACACTTGAAGCCCAACACGTTTTCGTAATAGGGAATCGCCTCGTCGAGGCTTTTGACGGCGATGCCAAGGTGCTCGATGTGTGAAATATCCATGGTTTCAAAGGGTTGTTAGAGAAATAACAATATTTTAATCCCGCAAAAGTAGTGAACTCTTTCGACAAACCAAAAAAACACAACACTTTAGTTAAAAAAAAGCCTGGCCCGGCACTCTCTCACGCCAGGCCCGCCATTCCCACAACCTCTGCGGCACAAGCCGAAAAACTTGCGCCGACCGGGGCGTTATGTTACTGTTTCCCAAAAGGTAGCCAATATATCCGAAAGGTCGGGTTATTACTCCCGGGTGTTTCTATTCTTCTTCCTTCCCACGTTGTATCAACAAGGGCGGTACTGAGCTCTTGAGACTCCCCCATGTCGCACGATGCGAAAGACGCGAGACCGACAAGCGAAATTAAAAACAATAGCTTTCTCATAGCAGGTAGAGTTTACTGTCTGCTCAGAGAACGTCCAAAGAAAAGCCAACCACCTCTGCCATTAGGTATTTCCAAAGTAATGACTTCTTTTTCTGTTCCATCGTAATCAATGTACTTTCTGATTGCCCCGGTGCCGATCACCCCCTCAAGGTGTTCCGGCGATGTGATTGTGATCATCACTTCAGGCGGATAGTAGGTATATGTTCCCGTGAAACCCCATTTGGGGGTTTTCGAAATAAAGTCTCTTGTGTCGTAATCGGTATATTTAACGGAGTCTGCAGTGAAAATCAACTCATGAATCACGTTATAGTCCTCGAAATCAATAAGGCCCCAGACTTCCCACGTAGAGCCTGCAAGAGATGTGTCGTGCACTTTTGGGGGGTCTGGCTCTTCCGGCTTTTCGTAAGGCTCCTCTCTGTCGCACGATGTCAAAAATGCGAGGCTTACAAATACTGCTAACAATAATAGTCTTTTCATGGCAGATATTATGGTATTACTGTTTTCTAAAAGAAGCCCAAGACACACCTCCTCCAACTAATTGCATTCCTAATGTTAAGGGACTCCTGATCTATACCATCTATGATGTCTTTCTCGATTATTCCGGTGTTGATCAGTCCTTCAATGCTTTCCGGTGAAGTGATTTTTATGGTTACCTTTGGAGGAACATAGGTATATGTACCAGTGAGTTCGCTGTGTATCTTGCCGGAGGCATACGCGTAAGTGTAGTGAACAGTGGTACGCGTGAATACCAAAGTTTCCATCACATCATAATAGCGGGTGCTTTTGAAATAATCAATATGAATTTTCGACACCCAAGTCGTGCCGGCAAGTGAATAATCGAGATTTCTTCCGGCGGCTCGGGAGGTTTCGGAGGTTCTGGTAGTTCCGTGTCGCACGACGCGAAAAACGCGATCCCAACAACTAAAAACAATAACTTTTTCATGTCATTAAATATAGCTCCCGGTCTGGCGCAAGTTTAGCACAAAGCGTAACTTGCGCCGACCGGGCAGAGGTGTTATAATTTCCCAAAAGACATCCAACGCGACCAAGGAACCTGATCGTCCAACCGGGGCATTGACATTAGCGTCATTTCATCATCCTCAATCGTTCCGGTGCAGATCAATCCCTCAAGATGTTCGGGCGAAGAGATATTGATCGTCACCACAGGCGGATAGTAGACATATGTCCCCACGAAACCGAAATCGGCTTCGGGGCCTCCTCCGAAAAAATGGTATGTGCCGGAAAAATTAACTGTAGTGGATGTAAAAACCATCTTATATTCCTGCCTGCCTGACGGGCCAATATCAATATATTGCTCCATCCATCCTCCCCACGTGGTACCAACAAGTGCGGTACTGGGTTCAGGCTCAGGCTGTGGTTCGACCTGGGGCTCCTTGTCGCACGATGTCAAAAACGCGACCCCGATAAGCGAAATCAAAAACAATAGCTTTCTCATGATCAGACATCTAAATAATATGATAATATGAATTAACCCATTCATTATAATCATCAATCCATTGGTTAAATTGCAGGGATGTGTAGTACGTTCCCACATAACCTTGAAGTTTACTCAGGCACTGCGTCCAATCCTGGCTGGTCGTTATGATATTCCATACCACCGAAGGCGGCACACCCTGAATATCGTCATACGGAAGATCGATATTATTTCGCCCTTGATTATGATTGTCAGTCAAGTCTACAAATAATGGAGAATACCACCCTTGATCAGGTCTATATGTATGCGTGGTTTTCGTCCAATTCTGAAATCCTGTGCCGGTAATGTCTAAAGCGCTGTTTTGCGCCCATCCCAGAGATTTGTAGTATTCTTCTCCCAAATACCAGCCCGAATAATTACCAAAAGATTCTCTTAAGAAGGGATGTATGCTTGAAAAATAACTAAAATTATTAGTCCCGCCACCATTCGCATAAGCATGAGCCGCATGTCCAAGTTCATGCAGTGTTGCACCAATTACCCTGCCGTGAGTGTCTCCCGGCCCCCTGTTAAAAATTTGAAACTCTGTATCAAGAGTAGAACCTCCATGGATTGTAAACCTCGCTCTTGCTGTTTCTCCCGCAGATTCGGAGACATTATTTGCAACCATAATCATCCCACCTTGCCTGTAGGGCTTAGTGAAAACATTTTGAACGTTATAAAAATAGTTCACCGCCCGATGAATCTCATTCTCCTGACGGGCACTCGAAAGTAGAGACATAACCTGTAAATCAGAAGAAGGAGCGCGAGTCACGACAGTATATGGGGCTGCCGTCGATGTGCCTGGCAAGATTTTCCATCTGCCCATCGAAGGGTCTTGATAAACAATGGTCAACATTTCGTCGATCGCCGAAATAGGCGATATTCGCGTGATAGTATACATCCCATCGGTGTTGGTGGAGGTTTCCATAATATTGGAACCCGAATGATGCTGGACTTTAAGGCCGGCCAACGGCACGTTTTTGTTCAGAGTGTTGTCGTAAGTCATCAAATATCCCCGAAAGGTCGCCTCTATCGGTCTGGTTATCGCCCTTGTCGCCAACTTCTCCTGAGACAACGATATGCCCCGTGCCGCCGACACAGCTTCGAGTTCCAATGCCATCAGCGACTCGGCGCTCTTTGTTTGAGTGGCGGTGCGCGGCAGGAAGATTTCGTAGTCGATCACATACTCCAGATCGTCTGGAAGTGGTTTGCCAACCGGCCAAACGGTGTAAAGAATAGGAAGTTGAAAAGTCTGCGGGCCGGTGGGGCCGCCGTCGGTGGATTCGGTGTAGTCGTAGGTGACGGTGTAGGGACTTTTCTCGGGGAAAGTGTTTGCCGCCGAACGGGCCAGAGTCTTCGAGGCGGGATGTTTTTCGACCTCGTCATGCGACAGCTGCACCCAGTCGAAAGGAATGTAGGCCACTTGCACATCCTCCATCATCTCCACGCGCCACTGCTCCTCCTCATTGCGGGGATAGATTTTCAGGGCATAATGGGTCGGAGCAAGTTTCTTCGCAGGGGCGAATTCGGCGGATTGCGCCTTGGAGAGGGTTTGAACGGATTTTCCTGCGGCAAGTTTGTCGTAGGCGGCCTGAAAGTTGGCCAAAGTGTAAGGGTCGGCCTGCGGGATCATCCAAGCGTCGACCACTTCGTTGTAGACCGCGCCGTCCAAAGAGCGCGTAAAAGTTTGGGAAGCATCGGAAGCAGCCTCCGGGGCATCGGTCTTCATCTCAGGATCGGCAAATTCGATCTCCTGAGCACAACTTGCCGCCAACATAGCCGGAACAAGCAAAAACAAAAGTTTTCTCACGGTCTGGGTTATCAGGGGGTTAATATCGCCACAAAGATAATCCATTCTTTCTTAATGCCAAAATATCGGCGCAACATTCCAATAACAAGACACCGCGCAGGCAGAAAACCATCCCCCACAGATAAAAAATCTCCAAAAGATAGCAATTATTCGGGCAATTGGCCTTATATTTGTTCCCGTACACAACTTTAATGTTCACAAATAAACCTGCACTTTATGAAAAGCGTAAAAGGAACAAAAACGGAACAGAATCTGTTGAAATCGTTTGCCGGAGAGGGCCAGGCGCGTACCCGCTACACGTTTTTTGCAAGCAAGGCAAAAAAGGAGGGCTTCGAACAGATAGCAGGCGTATTCGCCGAAACCGCCGACCAGGAGAAGGAACACGCCGAAAGGTTCTTCAAATTCCTCGAAGGGGGCATGCTCGAGATCACCGCCGCCTATCCCGCGGGCCGCATCGGCACAACTTCAGAAAACCTTCTCGCAGCCGCCAACGGTGAATACGAAGAGTGGCACGACCTTTACTCCGAGTTCGCCAAAGTTGCCGACTCCGAGGGCTTCCCCGACATTGCCGAGACGTGGCGCCGCATAGCAATGGTCGAGGCCGAGCACGAACGCCGCTACCGCGTGCTGTTGGGCCGCGTGGTCGAAGACAAGGTTTTCGAGCGCGCCGAACCGATCGACTGGCAGTGCCGCAACTGCGGATACGTCCACCACGACAAGAAAGCCCCCGAGCTCTGCCCTGCCTGTCAGCACCCCAAGGCCTACTACGAGCCAAAGAAGGAAAATTACTGATCCCATTTCGGGAGTCACCGACCGAGTGCGGGCCTTGCCCGCACTTTTTTTGTTCAGACAACCCCGGTTCAGTGTATTTGTATCAATATTTATTTGCGTATTTCAAGTATTGGCATTATTTTTGTCGTTGGACATAGTTCCAAAAACAACTACTAAGCCGGCGTATGATATGAAAAGATTGTTTTCGATCTTGTGTGTGAGCGCATTTGCAGGTGCGTTCAGCATGGCTTGCAGCGAGAATGCCGAGCCTGTACTTCCTCAATCCACACAACAGACCGTTGTTGTCGACGAACCGGAAACCGTGGTTTCAGAAACTCAGGCCGTCGATGTGGCCGGAGCCTTTCATTTACGTTAAACGATGACTATCATGAAAACGTTGAAATTATTATCTATCGGAATTATGGCGGCAATGGTTGTTGCGTGCGAGAGCCCTTTGCTTGGTGACTATCCTCCGCACGTCGGCTTATGTCTATTGATGAGTTTTCAGGATGCGGAGGGTAACGATTTGGTAGAAGGAATCAAAACTGTCGCTCCGGAATTTGCTGTCGAATCCGAATTTGAAGTGGCGCCCGATCAGTATTCCTTGCTGTCGTCTCCCAACAGGCGGGAAATGGGGCTCTATTCCGGTGGTGCGGTAGCATATGATCACTATTATCTACATCCATTTTTAAAGTTTTACACTCCCGACCTCAGCCCTGACGGCCATTATCTATTAGGGATCGGTATGCCATGTCCTGTTGAGCGTGAACAACAGACGGTCACCTACACTCTCACGTGTCCCCAACTATTCGGTGATGAACTCGCGCATGAAATCGTCACTTACTGGAGTAAAGACCCGACCGACATCGCAAACCGCGCTATGCTGTGCTATAAAGTGGAGGTCGACGGTAAGGAGTTTACAGACGTAACCCACCCGATGGACGGATGGTACTATTACGCCACGATCGTCCTCGACCGTTGACCCGCGCACCCCTAAAGAATCACCTGCCGTATCAATCCGGCAGGTGAGTTTTTTTCGATACCCGTCAAAAAAATCCACAACCCCGACGCAAGATTCCCACCGGCACCCGATTTATGGAGAAGAACCACGAATTTAACTACCTTTGTGTCGAATTAAAAAACAAAAAAACAACTATGGGACGAGCAAAACCAGTCTTGTGGTGTGCGATTCTTGCGGGGGTGTGGCTGCTCACATCTTCCGACATCGTGCCCAGTCAGTACAGTGGATGGACACCCTATTTCATGCAGCGCGCCGACCTCGAAAAATCGGTCTTCATGGCCCCCGAAACACGCGAGCTGGTCGATCCGGGCAAACTGTGGATCGCCGGTGACAAAATCTACGTGGTGGAGCGCTATAAGGGCGTCCACATCATCGACAACTCCGACCCGGCCAATCCGCGCCCCACGGGCTTTCTCGTGGCTCCCGGATGTATGGACGTGGCGCTGCACGGCAACGTCATCTATCTCGACAACGCGGTCGATCTCGTGGCGTTCAACCTCACGAGCGGCACGGAGACTTCGCGTCTCAGGAACTACTTCCCCGAGCCGGCCAGCCCGGCGGGCGACCGCTACTACAACAGCAGCAACCGGGACGGCATGATCCTTGTCGGCTGGAGGCAGATCACTAAAACTAAAAAAGAGGAGGGCAGACAATGAAAACTACGACAAAACGACTCTTCACCCCAGCGATCGCAGCGATCGCGACGGTAATTGCGGTTGCCCTCGTGGTTATAGTGACGGGATGTTCCCAGGATGCCGCCTTTGGCGGTTCGGTCAACAGCCCCGGTTTCAGTGCGTCGGACGGCAGCGGCGGAGGAGGCAGCGGCACGAGCCGCGGAGGCTCCATGGCCCGCTTCACCATCTACGGCGACTGGCTCTACACTGTGAACGAGAGCCAACTGACGGTGGTGTCGCTCGCCAACCCCGAACGGCCCGTCGAAGGCGACCGGCTCTCTATCGGCAGCGGCATCGAGACCATCTTCCCTATGGACACCCTGCTGTTCATCGGCTCTCAGAACGGCATGATGATCTACAACATCAAGAACCCCGAGTTCCCAAAGCATCTTTCGACGACGCTCCACTTCCGCAGTTGCGATCCCGTGGTGGCGGCCGACACTCTGGCGTTCGTCACACTCAACAGCACGCTCGGCACGTGGTGCGGCCAGGCGGGCAACCTGCTCCAGGTCTACGACATCAAGAATCTCCGCTCACCGGTTCTGCTGCGCGAGGTAACCATGTCGTCGCCGCGCGGTCTTTCGGTCGACCTGGGCCAAAAGATGCTCTTCGTGTGCGACAACGGCATCAAGGCCTACGACATCTCCGATCCGCGCAATCCCGAGGCGATGTACACCACCCTCTCGCTCGAACAGGTGGGCAAGATCGACGCCTACGACTGCATAGTGGTGAGTCCGGGCCGCATGATAGTCGTCGGCGCGGCGGGCCTCTACCAGTTGGGCTACAACCGCACCGGATTTTCGTTCATCAGCAAGATAGACATACGCAGAGAGCAATGAGAAGAGTGATATTATCGGCGCTGGTCGCAGTTGCGATCGCCGCCGGATCGACCGTCGAGTCGTCGGCCCAGGAGAGATACACCTACACAGTGACCCACACCCACACACGCTCGGTGCCCATAAACTGGCAACCCGAACAGAAGACCCACCAACGCTACACGATTTCGGTGAGCCCGCTGCGTCTAGCAAGCAACGGTCTGAAATTCGATTTCGAGTGGGAGTTGCCCGAATCGGGCCACTGGCTGGGCACGAGCCTCACAACCTATTTCGGCCCGGCGCGCGGCGGCGCTTACTCCGAGTGGTACAACGACCGCGAATCGTTCATCTCGTCGTTCGACCGCTACCACCGCATGTGGGGTCTGGGCACGTCGGCCATATACAAGCACATCTTCAGCCGCCGCGGCTGGTACTTCGCCACGGGCCTGACGTTCGATTTTTTCAGGGTGGGAGTCGCTAATGACGACTACGTTCCCTACACCGAGGACGGAATGACCTTCTACGACTACGGCCGCACGATCGACACCAAGTCGTACTTCAAACCCACGGCCCGGATCGTTATCGGCAAGCACATGGCCATATCGGAGAGGTGCTACTTCGACCTCTACGCCGGTGTGGGCCTCAGCTACTCGTTCTACAGCAACGACGACCGTCACATCTACCCGGCGGGCTACGGCAGCGGCTTCTACGACAGCTACCATTATGAGCGCCCGCTTTTCGACGACATCGGCGGTTTCGCCTACCGCGGTTTAATCCCGGTGGGAGGTTTCCGTTTCGGTGTGTTCCTCTGGAAGGAGTTGCAATGAGAAGCTACAAGGCCCGTGGCGTGGTGCTCCACACCATCAAGTATGGCGACTCGGGCCTTGTGGCCTACATCCTGACCGACGTGGGCGGACGCCAAAGCTACATGGTGCAGGGAGTCCGTTCGTCACGTGGCCACGGCAGCAAGGCGGCGCTGCTTCAGCCCATGTTCCTGGTCGGGTTCGAGGGCTTGTCGTCGCCGCGTGCCGAGATGCACCGTTTCCGCGAACTTCATGCCGCGGTGCCCCTACGTTCGATCCCTTTCGACGTGCGCAAGAGCACCGTGGCGCTTTTCATGGCCGAGATGCTTTACCGGCTGGTGAGGGAGGTCGAGGCCAACTCACCGCTCTTCGATTTCGTGTGGGGTGCGGTATGCGATCTCGACGCACTCAATGGGCCGGCGGATGTCGCCAACTTCCACCTGCGGTTCATGGTGGGACTGTCGCGCCATTTGGGATTCTATCCCGGCAACGAGTGGTCTCCCGGCTGTTGGTTCGACATCCGCGAAGGGCTTTTCACCCCCGTCGAACCCCGCGGCAGCCGCTTCTCGCGCGAGAACGCCGAACTGCTCGCCCGCCTCATGGCCGGAGTCGGAACGCCGACGGCGGGTTTTGCTACGCAGAACAACGCGCTGTCACTCAACCGCGGTCAAAGAGCCGATTTCATGAACGCCATGCTCGCCTACTTCGGCTACCACCTCGACGCCGTGCGCGACATCCGCTCGGTCGACATCCTGCGCGAGGTATTCTAATTATTCGTATCTTTGCGGCATGAAATCGTCGCACAATATTGTATTGATGCACGGCTGGGGCTGCGACCGGTCGATATGGAATGGCCTGCGCACCCATCTTGAGGGAGCGGGCCACAGCGTCACGGCGGTAGATTTCCCCGGATTCGGCGCCACTCCCGAACCCGCCGAACCGTGGGGCATGGAGGATTACGCGCAGTGGTTCGAGCGTTTTCTGAACGAACGCGGCATCGTGCAACCCATTCTGGTGGGCCACTCCTTCGGTGGCCGTGTGGCGATAGTCCACGCCTCGCGCAATCCCGTGAGCAAAGTCGTGCTGGTCGACGCGGCGGGAGTGAAACCTCGGCGCCCGGTGAGCTATTATCTCAAAGTGTGGTCGTTCAAAGCGCTCAAACGCCTCGCGCCGCTGCTGTTGGGGCGCAAAAAGGCCGACGCTCTCATCGAACGTCGACGCGCCGCCGCCGGTTCGGCCGACTACAACGCCGCATCGCCCGTAATGCGCGGCACGCTCACCCGCGTGGTGAACGAAGACCTGCGCCGCCACATGCCCTCGATAAAAGCCCCCACCCTGCTCATCTGGGGCGAAAACGACACCGCGACCCCCGTGGCCGACGCGCGCAAGATGGAGCGCCTGATCCCCGACGCAGGTCTCGTGGTGTTCGACGGTGCGAGCCACTATTCGTTTTTGGATCGCCCGGCACAATTCGCCGCCGTGCTCGACAGTTTCCTCGCATCATGACGACCCCCTACTATATCTACGTGGCAACCCTCGCGCTGATCGCGTTTTACGCGGCGGTTCGCCTGCGCCGCGAACTTCAGATGCTGCAACAAAACTCCTACCGCCCGCGCCGCTACTCGCGCTGGTTTTGGAGCGACTGGACCGACGCCTCGCGCAGCGTCGACGTGCTGATGGCCGTGGTCGCAGTCGGTTTCGCCCCCACCCGCTGGAGCGCGTGGGCTGTGGCGGCGGTGGCGTTCATCGCGCTGTGGAAAGGAATTCGAGAGTTGCGAATCCCTTCCAAGAAACCGTTGGTCTTCACCCTGCGCGCCGCGCGGCTCTACGTTGTGGGACTTGCCCTCATGGCGGCTGGAATCTACGCGGGATGGCAGTGGACGGGCCTCGAATGGGTACCCGGTATAACGATGACGGCGACGGTGTTGGCCCCCCTCGCAATCTGCCTCGCAGTGTGGATTCTCGCCCCCGTCGAATGGCTCATAAATCGCTGGTACGTCAACGACGCACGGCGCATCCTGCGCTCGATGCCCCACCTGAAGGTGATCGGCATCACCGGCTCCTACGGCAAGACGAGCACCAAACACTACCTCCACCGCATCCTGAGCGAAAAGTTCAGCGTGGTGATGACTCCCGGAAGCTACAACACCACGCTCGGCGTGGTGCGCACCATCCGCGAGTACCTCAAACCCTACACCGAGGTCTTCATAGTGGAGATGGGCGCCAAGCAGCCTGGCGACATCGCCGAGATATGCGATCTTGTGCACCCGCAGATCGGTATCATCACGGCCGTGGGCGAACAGCACCTCGAGAGCTTCAAGACCCTCGAAAACGTCCGGCGCACCAAGTTCGAGCTCATCGACGCCCTGCCGCCCGACGGCGTGGCGATCCTCAACGACGATTTCGAGCCCATCGCCGACCGGCCCGTCACAAACGTGTCGCAGGTCTACCGCTACGCCTCCAGGAAGTCGCCGAACGCGGCGTACCACATAGTCGATGTGAAATACAGCCGCGGCGAGACGAGCTTCGCCATCGGCGGCCCCGACGACTGCAAAAGCGCCCACTTCACCACAC
This sequence comes from Alistipes sp. UBA928, assembly GCA_002293665.1. Lineage (GTDB taxonomy): Bacteria > Bacteroidota > Bacteroidia > Bacteroidales > Rikenellaceae > UBA940. The sequence continues at coordinate 701 of DBDQ01000059.1, read as the reverse complement.
GCCTCGTGGGTACCCACAACCTGTCGAACATTCTGGCGGGATACATAGCGGGCGGAACTTTGGGCGTGCCCGAAAGCGAGATGCGCCACGCCATAGCCTCCATAGAGCAGGTCGAACACCGGTTGCAGATACGCCACACTCCGGGCGGGGTGACAATAATCGACGACGCCTTCAACTCCAACCCCCACGGCGTGGCAATGGCTCTCGACGTGTTGGCGGGTTTCACCGACGGACGGCGCATTGTCGTCACACCTGGTATGATAGAGTTAGGTGCCCGGCAGGAGCACCACAACCGTGAACTGGGCCGCCACATGGCCTCGTCGTGCGACATCGCCGTGGTGGTGGGTGAGTACAACCGCGAGGCGATCATGGCGGGCCTGCGCGACGGGGGCTTCGATCCCTCGAATATCTACACCGCGCGCGATTTCAACGACGCCTCGCGCTACGTGAGCGGGGTGATGCGCACGGGCGACACTATCCTGTACGAAAACGATTTACCCGATACATTCAAATGAAAACAACGATAGGAGTATTTTTCGGCGGCCGCAGCGTCGAACACGAAATTTCGGTCATCTCGGCCCTTCAGGCCATCGCGGCGCTCGACCCGGCGCGCTACCACGCCGTGCCGGTCTACATAACCAAGCAGGGGCGCTGGCTCACCGGCTCGGAACTGCTCGACACCACCGCCTATCGCGACATGG
>DBDQ01000108.1:3134-3282 GCA_002293665.1 Alistipes sp. UBA928 | reverse complement strand
GTTGCTGTGGCCGAAGTAGCTGACGCCATCGCGCAGGAAGTTTGTCGCGCCCACGGCTTCGGTGTTGATGCCGCCGTCGAGGCTCAGCGAGAGCGCCCGCGCGCCGAGGAGCTCTTTGGAGCGAATGTCGATCACCGCACCCGCCACG
>DBDQ01000108.1:0-3008 GCA_002293665.1 Alistipes sp. UBA928 | reverse complement strand
CCCCCTCCTGGCGCGATACGCCCGACACCTGGGCAACCGCGGCCTGGGCGTCGCCAATTCCTTTGCGCGACATCTCGGCGGCGCCCACCGCCTGAATGGCGGCCACCGCCTCGCGCTGACCCGTGAGCACGGCGTTCTCGCTCTCGTTGTCGATCTGTGCCACCACAACCACGTCCTCGAGGCTGATCCCCTCGGAGTGGAGCGGGATTCGCAAGGTGATCTCGCCGGCTGGTTCCACGGTGACGGTTTGGCGAAAGACCTCGTAACCCAAATACTGCGCCGTGACGGTGACCCGCCCGGGGGTAATGTTGGAAATGACGAAACCACCTTCGGCATCGGCTACGGTGCCTGTGGTGGTTCCTTCTATGATTATGGTCGTTCCGGCGAGAGGGAGGGCGGTGACGGCGTCGACCACCGTACCGCGGATGGTTCCTTTCAGGTTTTGGGCCCCGGCCGCCGTTGCGACGAGGGCGAGAAGAATTGCTAACAGCGTTGTCCTTAAAAATCTTTCCCTTTGCATCGAATAGTAATTATCACGCTGCAAAGGAACGGCGGGGGTGTTACACTGTGGTTACGAAGGCAATATGTTTCTATTACGCCGGATTCTCTCCGCCGTCGCGGTACCACGAGGCGTAGAGGCGGTAGTCGTCGGCGGTGCGTTTGACTATGTCGCGGCTCTGCCCGGGGGTGATCGCCTTGACTTTTTTTGCGGGTACTCCGGCGTAGACGCTGTTGGGCTCGAGGCGCGCGTTCGACAGCACGAGGGCGCCCGCCGCTATGATGCAGCCGCTTGCCACCACGGCGTTGTCGAGGATCGTGGCCCCCATGCCGATGAGGCAGTTGTCTTCGATCGTGGCGCCGTGGATGATGGCGTTGTGGCCCACAGACACATCGCTGCCGATGTGGGTTTGCGAGGGTACGGGCGACTCGTCGTAGAGGGTGTGGATCACCGCGCCGTCCTGAATATTTGTTCGGTCGCCCACGGTGATGGTGTTCACGTCGCCCCTCAGCACCGCGCCGTACCAGATGCTGCAATCTTTTCCGATCGTCACGTCGCCGATCAGTACCGCCGTCTCCGCGAGGAAAGTCCCCTCGCCTACTTTCGGGGTCTTGCCCCGTACACTTCTTATTAATGCCATACAGCTATTGTTTTTTTGAATCTTGCCACAGGGACTCCATCTCCGCAAGGGTCATGCCGCTGAGTTCTCGACCGGCGGTTTCGGCGCGCTGTTCCATGTAGCCGAAACGGGCTATGAATTTACGGTTCGTGCGTTCGAGGGCCGCCTCGGGGTCGATGCCGTAGAGGCGTGCGGCGTTGATGAGGGCGAAGAACAGATCGCCCAACTCGTCGGTGGCGCGCTCGCGGTTGCCAGCTTTTATCTCGGTCGAGAGTTCGGCGGCCTCCTCGCGCACCTTGTCCCACACATCTTCTCTGCGCTCCCAGTCGAATCCCACGGCTGCGGCCTTTTCGCCCACACGGAAAGCCTTTACCATTGCCGGCAGACCAACCGGCACACCTGCCAATACACTACGCCGCCTTTTCTCGCCGTCGGCGTTCCGACCTTCGCGCTGTTTGAGGGCTTCCCAGTTGTGTTTCACCTCCTCGGGGGTTTCGGCGTGGACGTCGGCGAAGACGTGGGGGTGGCGGTAGACCAGCTTGTCGGAGATACCCTCGGCGACGTCGGCCAGTGTGAAAGCCCCCTGCTCCGAGCCGATTTTGGAGTAGAACACTATGTGGAGCAGCAGATCGCCCAACTCCTCGCGAATGTGCCGCATGTCGCCCTCGTCGATCGCCCCGGCCAGTTCGTAAGTCTCCTCAATGGTGTTCTTGCGCAAGCTTTCGATCGTCTGTTCCCTGTCCCACGGACACTTTTCGCGCAGGGTGTCCATTATGTCGAGCAGGCGCGCCATCGCGTCCGCGGTTCGTTTGTCCATTTTTCAGTTTCTTATATTTGTGGCGCAAAATTAGCGATTTTCGACGGAAATATCATACCTTCGCCGTATGAAAAAGTTGCTGTTTCCCCTCGTGGCGCTGCTCCTGTGCGCGCCGGTTTCGGCGCGCGTCACGGTCGGTGCCGAACGTATGAATGCCTACATGCATATGGTGGAAGGGCGCCGCGTGGGCGTCGTCACCAACCACACGGCCATGGTGGGCGGGCGCCATCTGGTCGACACTCTCCTCGCGCGGGGAGTTAAGGTCGAGATGGTTTTCGCACCCGAACACGGCTTTCGCGGCACGGCCGCCGCGGGCGAGCATGTCGACAGCGGGCGCGATGCCGCCACGGGTCTCGAGATAGTGTCGCTCTACGGAGCCAACCGCAAACCGGCCCCAGGGCAGATCCGCCGCTGCGACGTGGTGCTGTTCGACATTCAGGACGTGGGCTGCCGTTTCTACACCTACCTCTCGACGATGCACTATGCCATGGAAGCGTGTGCCGAAGAAGGGGTGCCTTTCGTGATACTCGACCGCCCGAATCCCAACGGGATGTACATCGACGGCCCCATTCTCGACGTGAAGCGCTATCGTTCGTTCGTCGGGATGCACCCGATCCCGATAGTGCACGGTATGACACTCGGTGAACTCGCGCGCATGATCAACGGCGAGAGATGGCTCGCGGGCGGTCTGCAATGCGACCTTACGGTCATTCCTTGCGAGGGGTACATGCGCAATATGCGCTACTCTCTTCCGGTCGCGCCCTCCCCCGCTCTGCCGAACATGCGCGCGGTGTGGCTCTATCCGTCGCTCTGCTATTTCGAGGCGACGGTAGTGAGCGTCGGGCGCGGAACGGATTATCCGTTCCAGAAGTTGACTTACCCCGACGGCGCAGTGGTAGACCTGCGTACCGCTCCATCCGACGACCAGGTCGTCGCACAGGGCATCGACCTGACATATCTGATCGACGCCTGTCGCGCGACAGGTGACGCTCCGAACGGCAAAAAATTCCTTTCGACCTTTTTCGAGAATCTGATCGGGGTTGACTGGGTACGCGCCATGATCGAAAAAGGCT
>DBDQ01000133.1:8840-8970 GCA_002293665.1 Alistipes sp. UBA928 | reverse complement strand
CCTCTACGTGGCCGACATCGGCGCGCGCAAGACCTACGCCTACGACATCGCCCCCGACGGCTCACTCACAGGCAAACGTCTCTTCGCCGAAATGGGCTCCGATGGTATGACGATCGACGAGCGCGGCAAC
>DBDQ01000133.1:0-8803 GCA_002293665.1 Alistipes sp. UBA928 | reverse complement strand
ACGGCCAACGTCACCTTCGGCGGCCGCAACCGCCGCACGCTCTTCATCACTGCCTCCGACGCGGTCTACTCTCTCGAAATGTCCGTCCGCGGAGCCGGGGCCGTGAAATGATCAGGGGTTAAGCCGCTTATAATGACATAGTAACAAATTCCCCTCATCATCATAAAGATGCATGCCGTTGCCAAGGCACCACTTCCAAACCTTGCAATCGGCACAAGCCCCCCGCCGCGTCCAGTCACGATTACGGAACTTCTCGAAACGCTCATTCCACACCGTCATAAAGTCATCGCGATAAATATTGCCCTGATCATGGGCGGCACGTATCGAAGTGCAGCCCGATATGGCGCCGTCGATGCGAATACCCGCTGTCGTCACCCCCGCCGAGCAGTGATAAAAATTGTCGCGAACCTCAGTCTCCCAACCCCCGAGGAAGCCCTCACAGGCATAATCGAGTCGTATCCGCCCCTCTTTTCGCGTCGCACTTATAAACTCCATAAGCTCGGTGAACTGCGCATCGGTCAATTGCAGCTTCGGGTCTTCCGCCGCGCGACCCACGGGAAATATTGTAAAAATACGCCACGCCTTAACTCCCTCGCTGATCAAAAACTCCTTGAACTCACCCATTCGCGCAAGGCTGTCGGCCGTCACACACGTCACCACGTCGTAAACTATCGACGGCTCGGCAACGATCAACCGCAGCGCGCGCAGCGCATTTTCGAAACTTTTCGGATGTCGGCGTATATAGATGTGATCCTCCTCGAAACCGTCGAGGCTCAACGTGATCGAGTGAAGTCCCGCCCGCAGCAGCGAGTCGAACCGCGCGGCATCGAGCGCCATACCGTTCGTAACCATACCCCAAGGATAACCCCGCCGGTAGACGGCCAACCCTGCCTTCTCAAGGTCGCGCCGCATCAGCACCTCGCCTCCCGCAAAAACGATCATCACCTTGTGAGGATCGACATGCGGAGTTATGGTATCGAGCGTGCGCAGAAAATCCTCGAGCGGCATATCGGGATGCTCCGGCTCCTTTTTCGCCGCATTCAGCACATCGGCGCTTTTACAGTCGCTCCCGCAGTGGCGGCAATCGAGGTTACACCGCAGCGTACACTCCCAAAACAGCGTCCGCAGAGTGTGCTCGGCAACACGCTCCTTATAAAGTTTAGCGAAAAGCCCGAGTCCAAGTTTTTTGCGCAGCCCTAATCGCGGCGACCGCATCTCTGTCTTCACATTACTCATTTTGTGTGGTTATTCCGATTGTATTTGCGGTTTGTTTTTTTCCGAAACCCGGCGCCACCAAAGCCCTTATCAATCCTATTCTTTTTCATCGCCCCGCTGTTTCCGCCGTTTCACTCGCCGCCGCACGAACCAGAACAATACCCCGCCGCCGATCAGCCAAAACGGCCACAGGAAGAGCAATCCGATTACGAAGGAGACGACCAACTCCCAACCCTCCGAAAGAGCATGTGTAATGCGGCTCCCAAAATAACTGTCGGAGTCGACAGGGGTTTGCTCGGTGCTCAGCGTCAGCTCCAGCGTGCTGTACGCCGTCTGGTGGTCTATGTAGCGCAGTCGTCCCTGAGCACTCTCAATCTCCACTTCGAGTCTGTGAACATACTGCTCCACCTGCAATATCTCCGCTATCGTGTTCGCCCGTTTGAGGAGTTCGCGGTACCGCTCCAGATAGCTGCGTTTGTTAGCCAGCCTGATCTCCGTGTCGAGGTACTCCTCACTGACATCGCGCGCAGAGATATTCTTGTAAAGCACCTTGCCCCTGCCAGCCTCCAACGCCGCGGTGAGGGCGTCGAAATTACCCGATGGCACACGGATCGTCATCTTCAACTCCGCTCCGTATCCGTCGTTATAGCTCTCTTCGGCATAATAGCCCCCACAGATGGCGACCAGCGAGTCTATCGGCCGCCGCGCCTCGTCGATCCGGGCGACCCGAATCCCCATATTACCGGTTTTAATGATTTTTTTCGTCTCCGTGGCCCCGCTTGCCTGAGCAGTAATAACCCTGCCTGTCTGTCTTGTCGCTGACTCGGGAACGAGACTTTGGGATACCGATCTCGACACTTCGCGGCTCTCCTGTTGAAAGTCCGCTACGGTGAAGTCCGCCGCATCGCTTTCAAAATAGGCCTCTTCGGCCGCAACATCATACGACCCGCCATTTGCGTAATCATACACATCCTTACTGTACGGCATATCGTCATACGACACATCGCTTTCATGGTTGCCGCCACTGCAACCGGAGAACGTCAGCCCGCAAAGGGCGATCAGGATCGGGAATTTCTTCATCTGTTTTTCGGTTTTCAATATGGATGCCGGCCGGTCGATAATTCCATAACCCGATCGTCGGCACGCCCCGAATTTTTATTTCGCGGTCTCATCGGCTTGTTCCAGCGGAGCAAACTCAGGAACAGGCCGGTTCGGGTCAAAACGCGCAGGCGGCGTGCCATACATCACGCGCACGGTCCCGTCCACATCGCGCACAACAACGGAGTCACTGACGGAGTAGCCTTCGGCCTGCCGGCTCCTCGCCGCACGGCTCGCACTGCACCCGCTCGCAAGCCCCACCGCACCTCCGAAACCCAACGCCACCAGGGCTCTGACTATGATCTTATTCGTTCTCAATGCTACTCTGCAACCCATCGGTCACACGCGGTTTAGGCTCGAACCCGACACACCTCACACCGTACATTATCGCGTTTTCACCTCCCAATATAAAGTCGGCGGTCTTGGTCACTTTACCCAGATACCAGCTGTCATCACCTCCGACGTAATCGTATTTTTCAATCTCGACCCCCTGCATCCGGGATGGAAATTCGCCGCCGTTCGCCTCGCCGTCTATGTCCGTGGCGGTAACCATGAGGCTCAATCCCCCGTACCAACCGCCGGTTACCACATAATCGCCGTTTGCGTCGGTCGTTCCCTCGGCCAACTCTACTTGTTGGAAGTCGGCGTCGAGATCGGAGACAACAATTTTTATGTCCCCGACCGGATCGCCCTCCACATCCGTCACCCGTCCCTTTATCTCGAAATCGGCATGTGGCGAACCATACTCGTCCGACTGCGGTGACCCGTACATAATACAACTTACCTGAGTCACACCAAACCCCAGCAGCACCAACAGCCCGGTGATAATTTTACTCATTCCCATCCACCTGTGGTTTTGCAGTGAGCGTAAAATCTATCCTTTTGACCCGAGCCCCCTCTTCGTAATCCATATTTCCATTGATGACGTTAAAAACTTCCGACCGGCTCTCAAACTCGCCTCCGTTCTCTGCGCCGTCCACATCGGCGGCGATCAACTCCAACGGCAGCGAAATCATGAGTTTCCGGTCAGTTTGGAATTCGCCCTTTGCGTCGGTATAAACCGTGTCTCTGAACGGCCGCCGATCGTTCAGACCATCGACCGGTTCGTCGTCGCGAATTTTGAGTACGACCCTGATATTCTCCAACGGCTTGTCGTCGGCATCGGTCACGGCACCCTTTACAATGAACGCCTGCCGCAGCGGCCCGTACATGACCACATCCGGAGGCCCGTACATTATCAAGCCACCGGTGTCGCATCCCGCGAACCCCAGCAGCGCCAACAGCCATGCAATTATTCTACCCGTTTTCATAGTTTCTTCAAAATTGAGGTTAACACTCTGCGTAATAAATCCCGTCATCGGGGAAACCTTGCGTCACGCAGGTTGTAAAGATAGCATATTTTTTTAACTTTGTGAACTAATGGGTCTGAAAACGAAAGGGAGCCGCGACCACGGTCGGGCAATGTTCATCGTCATCAACGTGTTGGTGTGGGTGATCATCCTCTGTTTCCCGTTCCTTGTGGCCACGCGCGACGGCTCGCTCGTGAGGCTCGACCGCTATGTGATTTACAGTTGGATACCGCTCATGTTCATGCTGGTGTTCTACTTCAACTACTACTTTCTGGTCGACAAACTGATCTTCGAGAAGCGGCGTTGGTGGCTCTTCATGCTCTCCAACGGCGTGGTGATCGTCGTGGTGGCAACGTTTTCACACATCCTTCAGGAGTTCTACCTGACGCGCGTGGTTGGCGCCGCCGAACCCCACGAAAAGTTCGACCTGGCAACCTACATCATTCGCGACGGTTTGGTGCTTATGCTCGTCATCTCGCTGAGCGTGGCGCTCAAGATGGTGGCGGCGTGGCAACGCCAGGAGCGCGAGCGAACGCGCCTCGAGACCGAGAAACGCGACGCCGAACTGGCCGGACTGCGCTCGCAACTCAACCCCCACTTCCTGTTCAACACCCTCAACAACATCTACGCCCTCACACTCTCCGACAGCGGCCGTGCGCGCGAGGCGATCCACGCCCTCGGGGCGATCCTGCGCTACGTGCTCTACACCGACCGCGAGATGGTCGAGGTCGAACGCGAACTCGACTTCGTTCGAAACTACGTCGGGCTGATGCGCCTGCGCACCGGCACCGCCATGTCGGTCGAGCTGTCGCTGCCCGAGGGCGGCGGGGGACTCTCTATCGCGCCGCTGCTGCTGATGCCCCTCGTGGAGAACGCCTTCAAACACGGAATGTCGGCCGAGGGCTCCGGCGCCGGGTCGTTCGTGCGGATCGAACTCCGGATTGCATATGAAAAACTCGACCTCACCGTGAAAAACAGCGACCACCCCAAGACCGACGCCGACCGTAGCGGCTCGGGCATAGGCCTGGGCAACCTGCGCCGCCGTCTGGCACTGCTCTATCCGGAGGCCCACACCCTCACCTTCGAACGTTCGGGCGGAATACACACAGCCCGCCTTACCATACGACTATGAAACTGCGCACTATTATTGTAGACGACGAGCCTCTGGCGCTCGACATTCTCGAAGATTACATCCGCCGCACACCGCTCTTGGAACTCGCGGGCCGTTTCACCTCAGGCACCGACGCCCTCGCGGCACTGCGCGGCGGGAAGATCGACCTGGCATTCCTCGACATCCAGATGCCTGGCCTCGGTGGGATCGACCTGGCACGCAATGCCCCGCAGGGCGACACCCGTGTCGTTTTCACAACTGCGTTTCCCGGCTACGCACTGGAGGGGTTCAGGGTCGACGCGCTCGACTATCTGCTCAAGCCCGTCAGTTTCGAAGAGTTCACTCAGGCCGTCACCCGCGCCGAGGCATGGTTCTCCCGCAGCCGCGCGTACAACACGGGCACCGGACCGCAGACCCTGATCGTAAAATCCGACTACAAGCAGATCGTAATCCCTTTGGCGACGATCGTCCGGATCGAGAGTATCCGCGACTACATCCGCATTCACACGCTCGACTCGTCGGGCCGCCAATCGAGCGTGCAGACTCTGATGAACATGGGAACCGTCGAGAATATGCTGCCCGCCGATCGTTTCGTACGCATCCACCGCAGCCACATCGTAGCCCTCGATCGCGTCGATCGCGTCGAACGCGGCTACGTCATCCTCTCCGTCCCCCCGTCGACCGAAGGCGAAAGCTCCCTCACGCCCTCTCTCTCGATCCCCGTCTCCGACACCTACAAAGCCTCCTTCACCCGCGCCCTCTCCGCCCGCGCGCTTTTCAGCCATCCGTAAGCATCACATCCGTTCCGGAACAGTAATCCCCAACAGCCGCATCGCTTTTTTAATCACCCCCGCCACCTGCTCCGACAGGCGCAGACGGAAAGCCCGCACGGCGGAATCTTCCTCACGCAGGATCGAGTGGTCGTGGTAGTAGCTGTTATAAAGCTTGGCCAGATCATAAGCATAGCTCGCCACCAGCGCCGGCGAGTAACTCTGTCCCGCCGCCTGCACCACGGCCGGATAATCGCTCAGCAGCTTAATGATCTCCAACTCCTCGGGCAGATACGATTCCGGAGCGCCGACTTTCGCGTAGTCGGTATCGCTGTGGTCGTTGCCACCGCCGTCGGCGTTCCGACCTTTTCGCAGCACCGAACAGATGCGCGCATGAGTGTACTGAATAAACGGCCCTGTGTTACCATTGAAGTCGATCGACTCGCGCGGATCGAAAAGCATCGTCTTGCGTGGATCGACCTTCAGAATGAAATACTTGAGCGCCCCGAGGCCCACAGTCTCGGCAATAGCCGCCGACTCGTCCGCCGAAAGCCCGTCGAGCTTACCCAACTCCTGCGACATCTCGCGCGCAGTCTCCACCATGCCCTCCACGAGGTCGTCGGCATCCACCACCGTCCCCTCCCGCGACTTCATCTTCCCCTCGGGAAGCTCCACCATGCCGTAGGAGAGATGATAGATCGCATCGCTCCATGACGTGTAACCCAACCGCGCCAACAGCAGCTTCAGCACCTGAAAGTGGTAGTTCTGCTCATTGCCCACCACGTATATCAACCCGTCGAGCTGTTCATCCTCAAAACGCCGATAGGCGGTACCCAGGTCCTGCGTCATATAAACCGAAGTGCCGTCCGAGCGTAAAAGCAACTTTTCATCGAGCCCGTCGGCGGTAAGATCACACCATACCGAACCGTCGTCGCGGCGATAGAACACCCCTTTGGCCAAACCGTCCTCGACAAGCGCCTTGCCCAACAAATATGTCTGCGACTCATAATACATTCTGTCGAAGTCGACCCCCAGACGTTGGTACGTTGCCTCGAACCCGTCGTATACCCAACCGTTCATCCTCTCCCACAGCGCGTATATTTCAGGGTCGTGCGCCTCCCATTTCCGCAGCATCTCCTGCGCCTGCTCCAACAGCGACTCATCCTTTTTGAGCTCGTCGTTGAACCGCACGTAATATTTGCCAACAAGATGGTCGCCCTTCATACCGCTCGACTCGGGCGTCTCGCCATTGCCGAACAACTGCCACGCCAACATACTCTTACAGATATGAATGCCGCGATCGTTCACAAGATTGGCTTTCAACACATCGTTGCCGCACTCACGCAATATCTCGGCCACCGACCAACCGAGCAGATTGTTGCGTATATGCCCCAAGTGAAGCGGCTTGTTGGTGTTTGGCGACGAGTACTCCACCATCACCGTGCGACCCGTGGGAGCTCCGCGCCCGAAATCCGGATCGTCGGCGATCTCACCGAACCGCGCCGCCCAAAACGACGGCCTCAACGATATGTTAAGGAACCCTTTGATGACATTAAACCCCTCGATCTCGGGATTATGGGCAACGAGGTATTCGCCTATTTCGTTTGCGGTCGCATCGGGCGATTTACGCGACGCCTTCAAAAGCGGAAAAACCACAAGAGTATAATCTCCGGTAAACTCCTTGCGCGTTTTGGCAATCTGCACGAGGGCCGTATCGGCAACCCCGTAAAGTTTCTCAACGGCTCCTGCCGCCGCCAGCGATATTTTTTGTTCGATATTCATGGTCAAATAAATTTGCCTCGCAAAGATAGGGATTTTTTGTAATTTTGCAGTTGTGAAACGAATAGCGACACTCATGGCGGCAGCCCTGGCAACAGGATGCGCACCTCCGGCATACCTGACACAGAGCGACGCAGGCGAGGCCCACACCATGGGCGTCGCCCTGCGCGAGATAGACTATTACGAAGGAGGGGAGGAATGAAAATAGGGGAACTCGATCTGGGGGAGAGGCCGCTGTTGCTCGCGCCGATGGAAGACGTCACAGATCCGTCGTTCCGCCGGATGTGCAAGGATTTCGGCGCCGACATGATGTACACCGAGTTCATCTCGTCCGACGGCCTCATCCGCGACGCCGCCAAATCGCTGGCCAAACTGCGCATCGACGACGGCGAACGCCCCATTGGCGTGCAGATCTACGGTCACCTCGTCGAACCGATGGTCGAGGCCGCACGCATGGCCGCCGCGGCACGACCCGACGTGGTCGACATCAACTTCGGCTGCCCCGTCAAAAAGATCGCCGCCCGCGGTGCCGGCAGCGGCATGATGCGCCACCCCGACCTGATGGTCGAAATGACACGCCGCATTGTCGAGGCGGTCGCACCCACGGGCATCCCCGTAACGGTGAAAACCCGCCTCGGATGGGACGAAGAGTCGAAGAACATCGAGGAACTCGCCGAGCGACTTCAGGACACAGGCATCGCCGCCCTCACCATCCACGGCCGCACTCGGGCCCAAATGTACAAGGGCGAGGCCGACTGGACGCTGATCGGCGCGGTGAAACGCAACCCGCGGATCACGATCCCCATAATCGGTAACGGCGACATCGACTCGCCGCAAAAAGCCCGCGAGGCGTTCGAACGCTACGGCGTCGACGGAGTAATGATAGGCCGCGCCACCTACGGTCGGCCGTGGATATTCCGCGAGATTAGCCACTATCTCGACACCGGAGAGCTGCTTCCGCAACCCGGCGTGCGCGAAAGGGTCGCCATCGCCCGACGCCACCTTCTGCGTTCTATCGAGGTCAAAGGCGAGAAGGTCGGGCTACTCGAAATGCGCCGCCACCTGTCGTGCTACTTCAANNGCGCCTCGTCACCGAGAACGATCCCGCGGCACTCCTCACAGTAATCGACTCCATCGCCGAACGTTGGCCCGACCACGACATGTCGGCCGACGTACCCGGACTGTGGCAATAAAAGGGGCTTTAGAGCGTTCGACTATTGATATGAAAAAACTGCTTGTCTCTCTGCTCATGCTTTTTACGGCGGCACTCACCGCGCAAAACGCCGCGGCCCAGGATTACCGCGTCGAGGTCACATCCAATGGCGAGCCTGTGGGCTACGCCTACGTGTTGGTGGGCGAGGCCGTTTTGGCCATGACCGATGCCGCGGGCACCGCCCGTCTCCCCGCCTCGCGCCTCAAACCGGGCGACATCGTCTCGGCCCGTTTCGTGGGTATGGAGAGCGTGCCGGTTACGTGGGACG
>DBDQ01000032.1 GCA_002293665.1 Alistipes sp. UBA928 | reverse complement strand
GAAACAGAACCCGTTACAAATCGCATGCTGATTCACATCGGGTAACGATTTAGAAACGCAACTCCTGCGTTATTCTGCTTTTTCCCGGTTTTTCGACACCGGAAAAAGAAAGCATGAGAAAGCATATTGAACTGACTGTCAGTCAATTTGCCCCATTTCTCCCAAATCCGCTATATCTGGCAATTTTTCATACCGCAAAAGTAGAGAAAATTTGTTAATTTTGTGGTTTCGAACAGTCGTGTAATTATATGATAAAAGAGATAGCACAACACCGGTCGCACAGGCGATTCAGGTCCGACGCCATTCCGGAAGATGTCATGCGCGAGATGTTGGAGGCCGCCGTGCGCGCGTCGAACACGGGCAACATGCAGGTTTACAGCATTGTCGTCACCTCCGACAAAGAGTTGTTGCAGCGCCTCGCTCCGTGTCACTTCAACCAGCCAGCCGCGCAGGCACCCGCCATCATTACTTTTTGCGCCGACGTGAGGCGATTCTCGCGGTGGTGCGAACTGAGGGGGGCGATCCCGGAGTACAACAATTTCGTGTGGTTTCTCGGCGCGATGACCGATGCCGTGCTGGCGTCGCAAAATCTTGCTCTTCAGGCCGAAGCGCACGGTCTGGGGATATGCTACCTCGGGACGACGTTCTACAACGCCCCCGAGATTTCAGAGATATTGAAACTGCCGCAGGGGGTGATTCCGGTGATGGCCGTGTCGTGTGGCTACCCGGCTACCGAAGTGCCGCTCACAGAGCGGCTGCCGTTAGAGGCGGTCGTGCACCGCGACGTCTACCGCGATCCTACGGACGGCGAGATCGAGGCTTTTTGGGCGGCACGCGAGGCGTCGGCCGAGACGGCGGAGTTGCTGAAGGCCAACGACCTGCCATCACTCGCCCGCATCTTCACCGAGCGGCGCTACAAAGGGGAAGACAACCGCGCGTTCTCGCGAAAATACTTCGACGAACTCGTCGAAAAGGGATTTTTCAATCACTGAGCAGAATGCACATGGGGAGGTTGATAGCGGTGTTACTTGCGGCGGGAGCGATGCTCGCGTCGTGCGGGGTGACGCGGCGACTTCCCGAGGGGAGCTATCTGCTCAGGCGCAATGTCATTGAGACCGACCGCACCGCTCCCCGCAGCGAACGGATCACGACCACCGAGCTCGACCGCTACGTGTTGCAGTCGCCTAACCGTCACTTCCTCGGCACTAACCTCTACCCGTGGCTGTGGGCCCAGGCCGATCCCGCGAAACAGACAGGGTGGCACAAATTCCTGCGCGGGGCGGGCGAACAGCCCGTGGTGTGGAATCCCGCCACGACAATGCGTTCGGTCGACAATCTGAGAACATACATCACCTCGCGGGGCTTTTTCTCGGGCACGGCTGACGCGTGGGTCGACACTCTTAGGCGCAAAAAGGTGAAGGTCACGTATAGTGTCACACAGGGGCCGTCGTCGCACATAGGTAGCATCAGCCACACTTTCCGCGACACGCTGCTGCGCGATGTGGTGATGGCCGACAGCACGCACACGCTGCTTCGCACGGGAGACATTTTCGACACCGGAGTGATGGACGACGAGAGGGTGAGAATATCGTCGCTGCTGCGCGACAAGGGGTACTATAACTTCAACGTGGGGCACATATCCTATGTCGCCGACTCGACGGGATCGGCGACTAACGGCCGCACCATAGACCTGGATATGACCATCCGCCGCAACCTTGAGGGCTACACCGAGGACGGAACCGCCATCTACGGCGCCCACCGCGTGTGGCGCATCGGCCAGATCAACGTCAATCCGAGCTACGACCCTCTGCGCAACGCGGCCCGGGGCGCGGGCGCAGGCGATACCCTGAGCGTGAGCGGACTAAACATAATTCACAACGGCCGCGAGGAGGTGTGGGCACGGCTGCTGCGCCGGGCCATACGTCTGCACAGCGACTCGCTATACTCGGCGTCGGCGGTGGTGGCCACCTCGTCGGAGTTGATGCGTCTGGGGGCTTTCCGCAGCGTGAGCGTGCTGTTCGACACGGTGCCGGGAAGCGATCTGCTCAACTGCGACATACGCTGTGTGCCGGCTCTCAGGCAAAGTTTCGGGGTCGATCTCGAGGGGAGCACCACGTCGAGTTTCTACGGGTTGAGGGCCACGCTGGGGTATCAGAATCGCAACGCCTTCCACGGCGCGGAACTGTTCGATGCCTCGCTGACGGCCGGGTTCGAGTTCCTGAAGTCGAGCACGCGCAAGCTGTCGTATGAGTTGGGCGGCAACGTGTCGCTCACCTTTCCGAGGTTTCTTTTCTGGGGGGCCGAGGCGAGCCCGCGTATCCGCAAACCTGTCACCACGCTGGCGCTGTCGGCCGGGTGGCAGGACAGGGCCTACTACTCGCGAACGCTGATGGGACTGTCGTGGGGATACAGTTGGGGTATGCGCCGGTGGGAGAACTTCACACTTCGTCCGGCCGACATATCGCTCATAAGGGTTGGACACATCGCCCCCGAGTTTTCCGAAATGCTCGACAACCCCTACCTGTTGGCGAGCTACAACGACCAGATGATTGCCGGCATTTCGGCATCATACGTATTCAACAACCAACCGCGCGACCTGGGGGCCGGGGCGACGGTACTGAGGATCAATGCCGAGACCACGGGTAATCTCTTCAGCGGCCTCGTGCACGCATTGGGCGTAAAACCCGTGGCCGGGAGTGGACAATACAAAATATTCGGGATACCTTTTTCGCAATATCTCAGGGGCGACGTCAGTTTCAGCCAGCGGATAGTGCTGGGCGACAGGCTTGCGTTGGCGTACAGGTTGCAGGGCGGGGCGATCTACTCCTATGGCAACTCCACCTCGCCGCCGTTCGAAAAACAGTTCTTCGCCGGAGGTGTAAACTCCATGCGCGGATGGGCCGTGCGCACGCTGGGACCGGGGACGGTGCCCTATGTGAAGCAAAACTACCCGGCGCAGAGGGGCGACGTGAAACTCGAGGCCAACGTCGAGTTTCGTTTTCCGGTGGTGCGCTCCGTCGGTGGTGCGCTGTTCTTCGACGCGGGTAATATTTGGCTGATGAGATCGCGGCCCGACGAATATTCCGACGAGGCGGTATTCCGGCTCCGCACCTTCGCACGCCAGTTGGGGTTCGACGGCGGGATCGGCGCACGGGTCGACATCGGCGTAGTGATCCTGCGACTCGACTGGGGTATACAACTCCACAGCCCCGGCCGGCCCGCCGGCGAACGCTGGATCCGCCGCTTCCGCTGGACCGACACAGCCCTCAGCTTCGGCGTCGGCCATCCTTTCTGAGCCGAAACGCCACTCGCCCGATGCAGGATGAGGATTTGGCGCGTGTCATTGCGAGGAGTGTAAACGACAAAGCAATCCGGAATATCGTTGCTTTCCGGATTGCTTCGCTTTAGGCTCGTAATGCCGAGTAATGCGTCTAACTCGTCACTCAAATTTAGACCGCATCGAATCCCTTGCCTATGCCAAGGAAATCTTCGGCCTTGAGCGACGCGCCTCCGATCAGTCCACCGTCGACGTCTTCTTTTGCGAAAATCTCTGCCGCGTTGTCGGGTTTTACGCTTCCGCCGTAGAGGATCGGTGTTTTTGCGGCTGCGTCTTTAAATTTGGCAGCCAGTGTTTTGCGGATGAATGCGTGCATCTCCTGTGCCTGGTCGGCGGTTGCGACCTTGCCGGTTCCGATCGCCCAAACAGGTTCGTAGGCGATGACGAGGCGGTGGTACTGTTCGTCGGAGAGTTCGAAAATTACCTCCTCTATCTGCGCTTTCACCACATCCCACAGTTTGCCGCTTTCGCGTTCGTCGAGCGTTTCGCCCACGCAGTAGATCGGCACCATGTCGTTTGCGTAGACCTGCGTCATGCGTTTGTTGAGCGTTGCGCTGGTTTCGCCGTAGTACTGGCGCCGTTCCGAGTGGCCGAGGATCACGTAGCGCACTCCGAGCGAGGCGATCATTTCGGCGCTGACTTCCCCTGTGTAAGCGCCTTTGGTCTCCTCGGCGCAGTTTTGAGCGCCTACCTGAACCGCGGTTCCGCGAGTTACCTTAACAACTTCCGACAGGTGGGTGTAGGGCGGGCAAACAATGTAATCGACTGAAGTGCAAGCGTGTCCGAGATTTTTCAGTACATCTTTCACGAGCTGAACCCCCTGTTCCGGAGTGGTGTTCATTTTCCAGTTTCCTGCAACGATTTTTCTTCTCATAATTTTGTTTTTGGATTAATTGACAATTATATATTAAATTGTTTGGTTTACTTCGGATTGTTTATTTTGTATTTTTCTGGTTTGCCGTCTCTAAAACGATCTGCGCTGCGCGATCTGATGGTAAAATATCTGGTAATCTTAATTTTTTCATAATCTTCTGCGCGTCGGCCACCTGTTTTTCGGCCGATTGGGGCGAATTCAAAAGCTCTTTCGTGCAGTCGCCAATAAGATCGGGGCGACACCTCCAGAGCAGGAATTCGGGGATTATCTCTCTGTCGGCCAAAATGTTGATGAGGTTTGCAAACCGCACTTTCACAAGCAACCGCGCAGTGAGGTTCGACAGCCATCCGAATGTGTACGCGATCAGGTGCGGCACCCGGAAAGAGACGAGTTCGAGCGACACCGTTCCCGATTTTGCGAGCGCCAAACTGCTGATGGCGAATGCGTTGTAACGATCAAGCTCGCGGGTCACCACCTTCACGGGAATATGGCCGGAGATATTCTCAAATCCCCGTTTCACCTCATTTTCCACGCCGGGAACAGTCGGCACCACGATAAAAATATTTTGAATTTTGGCCGCCACTCTTTCGATCGCCCCTTTCAGTATGGGTGTCAGGCGTTTAACCTCCGAGTGTCGCGAGCCGGGCAAGACGGAAATCACGGTCGCATTGGCCGGAATCCCGTTCGCCGCACGGAAGCCCTTGGGATCGAGTGTCGCGTCGCGGGTCCGCTCGACGACCGGATGTCCCACAAAATCAGTGCGTAGACCATGCGGTTCGAACCATCGTCCTTCGTCGGGCAGCAGCGTCATGAGTCTGTCCACGAGGCGCGCGACGTTCTTTGCCCGGCCTTTTTTCCATGCCCACACTTGCGGTGCAACGTAGTGAACCACAGGTATTTGTGTCGATGTGTTTCCTCTGTGTGCTTCCCGCCGCCATTTTTTTCGCAGCCGGGTGATCAGCGCGCTCACGAAGCCCCAGCTGTCGACCGTCACCAAAACATCGGGTCTGAAAGCCTCTATGTCGCCGGCCGTTTGGCGAATGCGTTTTAAGATGAGAGGCAGTCGCGGCAGTACCTCGAAAATGCCCATGACCGAAATCTCGGCGATGTCGAAGAGGCTCTTAAAACGTTCTGTCTCAGTGCCGGAAGTGGCGTCGGCAATGTTGGGGCCGGCGCCGACCGCCATCATGCTCTCGCCCCCCACCCCACGAAACTTCACATCGGGCACAAGCCGCCGAAGAGCCCGCATCAAACCCGACGCGAGCAAATCACCCGAAGGCTCCCCTGCCACGATGTAGACTTTCATTTCTGTGCAAAACAGGTTCGTCGAAAATTCAATTCTGGAGATTCAGGCCAATTATGAAAATCTTCGCAGCATCGGCGGCGGCAATAACCGCCTCGCGCTCGATCACCAAAATTGCTCCGGCCTCGACAGCTATGCCGCCGATGCCATATTGTTTGAGTTGTTCGATCGTCTGAATCCCCATCGCAGGCATGTCCACGCGCGTTTCCTGGCCCGGTTTGAGGATTTTTACCATAACCGGGGCCTTGCCAGGTTTGCGCCATTCGGCGGCTCGGGCCAGCATTTTGTCGGTACCCTCCACGGCCTCCACCGCGAGCACGATCCCCTCCTGGATCACAACGGCCTGGCCCACGTCGACCGCTCCGAGGGCACGCACGACCTCCACTCCGCGGCGAATGTCGTCCATGTCGCCTTCCGAGGGTTTGATTTTTCCGTAGATTCCCTCCTGGAACAGCATTTCGGGTACGATTTCCTCGATCCCCAACACTCGGAAGCCGCGCTCCTCGATGGCGTTCACCACCGCGCGAAACAGTGTGTCGTCGTTGGCCTTGGTGATCGCAACTTTGGCCAATATCTTGAGCGCCTCCATGTCGGGCATCAGTTCTTTGAGCGAAGGTCGCTTGATCCCGCCGGCCAAAACGATCTCTTTTACGCCCGCCGCCTTAAAGAATTTCAGCATTTTGCCCACCTCGCCGATGCGCGCCATCACGTGATCGAGGTCTTTGTACCGCTCCTCCTCGGCCCAAGGTTTAAGGCCTGCCACATGCACCTCGATGCCACGCGCGCGACAACTGCGAATAATCTCGACCGGCATCATTCCGCCGCCGGCGATCAGTCCGATTTTTTTAATTTCGCTCATAACCCTTCACTGCTATTTTTAATTTATCTCGGTTTAAAAAATCAAAATATTTCAAATACCGCGGCGTTTGCGTCTAAAAACATTCAATCTGCTCCGACCCACGCCTTGATTTCTTCGGAAGTGGGGTTTTTAAATCCCAATTTATTCTTTTTATTGAAGCCACCGAGGTCGTTCATCAATTTCCCGGGCGAAAGTTTCCGAACGGCCTCGAGGGTCAGATATCCCATCCGCTGCAAAACTTCGGCCCATTCAGCAGGGATACCCGCCTCGACGTATCTTTCTATCGGGTCGGTCGCCGCGGCCTTTATGGGCTTCATCTGCGGGAAGAACAGCACGTCCTGAATCGACTGGCTGTCTGTCATCAACATCGTTAGCCTGTCGATGCCGATCCCCATTCCGGACGTGGGCGGCATGCCGTACTCGAGTGCGTTCACGAAATCCATGTCGATGAACATCGCCTCGTCGTCGCCCTTTTCACTGAGCCGCAGCTGCTCCTGGAACCGCTCCAACTGGTCGATCGGGTCGTTGAGCTCGCTGTACGCGTTGCAAAGTTCCTTGCCGTTCACAAACAGTTCGAACCGCTCGGTCAGCTCGGGGTTCGTGCGGTGGCGCTTACACAGCGGCGACATTTCGATCGGGTAATCGGTTATGAATGTGGGCTGTATGAGGTGCTGTTCGCAGCACTCGCCGAAAATGGCGTCGATAAGTTTACCCTTGCCCATCGTGGCGTCGACGGCGATACCGAGCCTGCCGCACTCGGTGCGCAGCGACTCTTCGGTGGCGCCCGTGATGTCGAATCCCGTCTGTTCGCGGATCGCGTCGGTCATGGTCAGCCGGCGGAACGGAGGGGTGAAATCGAGATCGTTGCCCCAAGCCTTCACTCGCGTTCCGCCGTGCAGAGCGCGGGCAACTTCGGCTATCATCTGCTCGGTGAACTCCATCATCCACAGGTAGTCTTTCCACGCCACGTATATCTCCATCACCGTGAACTCGGGGTTGTGCGTGCGGTCCATACCCTCGTTGCGGAAATCTTTGGCAAACTCGTACACACCGTCGAAACCGCCGACTATAAGCCGCTTGAGATACAACTCATTGGCGATTCTCAGGTAGAGGTCGATATTCAGCGCGTTATGGTGCGTGATGAAAGGCCGGGCCGCCGCGCCTCCCGGTATGGGTTGCAGGATGGGCGTCTCGACTTCGAGATAGCCGCGTGAGTCGAAGAAACGCCGCATAGTCGAAATGATCCGCGATCGCGCCGCAAAAACATCCCTGACCGCCGGATTCACGGCCAGATCTACATAGCGATGACGATACCGCGCCTCGGGATCGGTAAAGGCGTCGTACACCTGTCCGTCCTTCTCCTTGACGATCGGCAGCACCTTCAGCGACTTCGACAGTACCGTTAGTTCGCGGCAGTGCACCGACAGTTCGCCCGTCTGGGTGATGAATGCAAAGCCCTCGACGCCGACCCAGTCGCCGATGTCCAACAGCTTCTTGAACACCGTGTTATACATCGTCTTATCGTCACCGGGGCAGATGTCGTCGCGCTTTATGTAGGCCTGAATGCGGCCCGTGTGATCCTGCAACTCGAAGAACGATGCCGACCCCATGATGCGGCGGCTCATGATGCGGCCCGCAATGCGAATGCGGGAATATTTCTCCACCCTGGCGGGATCATCGGCGTCGAAACCGGCCGCAATGTCCGCCGCCGTGGCCGTAACGCGATATTCGGCAGCGGGATAGGGGTCGATGCCCAGCGCGCGCAGGGCTGCCAGCGAGTCGCGCCTCAGTTGCTCCTGTTCGCTTAATTCCGTGAAACTCATTTCTTACTTACTCATTTATAATTTTGCGTAGCCAAACCCGCCGTCGGCGTTCCGACTCATTTTGGTGCTTTAATGTAAAGGTATACGGCTATGGCGGCAAAGATCACGTTGGGCATCCACACCGAAATGGCGGCCGGAAGTATCCCACCCTTGGCAAACTCCTCGGCGAAGCGGCTGAACAGTATGTAGCCGAAACAGAGGCCGATTCCGAGGCCCATGTGGAGCCCTGTTCCCCCGCGAACCTTGCGCGACGAGAGCGAAACCCCGATCAGCGTGAGGATAAAGATCGCCGCCGGGTACGAAAAGCGGCTCTGGCGTTCGACCTCGAACAGCGCCATCATGTCGGAGCCCTTTTCTTTCTGTTCGTCGATAAAGTCATTCAACTCGTGGATGTTCATCGTGGTGATCAATTGGTCGAGCCGCCCCAACTCCGTGGTGTTGATGTTGATCAGCGTGTCGAGGTTCGTCAGCTTTTCGAAACGTTCCCCACTCGGATTGCCCAACGAGTCGGGCGCCGTCATGGTGCGTGTAATATAGGTGGGGGCCGTCCATCGTCGGGTCTGTTCGTCGTAGGTCACCGTGGCGGCTTCGAGCGACGACGCCAGCGCGCCGTTCTCGTAACGCTCGATGGCGAAGTAGGCGGCTTTCTGCGTCTCGCCCGAAAAATTGCGCAGGTAGACGAACGTTCCGGGGCCTATCTGGCGGTAGATGTGAGGGTCGTAGGTGCGGCTGGCGGCCCTGTCGCGCGTGTTGTATTGCTGCAGGAACGCTACACGGGGTTCATTGGCGCGCGGAATAACCCACAGGTTCAACACGAGCGAGAAGAGCATGATGACCGTCGCCGACAGGAAGTAGGGCCACATCAGGCGGCGGAAACTCTCGCCGCTCGACAGCATAGCCACTATCTCGGTGTTGTAGGCCATCTTCGAGGTGAAGAATATCACCCCGATGAAGGTCAGCAGCCCCACGAACTGGTTGATGAAGAAGGGGATGAAATTGAGGTAGTACTGCAGCCAGATCGCCGACATGGGCGCCTTGTTGTTGATAAAGTCCTCAAGTTTCTCGGCATAGTCGAACACCACGAGGATCACGATGAATATCGCGATCGAGAAGATCCACGTTCCGAGGAACTTGCGGATTATGTAGCGGTCGAGGATCTTTATCCCGGGAAACTTCAATTTCATCCTTTCCTGATCTTAAGTATATACTACTTCAGTGTGAACGAATCTTTTATCTTTTTGAAGTCGCCGACGTTGGCGTTGCCGATGCCCTCACGAACGGCGACGTTCATCACACGGCCCTCGGCCGTGAAGACCCACACTGCTCCCGACACGGGGATTCCGTTGATCTTTGCGGTGTAGGTGACCGAGCGGGCCTGATACTCACCGTAGGTGGTGTCGACCGCGGATTCGGTCACAACATCGGTGAGACCATCGTCGGTCTTCATCTGCTCGATAATGCCGTGGAGCATCATATCGGAACCGATCCTGGCCTCGCTTATCAACCAGCCGAAAACGATGGAGGCGGTGGGGGTCGAGCCATCCTTCTCGAGCGACAGGTAGCCCTGTGAGTTGGCAAATTCGTCTACCGTGACCTTCCAGCCTGAGGGGTAGTCGAACGAGAGGCCGTGGTTGTCGTAGGTCTGCGCGGGCCAGCATGCCGAGAGCGCGACGACGACTGCGAGAAGTGCTGCTGATCTGAATAGATTTTTCATAGCTTTCGTTTTTTTTATTTAAGTTTAGAGTCTTTTAGTTATCTTTTCGAGTATGCGCGGTTTCCACTCCGCGAAGGTGTCGGCCATGATATGGCGCCGGGCCTCGCCCGTGAGCCACACATAGAAGGCCACGTTGTGGAGGCTGGCGATCTGGGCGGCCAGCATCTCGCCCGCGATTGCCAGATGACGCAGGTAGGCCTTCGAGTAGGCGTGATCCACGAAGCTCACTCCGGCCGGATCGAGCGGGCCGAAGTCGGTGGCCCACCTCTCGTTGCGGATGTTTATCACCCCCTCGGTGGTGAAGAGCATGCCGTTGCGGCCGTTGCGCGTCGGCATCACGCAGTCGAACATGTCGACTCCGCGCTCTATCGCCTCGAGGATATTCTGTGGCGTGCCCACACCCATCAGGTAGCGCGGTTTTTCGGCCGGCAGCACGGCGTTCACAACCTCGATCATGCGGTACATGTCTTCGGCGGGTTCGCCCACTGCCAGGCCGCCTATCGCGTAGCCGTCGGCCGGGAACTGCCTCACATACTCGGCCGAGCGTTCGCGCAGGTCGGGATAGACGACGCCCTGCACTATGGGAAACAGCGACTGCCGGTAGCCGTACTTAGGCTCGGTGCGCTCATACTGTTCCCAACAGCGGGCCAACCAGCGGTGGGTAAGTTCGAGCGACCGGGCGGCGTAGTCGCGGTCGGCCGTACCGGGCGGGCACTCGTCGAAGGCCATCATGATGTCGGCGCCGATCGAGCGCTGGGTATCGATGACGTTTTCGGGTGTAAACAGGTGGCGCGAGCCGTCGATGTGCGACGCGAAACGGCATCCCTCCTCGGTGNNGTCGGCCAGCGAGAATACCTGAAATCCGCCGCTGTCGGTGAGCATCGGCCGATCCCAGCCGCAGAAACGGTGCACGCCGCCCGCCTGTTCGAGCACGCGGGTTCCGGGACGCAGATATAAATGGTATGTGTTGGCGAGGATGATCTGCGCAGCTGCGTCATCTGCAAGGTCGCGGTGCAGGATGCCCTTCACCGTGGCCGCAGTGCCGACGGGCATGAACACGGGAGTCTCGACCACACCGTGGCCCGTCGAGAAACGCCCCGCACGCGCCGCCGCGCCGCGCGCCGTATGTTGCAGTTCGAAAAACATACCGCGCAAAGTTAGCTGTTTTGACCGATTTTTTGCCTATCTTTGTGGGATATTTTTCGAGCATGGAGATCGTTGTCCGCTATTATAACACCGCCGTCGAGATGTACGGCCCAATCGGTCTGGGGCTGATGGGGGCGCTCATAGTCCTGTTCATCATACAGATGCGCTACTATCTGGGGCTTTTCCGGCGGCTGCCGTCGTTCAAAATAAACTCGCAGAGGGACTCGCGCGAAGCGGCGGGCTCCATTTCGGTGGTGGTGGTCATGGGCGACGACTACCTGTGGGTCGAGAACAACCTGCCGGCCCTGCTGGCACAGGATTACGATCCGTTCGAGGTGATCGTGGTGTATGTGGGCAACAACGGAGAGTTTTCCGACACGCTCGAAGCGATCTCGGTGTCGGAGCCGCGTTTTCGTGTCAGCTGCGTCAGGCAGCACGCGCTTTTTCCCATATCGAACAAGATGGCGATCAACATAGGCGTCAAGGCGGCGCGCTACGACAACATCGTTCTCACCACGCCCGACGCCCACCCCACCTCGCACCGGTGGCTGGCGCTCATGGCCAAAGGGTTTGCCAAGGGCGAGATCGTGATAGGCTACTGTGGCCTGGAGCCTTCGCGGGGACTGGCCGACAAGATCATACGTTCGTCGCGAATGTTCTCGTCGCTGCTCTACCTCACCGCGGCGATCCGCCGCAGGCCGTACAGGGGCACGATCTACAACATGGGATTCGCGCGCGAGCTCTATTTCGCGCACAAAGGTTTCGGCCACCTCAATCTCAATCTGGGCGAGGACGACCTGTTCATGCAGCAGATCGTCACCTGCGACAACTTCTCGATAGTGATGCACCCCAAGGCCACCGTCCGCCAGACGAGGTGGGGAGGGCTCGGGTGGTGGCTCGGTGAGTGCCGCCTGCGCAACCATGCCTATCCGTTCTATCCATTCCGCGTAAAGTGGTTCATAGGTCTCGAGGCGGCCAGCAGGCTGCTGTTCTTCGCCACGGCGGCGGCGACTGCCGTCATGATGCCGCTCGAGGTGAAGATCGGCGCCGGAGTGGCGGTGGTGTTGCGTTTCCTCGTTGTCGTCATGCAAATGAACCGTGTGGCACGACGTTTGGGCGAACAGCGGCTGATGCCGCTATACTTCTTGAACGATCTGTTCGAACCCCTCCTCGAGATCGGAGTGGTGGTGTCGCGCATAGTTAAACCAATCCGCGAGGTATGGAGATAGAGAAATATATCGTGGCTGGCGATGCGGCGCTCGTCGAGATGGTGCTCGCGGGCGACAATGGGGCTTTCGGAGCCCTGTTTGATCGCTACGGCGAGTCGCTGCGCCAGATATACCTCGTGCGCACGGGTGGCAACGCCGACGATACCGACGATTTGATACAGGAGATTTTCGTCAAAGCCTACCTCAATCTTGCAAGCTACGACCGGCGCTACGCTTTCGGGCAATGGATATACACGATCGCCAAGAACACATTCATAGACTATGTGCGCAAACGCCGCGATGACCTGTCGATCGACAACACCCGCGGCGAATACATTCGCCAACCGGTGTCACTCACTCCCAATCCCGAGGAGAGCATAATCAACGTGCAGCGGCGCCGCCAACTCGAGGAGAATCTCGAAAAGATGAGCCCGAAATATCGCAAACTCATAGAGCTGAGATTCTTCAAAGACCTCTCTTACGAGGAGATCGCCGAACAACTCGATCTGCCGCTCGGAACGGTCAAGACCCAGATCCACAGGGCCCGAACGCAACTTTGTAACTTCATTACCCGTAGCGGGATATGATGAACGCTGTATCGAAATACTTTCCGGATGTGACGACGCTGCAACTGGAGCAGTTTGCGGCTCTGGAGGGAGTTTATGCTGAGTGGAACGCACGCATCAACGTTGTCTCGCGCCGCGAGATCGCCTCCGGGGAGTTCTTCACGCGCCATGTGCTCCACTCGCTGGCTCCGGCCCGAGTCGGGGATTGGCAGCCGGGCATGAGCGTGCTCGACATCGGCACCGGAGGGGGATTCCCCGCCATCCCGCTTGCCATTCTCTTTCCGCAGGTGCGATTCACCGCCGTCGACTCGATCGGCAAGAAGATACACGTCGTGCAGGAGGTGGCGCGCGCCGTGGGGCTCGACAATCTCACCGCCGTGCAAGAGCGGGTCGAGAGCCTGTCCGTACGGTGGGACAGGGCTGTGAGCCGTGCCGTGGCCCCTGCCGCTACTCTTCTCGGCTGGGTGTGGCCCCGCATCGGGCGCGACATAGTGCTGCTCAAGGGTGGCGACCTGACAGACGAACTCGCTGCCACAGGCCGCCCGTACACCGAATTCAACGTCTCGCAGTGGTTCGACGATCCGTTTTTCGCCACAAAAAAAGTGATCCTTTTTGCAAAGAGATAATTTTTTTATATCTTTGCGGCTCGAAAGCCGAAAACAATAAAAAACACACATAGTCATGGCAATGAAAAGAACTTTCCAGCCTTCGCGCCGGAAGAGAATAAACAAGCACGGTTTCCGCCAGAGAATGGCAACCGCCAACGGCCGCAAGGTGCTCGCCGCCCGCCGCGCCAAAGGCCGCAAAAAACTCACCGTCTCCGACGAATCGACCATCAAGGGGCTGTAATAAACAGCTTCCCTGATAAAAAATCGAGGCCACTTTTACAAAAGTGGCCTTTTTTTATTATATTTGCACTACGGCGCCGCAGGGGCGCTCTGCCGCCGGCGTCCCAAAACGCCGGAGGAAAGTCCGGGCAACACAGAGTACCGTCCTTCCTAACGGGAAGAGGTTCGCAAGGGCCTGTAAAGCGTAACAGAGAACAGACCGCCACGAGGTTTTGTAATTTTTGGTGACCCAATTTTTCATTCATTTAATCGTGGTAAGGGTGAAACGGTGGGGTAAGAGCCCACCGCGCGGGTGGTGACACTACGCGGCACGACGCACGACGGGTTGCAAGATCATGTATATCGGCGCTACGAGGGTTACTCGCCCCATGCCGAAGGGTAGATCGCTCAGAGACTGCCGGTGACGGCCGTCCAAGATAAATGGCAGAGGCCTTGTTTGTTTCTTCATGCAGGGTTTGGTTATTAAATCACAAGGCACAGAACCCGGCTTACAGCCCCTGCGGTGCCTTTTTTGTTTAAACACCCACGGCTGATTTTTTTTTTTGCTACTCAATAAACAATGACTTTGACTCTTAACATATCTCCCTGCCCGAACGACACTTTCATGTTCGACGCGTTGGTGAACGGGCACATCGACCGGCGCGGCTATCATTTCGAGGCCGACTTCGCCGACATCGAAGAGTTGAACCGGCGGGTGACGGCGGGGGGAGATGACGGCCACGGAGGCGGGCCCGACATCTGCAAGATCAGCTACGCCGTGCTGCCAACCATCACCGATCGCTACTCGCTGCTCGACAGCGGCAGCGCGCTGGGCCGAGGCAACGGCCCGGTTCTCGTTGCCCGTCCCGGCTTTACGATGCCCTCCCGGTGCGAAAATTCTGACGGGGTGGCAGGTCTCTCAATCCCGGCAGTCGCCATTCCCGGCATCCACACCACCGCCAACCTGCTGTTGCAAAGGCTCTACCCCACCCTCACCGACCGCCGTCCGATGCTCTTTTCCGACATCGCTCCCGCCGTGGCGCGCGGCGAGGTCGATGCAGGGGTGCTGATCCACGAGGGGCGGTTCACGTGGCGCGAACACGGTCTTGAACTAATTGCCGATCTGGGGACGGAGTGGGACCGTGCGACGGGCGGACTGCCGCTGCCGTTGGGGGCGATCGTGTCGTCGCGCCGGCTGGCACCGCAGGTCGTGCGTGACATCGAGGAGTTGATCCGCGAGAGTATAGAGTACGCTTTTGCCCACCCAGTGGCCTCGCGCAAGTTCATCAGGGCGCATGCACGCGAGATGGACGACGGCGTGATCGACAACCACATCGCCCTCTTTGTCAACGAAAATTCGCTGACTCTCGGTCCCGAGGCGCGCCGGGCGATCACAACTCTTACAGGAGAAGTTTTTTAACTGCGGCAGCGAGATTTCGCGCGGCGAGGTCGAGGTTGGCTGGGGTTACAGGTTCTCCGACGCGGTTCGATATGGTACGAATTTCCGCCGCCCGAACTCCGAAACGTTCGCACACGGCGAAGAAGGCGGCGCCTTCCATATTCTCGATTACCGGAGTGTGCGGGGGGAATTCCCCTCCTGCAAAGGAGGGGTGGCAGTCGCCGCTTGAGGCGGCTGACGGGGTGGTGGAAAACCCGGCAGTGTTGACTGTATGGCCACGGGCGACGGGGAGACTTTCGGGTATGAACCCCGCGGTGTAAGTTTTTTGAAAAAGAGGCACGAAAACTTCGTAGTGTTCCGGGCCACTCGAATCTAATCGCCGTCGGCGTTCCGACCGGCCGAGATCGACGATGGTTTCGCTCCCGACGGCCACGGTGTCGCCCGTGGCGAGGCGGTCGGTGCACGTTCCGGCGATGCCTGCCAACAAGGCGAAATCGGGTTTCCGGCCCGACGCGACAGCCTCAGCAAGCAACCCTGCCACAGCCGCCGCACACTCGGCCATGCCCACCCCGCAGATGTGCGCCTTGAGCCCGTGGCCGGCAAAATAAGCCGCCTCCTGCCTCGTTGGGATTATGATAATTACATCACTCATTTTGCGTAGCTGAATCCGCCGCCGGCGTTCCGTCTATCCATTGATTCGATGTGCTTTCTGTACCCCCTTGACGGCAAGTAACTTGTGAATCAGCGTGTCGACCACGGCCCGGTTCGGCACCTCGACGTTGATGACGCCGGCAAGCACCCCGCTCTGTGGCGAGAAGTTGATGGAGCGCATGTTGAGTTTGAGCTCCACGGTCATGATGTCGGCAATGCGGTTGACTATGCCGGGCACGTCGTCGGCCACCACACGGATCGTGGCGCGGAAAGCTCCGTCGCCTCCGCTCTCCTCCCTCCAACGCGCGGGTAAAACGCGGTATGGGTAGTTAATGCGCATTCGTGCGGCGTTGGGGCAGTCGACGCGGTGGATGGTGATGCCCGAGGTGACGGTAACGAAACCGAATATCTCGTCGCCGAAGATGGGGTTGCAGCACTTGCCGAACTTGTAGTCGATGCCGGCAATGGAGTCGTCGATCACAAGGGCGTCGGTGGAGCGGTGGGTGTCTGCCCCCTCCCCCTTGCTTTTGGCCGGATTTACGGCTGCCGCGGCTACCCGGCGCTCTTCCTCGGTGTCTCCGCTAAGGTGGCGGGCCAACACCTCTTTGGTGTCGCCTATGTCGATGCGTCCGTCGGCAATGCGGCCATACAACTCGGTGCCGGTGCGGAGTTTATAATGCTTGCACAGGGTGGTCACGGCATCGTCGATCGGCACGGAGAGTTTCCAGTTCTTGATCTTGCGCTGAAGCTCCTCGCGTCCGAGTGTCGCGGCGCGGGCCTCGAGTTCGCGCAGGTGGGCGCGTATCTTGTTCTTTGCCCTCGTGGTGCGGACAATGGCGAGCCAGTCTGCCTTGGGCCGCTGATTTTTGGAGGTGAGAATCTGCACCAGATCACCGTTGCGGAGCGTGTGTTTTATGGGCACGTTGCGTCCGTTCACCTTACCTCCGATGCACTGCGCTCCCACGCCCGTGTGGATGTGGAACGCGAAATCCAACACCGTCGCCCCCTCGGGCAGCCGCCGCAGGTCGCCCGTGGGTGTGAAAACGAATATCTCGCCCGACGACAGGTTTGCCTCGAAGCCCTTAGTGGAGACGGTCGAGGTGGTTGTGTCGGTGTTCTCTATCAGTTCGCGCAGACGCGCCAGCCACTCCTCGGTGCCCATGCCCGATGCGCCCTGCACACCCTTGTAGCGCCAGTGGGCGGCGATGCCTCGCTCGGCTACGGCGTCCATGCGTTCGGTGCGTATCTGCACCTCCACCCAGCGCCCGCCTTGGGTCACGACCGTGGTGTGGAGCGATTCGTAGCCGTTCGACTTGGGGATCGAGATCCAGTCCCTCAACCGCTCAGGATTGGGGGTATAGAAGTCTGTCACTATCGAGTAGACGCTCCAGCATGCGGTCTTCTCCTCCTCGCGCGGGCAGTCGATGATGATCCGCAGCGCGAAAATGTCGTACACCTCGTCGAACGACACCTTCTGCTTGCGCATCTTGTTCCATATCGAGTAGATCGACTTGGTGCGGCTCTTGATGTGGTACTTGAGCGATGTGCGGTCGAGTTTTTCGCGAACTGGGGCAAGGAAACTCTCGATGAAGCGTTCGCGCTCGGCGGCACCTTCCGACAGCGACTTCACAATGTAGGCGTACTCCTCGGGTTCGAGGTAGCGCAGCGACAGGTCTTCGAGTTCGCTCTTTATGGGATACAATCCCAGTTTATGGGCTATCTTGGCGTAGAGATTGAGGCTCTCCCAACTTTTGCGTACCCGCTTTTCGGGCGGGAACATCTCGAGCGTGCGCATCACTTCGAGCCGGTCGGCGAGTTTAATGAGGATCACGCGCGGGTCGGTCGAGTACGATATGATGAGTTCGCGGATGCTGTCGGCCTGGTCGTCGGAGGTTTTGGTCTGGAGCGACGAGATGCCCGACATGCCGTCGATGATGGCGGTGCACTCGGTGCCGAATCTCTCGCCCACCTCGGCCGAGGTTATGAGGCCCAGGCGCGCCACGTCGTGTAGCAGCGTTGCGATCACCGAGTTGCGTCCCAGTCCGATCTCACCTATTACTATTGCAGCCACGCCTACCGAGTGATCCATGAGCGGTGCACCGTCGTAGCGGGTCATGCCGGCGAGTTTTTCGTCGGCCAGCGCCAGTGCGTCGCCTATCATGGCCACGCTACGGGGCGAATAGGTCGCCGCGCAACGCTCCAGAAAAGTGGTGTAACGCGAGCCGATCCGGTCTGATTGTTGCAGTTCCTCCATAATTACGGTGCGCAATATACAAAAAAATAGTTAACTTCGCCGGAACTGTTATTGATTATGATCGACACTATCCGAAAGAACAATCTGGTTTTCAGGCAGATGCTTTTTTTGGGCATACTCATCCTGATGGGTGCCGTGATGCTTAAACAGCTTGCTTTTTTCATCGGCTCGTTTCTCGGGGCGATCGCTTTCTACATCGTCTTCCGCAAGATGATATTCACCATGACCGACAAGCACCGGTGGCCGGGATGGCTGGCGTCGCTCGCCATCGTGGGGGCGATCTGCGTGGTGCTCATCGGGCTGGGCTACCTGCTGTTCGAGGTGATCGCCGAGGAGTTCGACGACATCGACATGAAGCGAGTACCCGACATAGCACACGACGCCGTGCCGCGCATCAACCAGTTCATAGGGTTCGACCTGATCTCGCCCGACCTCGTGCGTTCGTCGACGAGCGTGGTGGCCAAGATCGCCAACTCGATCATCAACACCACATACAGTTTTGCCGCCAACATACTGATGACCATCATCCTGCTATACTTCATGCTCACCCACGCGCACAAGTTGGAGACCCGCGTGGGCAAATACATGCCTTTTTGCGGCGACAGCAGGCGGATACTTTTAGACGAAATGACGTCGATCATATACAGCAACGCTGTGGGCATACCTTTTATGATGCTCTCCCAGGGGATCGTCGCGTCGCTCGTTTACTGGATGTTCGGGGTGCCCAACATCATCTTCTGGGCCTTCATGACGGCGATTTGTGGGTTGGTGCCTATGGTGGGTACGATCATAGTGAGCGTGCCGCTCGGGATATGGTTCGTGTCGCAGGGGCTTGTGGTGAAGGGTATTCTGTTGATGCTGTGCGGCGTGCTGGTTATTGCAAATGTCGACAACCTCGCACGTATACTCATCAACAAGAAGATCACCAATACCCATCCGCTCATAGTCATATTCGGGGTCATCATGGGTATTCCTCTGTTCGGGTTCTGGGGTATCATCTTCGGGCCATTGATGATCTCCACATTCCTGCTGCTGATCCGCATCTACTACCGTGAGTACAGGCTCCTCGATCCCGACGACGAAGAGGGTGTGGGAGACAGGTATGGCGCCGCCGGAACGTCGGGTCACCACGCCCAACAGAAAATCGAGGCGGCCCGGGCCTCGACCACCGATTCTGCCGCCGGCGCTTCCGCCCCGGCCAAAGCCAGTAGGAGGACTAAATAACTGTTTTGAGTATCGCACCCTCGATCGAGCGCCAGGTGTAGTTCCACATCGAGCGTTCGGGGTCGCGTGTGGTGTCGGACTCCACGGTGCGCAGACGCCCTCGGCCGTCGCGTCCCGGATTGTCGGGGCGGATCAGTACGTTGTCGGCTATGGCGGTGAGGAACCGTCGGCGGCGCGTGTGGTCGCGGCGACGCAGAAACTCCACCTGAAAATCGTTGTAGGCCATCGTCAGCCGTGTGTGCGACCGGGCGGCGGTGGCCGAGATGTGGAAATCGAGGCTGTGGATCGCCCCCGAGGTGATGCGCACATTCATCAACGGCTCCACAACGTCGTTGAAAGCCTCCATGTCGGTGGCGCCAAGCCGGCCCGATAGCTCCCACCGGTCGTCGGCCGGACCGACCGGCAACATGAATCGCGCCTCAAGTGCTCCGCTGTGCATGAGGGTAGACGATATGTCGATCGTCATGACGCGATCGTGGCCCGCTGTCGCAATGTTTGTTATGTTAAATGCCCGGCCGCGTCCTCCGGTGAGCGTAACGGTTCCCGGAGATTCGCCGCGCTCGGCGAGTTCTTCGTAGGTGATGCCGAGGTTTTGGAACGAGAGCGCCCCGATCTCCGTGGGGAGCGGCAGACGTTGGATAGTTTCGTGGAGCAGCGCCTTTGTGCGCGCAGGAGCGTGAATCTTCCGGTTCTTGTAGCTTGCGATATCGGCCGACGCGAGCGATACGCTGTCGATGGCCAAAGCCGGAGCGGTCGAAAGCAATCGCGCGAAGTCGACCCCGAGGCAGGCGATTCCGCCGATGCGGATCGAGGTCCAGTCCTCGTGCCCTGCCGACTGCTCGGCAAACCGCGTCTTGTCGAACTGCGGCACGAGCGACAGGCTCGCCATTGAAAAAGCTCCGCCGGGCACGTCGAGCGCAAGGAAGTCGCCCCGCAGCACTTTCGCCCCTCCGCCGAAGGTGTGGACAATACTGTCGGAGTCGAATCGAATAGCGGCGGGGAGTGAATCGAGGGTTATGTCGCGTGCCGAGAAGTTTGCTCCGTTCAAGGTTGTGCGGGTCTGTTCGCTGTCGGAGAGCCACCGCACGAGCTCCAGCGCCGCGCCCGTGACAGCCAACTCATCCACCCTGACGGCCAAGTGCGCAGGTCGGCTCCCATCCTGTTCCGGAGGGGTGGTCGTCCCCTCACTACCCACATTGCGGGTGACGAGCGTCGCCCGGGGCGAGTCGACCGAAAGGCGCCCGGCGCTCAGCGAGAGTTGCTCCCCCACCCTGTCGTATCTCACACTGCGGGCCGTGACCATCGGCAGCGTTATTTCGAGCGACACCACGGTGTAGCCTCGCCGGGCAATGTCGTTGCCATGAACCCGCACCCTCACGTCGCGCACCGAGATTTGGCGTAGCGGCAGGCTCACCGATACACGCCCGAGTTCGACCTCGGCCCCCACGCCGCCCAGGGCCTGCTCTATCGCCTCCCTGATCGAGTGGCGCAGCCAACTTTCGGCACCCAACACCCCCAAAGCGATCGCGCAGAGCACAGATGTTGCAATTATCAGAGCTCTTTTCCTCATATTAATGCAAATATACCAAAAATAATTCCTATCTTTACCACCGACTATAAACTAAACCGGATAACCTGTTAATTGTCTGATTAAAATCATGAGTTCTAAACTGTCCAGAAGAAATTTCCTCCGGTACTCGGCCGTCGGTGCCGCCGGAGCGATGCTCCTCCCGTCGGCACTCGTTGCCGCTCCCCAAAGCAGAACCCGTCGCGGCGATGCCAACGACACTATCACCCTCGGTTTCATCGGTCTGGGCCAACAGACTATGTTTCTCCTGCGCGGCTTCCTGCGCCTCCCGGGCGTGAGGATCGTGGCGGGCGCCGACGTGTATGAGATCAAAAGACAGCGTTTCGAAAAACGCATCAAAGACCACTACGCCGAGGCCGGACAACGGGTCGACGTCAAGACGTACCACAACTACGAAGACGTGCTCGCCCGTCCCGACATCGACGGTGTGGTGATCGCAACTCCCGACCATTGGCACGCCATCATCGCCATCGCCGCCGCACGTGCCGGTAAAGACATCTATCTCGAAAAACCCCTCACCTTCACCATCTTCGAGGGACAGCAACTGATCGAGGCGGTGAGAGCCAATGCCCGGATACTTCAGGTGGGAAGCCAGCAGCGCTCGGCGGCCGAATTCCTTCACTTCGCAAATTTCGTGCGCGAAGGCAAACTTGGTAAAGTTTCGCGCGTGAAAGCTTACGTCGGCTCGCCCGCGCCCCCCCAGCCCTATACTCTGCCCGCACAGCCCGTGCCCGCGGGTCTCGACTGGGACAGGTGGCTCGGCCCGTTGCCCGGCAACATCCACTATAACGAACGCATCAACCCGCCCATATCGCTCGACCCCGTGGTCAACGAGAGCTACTGGGGCGAATGGCGCTACAACGAAGGTCTGGGCGGCGGCCTGATGACCGACTGGGGCGCACACATGTTCGACATCGCCCAGTGGGCGCTGGGCAAAGACCGCAGCGGCCCCGTGGAGATCATTCCTCCCGGAGTGGGTTGGCACGATTTCCTCACGTTCAACTACGACAACGGCATCGTGATGACCCAGGAGCCATACGGCGGACGTGGACAAGGGGTTAAGATCTATGGTGAGAACGGCTGGATCTCGGTTCGCCGCGGCGGGGTGGATGCCTCCGACCCGTCGTTCCTGATGCCGCCCAGAGAAGAACGCAACGAGGCTTTCGAAACCCTGCCGGCACACTACGAAGCATTCGTCAACTCGATGCGCTCGCGTCGCGACCCGAACTGCCCCGTGGAGATCGGTCACAGCACCTGCACCGTTTGTAACCTGGGTAACCTGGCTACCAAGCTTGGCCGTCAGTTGAATTGGAACCCCATCGTCGAGCAGTTCGTCGACGATCCCGAGGCTACCAAAATGTTGCACTATCAGTATCGCGCTCCGTACACTCTGTAGTTGAAAATTGAAAATAGGAAAGNNCTTTCCTATTTTCAATTTTCAACTTATTTCGCCTTGGCGATCCTCACTCCTTCGGAGGTGATGTAGTACTTGGCGATCATTCCCGGCACCTCCCAGTCGGGCAGACGGCCGTCGATCAGATAGCTCAGGTAGTGTTCGGTGACCTGACCGAAGTGGGGCTCGTGGCCCACGAAATATTGGGCAGGGATTTCGATCTTCACACTGCCGTCGGCCTCGGTGCTCTCCGCAACGGCGAGACCGGGGTAGGTTTGCGCCAGCGAGGCGATTGCCGCCGACAACCGCATGCGAAAATCAGCTGCATAACCCACGGGTTTGACGTAGAGCGTGGGCGTGTAGTTCTGCTCGGCACCCTGACGGATGATGAGCTCGGCACGGTTGCCGCGCATGAGCGAGTAGTGGGTGTCACCCGTGCCCGGAGGAGCCTCGAAGTTCCATATCACGGTCACTTTTGCGTTCACTCCCTTCAGCCGGTAGCTGATGTCGCCGTTCGAGAATACGTGCAGCACGCCGTCGCGCACATCTTTTTGCAGATAGTCGGGGTAGCTGTCCATGCCCGTCACCTGTTTGAACTGCGCGGGGTCGATCGTGGTGCTCCAGCGATTGGCGTCGACCATCTCCACATCCTTGGTGTAGTCGAGCACCACGTCGGGGAACGCTCCCCACTGCACGAGGTCGATCAGGTGGGTGGTGACGTCGACAATGCCGTCACCCTCCTGCTCGACGTCGAAGAACCATGCCGGACGCAGCAGGTGCACACCCGAAACGGCTTTCGAGAAGTGGTGGACACTCTCCTTGATGATCGACGGATCGTCGGCCGTGCCGGGGACGACATCGCCGAAGAGCTCTTTCATCTGTGCGAGTTCGCGTTGCAGGATCGAGGTGATCTCGTGTCTTTCGGTCATGATGTCGTAGAGCAGCAACCCCTTCTCCTCGGCTTTGCGGAAACACTCCTTCAGCAGTTCGAAATTCGCCGGGTCGATCGCCATCGGTTTGTCGGCCAGCACGTTGATGCCGGCGTCGATGGCGGCGGCAATGTAGCGCGTCTTGGCGCGGTTGTTACCGGCCACCACCATAACGTTGCCCCGTTTCTCGTCGATCATCTTTTGAAGATAGTCGTCGCCCGTGTAGACGATTTCGTTCCACGCCGTGGGATTGTCGGCGCGCGTGTTGTATTGCTCGATGCGGTCGAGGTGCTGGCGCAGGTCGTCGCCCGCGGGAGCGTAGACATAGACATCGGACGCCACCTGCGGATAGGCGATCTTCTGCACCAAAGCCGCGTGGAAATGGCCCGGATCGAGCGTGATGAGCCGCACCTCGCCTGGAGCGCCGGTAAAGCCCTCGGGGGCTTTCTCCCCTCCCCCACACGCCGACAGAGTGGCCGCGGCGAGGGTCAATATCACAATTCTTTTCATGCTTTCTTGCGTGTTTACTTAATGGTCACCGTTACGGGGGTGGCGAAATTTTTCCAGATCGCCTCGGCCTTCCCGGAGGTCATCTCGCCGTCGTACATCAGCATGCGGTAGCGCAGGCGGTACTTCCGGCCCGGCTCGAGGCTCCAGTCGACGTTCTTGGTGGGCGCGAAGTTGACGAACGAGTCGCCGCGGCCGCCGTTCTGCTCCTCGTTCCAGATGCGAAGGGGCTCGGGGAAGTTCTGGTTGTCGGGCGCGCCGAGGAACAGGATACCCGATTTACCCAGCGGGCTCATGCCGGTGACGTAGATCCAGCGCGCGTTGGTGCCGTCGATCTGTTGGCGGCCGAGTCCCTCGGAGGTCATCATGACGGTGTTCTCCTTTGTCCAGTCGGGGGTGGCCCTCCAGCCGAAACCGGCGTAGCGGTAGGCCTTCAAAAGCACTGGAA
Organism: Alistipes sp. UBA928; assembly: GCA_002293665.1. Classification (GTDB taxonomy): domain Bacteria; phylum Bacteroidota; class Bacteroidia; order Bacteroidales; family Rikenellaceae; genus UBA940. Next base: position 17,872 of record DBDQ01000032.1, on the reverse strand, counting down.
GGTCGGTGGCGGGGATCAGGTCGGACACGAAATCCCACAGGTAGCCCGCGTCGCCGTCGTTCCACACCCTCATGTCGAGCACCTCGTCCATAATGTTGACCTCCTCCTTGGGGGTGATGCGGATTATCTGCTGCGGGGTGTTGATCACCTGTTCGCGCTGCTCCTGAAAGATGACGTGGCGGTGGCCCACGGTGATGTCGGCGTAGAGGTCGCCGCTCTGCGTGCCGTAGGTTTGGTCGTAGCGCACCGTGCCGGTCATGCCGCCTATGTTCCACAGGTCGTAGGTCTTTCCGTCGTACTCGATCATCGTCCACGGGTTCCAAAAACCGTAGTGGTGGGCGTGGTCGGCGGGATTGGCGTTGGTGAGCACGTTACCGGCGGGCGACCACGCGGGGTGGATATAGCCGTTGCGCGCGAACTCGCGGCCCACACCGTGGGGCAGGCGCGGCAGGGCGATGTTGTACTGGAGTACGTTTTTGCCGCCCTCTGTGATGATGAGGTTGCCCGTGCGCGGCTGCACGGTGATATCCATCAGCGGGGTGTGATCGGCCGCCACGGGAGCCGTCGTGATCGTGTAGTCACGCGATGCGTCGGCCGTCATGGTGCCGTCCATGCGCCACCACACGATCGTCTTACCGTCGCAAACTTCCACCTGGCTCACTGCAACCGAGCCGTCGGCCGCGGTCACACGGGCTGTCTGCCCGGCGGGAATCTCCCACACCGAGATGTCGAGCGAGGCGATAGCGCCGTCGCGCGCCACACCGGCCGCCGACACCGTTACCTTCAAATTTCTCAGGGGTTTGGCGTACACCCCGCTCCCGGCCAACACCAGTGCAGCCAAGAGAATCGCTATTTTTTTCATTGCTTTTTTCTTTCTCTGAAAACCGACGTTTGGATTAACCGATCTGATAGGGTGCGCGCTGCGGACGGCTGAGCATTGAGTTGGCCTCGTCGTCGTCGATGAAGCGTTCGTGGCGCGGATCCCAGTGGAGCTTGCGGCCCAGGTGCATGGCGATCTGCTGCAACAGACACGCGGTGCAGGAGCGGTGGCCGATCTCGGCCGTGGCGATGGTCGGCTTGCGCGAACGCATGCTGTCGAGCCAGTTGCGGGTGTGGTTTTCGGAGACGTACAGGTGTACCTCGTCGTCGGTCAGGTCGCGCAGGATGTTGGGGTTCGAGGCGCTGAGCGGGCCTTTTTCGACACCGCCGCTGTCGACTCGGATCGGGTCGCTGTCGGTCACGCGGCCGCCGCCCCGCGAGGTGAATATCCACCCCTCTTCGCCGATGAAGAGCACGCCGTTGGGCTTTTCGGGGCCCTCTTCCATGCCCATCACCACCACGCCGTTGGCATAGAGCATCCGTGAGTTGTACGGTCCGTGGACGTCCCACAGGCCCGAGCCCGGAGCCGGGAATATGGTGCTGGCCTCGATCTCGATCGGGCCCGAGTACTCCATGTCCATCCCCCAGTGGGCGATATCGAAGTGGTGCGATCCCCAGCCGGTGATCATGCCCGCACCGAACTGTTCGCGGCGCAGCCAACCCGGGCGGCTGTAAACCGGTTTTCCGTTGACCGCTTCGGGGTGTACACCCTCTTCGATGTAGGGCACCCAGGGGGTCGAGCCGAGCCATGCGTCGTAGTTGAGCACCGAGGGGGCGGCGGTGGGAACGGTGCTGCCTCCCGGAGGATCGCCCGGCAGACGTACCTCCACCGTTTTGAGTTTACCGATGCGGCCGCTGCGCACGAGTTCGCAGGCGCGGCGGAACGAGAAGTTGGAGCGCTGCTGGCTGCCCACCTGCATGATCACGCCGGTGGCATTGATGGCGTTCGACATGGCGCGGCCCTCGGTGATGGTGAGCGAGGCGGGTTTTTCGAGATACATGTCTTTGCCGGCGTAGGCGGCGTCGATAGCCAGACGTGCGTGCTGATGATCGGGGGTGGCGATCAGCAGGCCGTCGATCTGCTTGTCTTCGAGCATTTCACGGTAGTCGCCATACATTTTCACCCCGGTGTGGGGCTGGCCCAGGAGACGTTCGGTGTTCTGTTCAGTGAACTCCTTACCGTCGGCCATGCGCAGTGAGTCGAGGTCGCACACGGCGGTGATGCGCACGTCTTCGTTGCGCATGATGCCCATCATGTCGCCGCGGCCCTGGCGGCCGGTGCCGATCACGCCGATGTTGATTCGGTTGGAGGGAGCGTTAGGGCCCCAGATAGATGCTTTTACGATTGTCGGTACAACCAACGTGCCTGCGCCGATCACGGCACTGCGTTTTAGAAATTCGCGTCTGTTCATGACTATTTCGGATTGAGTGTTAGGTTCAGTGATTCAAGTATGTTTTAAGGGATTTCCACAAAGGTAATCCAATAATCGTAACTTCCATCCCACTTGCAAAAAAATGCGCATAATCTGCAAAAAAACGGCCCGTCGGGTTTCCCCGCGAGCCGTTGATCCTGAGTTATGAGGCCGGTTATATGGTTTCGGCTGCTTGCTCTGTTTCTTGTATTTCTTCAGATTTTTCTTTCTTCTGCGGAGCCGAATAATACGAATTCATCACGACAATACTTGTACTTGCGTTTGGCGAAAAACTTCCGTTGGGCAATAAAATCTGGCAATCGACATAGAGATAAGGAGAACTTCCATTCACCCGTACGCTAATCATGTTGCCGAATTCCGACATGACGATTCCCCCTTCGACACCCCATATATATTCGGATACCGTCTGTGATGTATTTGCATAAAACGTGATATAGCTGCCCGGTGAAGTACTGTGAACGAACGGACTCCATGAAATGGAAGGCATAACGGCGGTATTGGTGACATTGACCACCCGTGACGTGGAATGATTCACGCCGTTTGCCAATCGGAAATTGGCAGTAAGAGTATATTGACGCGCAGTGGTGAATTTTATCTTCAAATCTGTGCCGTAAGTCCCACCTGTCACCGTGTAACCGTTGCTTGGCGAGATTGTCCAACCGGTAAACCCCACCACCCCTGTCGGAACGTTGAAAATGCGATCTTCATATAGTGCTATATCAAACGAGGGGCCGTCGATGGCGAACAACCTGTCGAGTGCAGCACGTGCGTTTACCCGTCCCCATCCGGTCTGACTGTCCCAACTTGTGTTTGATGCCGTGCTCGTTATGATATTGGCAACCTGCTTTTGAGTAAGATTTGGATTCATTGATAATAATAGCGCCGCTATGCCGGAAACATGAGGAGCAGCAACAGAGGCTCCGTAAGCTTCAGCATAACTCCGTACCTTCCAAGTTGTAGTTATATCAGCTCCGGGAGCCACGACATCCAATCCGGAGCCATAACTTGAACCACTATAACGAGTTCCACCGCGATTGATTGCGCCGACTGCAATTACACCGGACATACTTGCTGGAAACCAAACGTGAGATGTGCCGTTTTCGCCTGAAGCAGCAACTACAACGCATCCTTTGCCTCCTCTTCCGTTATTAAGAGCTTTGTTGATCGCGTTTGTGACAGGAGAAGTCGATCCCCCGTCACTTCCTAATGATATATTAATTACCTCCGCTCTACTGTTGCCATCGTTTACTACCCAATTAATACCATTAGCTATATGCTCAGAACTATAATCGTTGGCAGTTCCTGCTCTCACAGGAACGATTTTACAGTTCGGAGCGACTCCTGAAATGCCTTCTGTGTTGTTTTGTAATGCGGCAATAACACCAGCAACAGCAGTACCATGGTCATCACCAGGATTAATTGGAATTCCCCCATATTGAGGATAAGTTCCCGTGGCATCATATCCTTGCAATACATTGCCTTCCAAATCGGGGTGATAGTCATATACACCGCAATCTATTACCGCTATACGAACACTGGAACTTCCTTTGGTAAAAATCCATGCTGGTTCGATGTTGATGTCGGTGTTCAGTAATCCCCCGTTTGAAACAGTATTTTTAAGGTTCCACTGATCATCGTAATAGTAATCGTCGGTGAGTTCTGCATTTAACCAAATAAAATTGGGTTCAGCAAATTCGAATAACCCCGTTTCAAATAATAAATTGGCTGTCTGCAGTGCATCCAGTTTCGAGGTTTTATTGACGTATAGCTTGAACTGATTCCTGATAAATTCGTTTTCTTCTCCGACAGCACAATCAAATTCGACAGCCAGTTTCCGCAATTGAGAGAGATGTCCCGTCCTTCAATTTGATCAATATCTCATCCGTATAGGCCATTTGTGATCCGTTGATCTCCAACAAATGGGTTGCAGAAACCACTTCTTGCTTGGCTTTCAGGGAAACAATATCTTCCGGAGACAGAGCCCCTTCAATAACGAATCTATTGAAAGAAACTCCTTCCACGAAACGCTCTTCCAGATCAGCTGTCAAAGACCGTGATGAAGCGTTGCGATCAGCAATAGACAGGAATTGTTCTTTTGATGCTGTCGGCGCAAATTTAACGAATACCCTGTCCGTTACTTTGTCGAGTAAGATTTTTTGATTCTCGATACCGTAATAGTAAAACACTTCTCCATTTTCCTGATAGGTACGGGTTTGAGCCGTATCATTGTAATTGACATTATATGTGGTCTCTAAATCTTCGGTGCAGCCCAAGACCAAGAAAGACAATAAACACAGAATATAAGTTTGGGATTTCATAAGTAGTTTAATTTTTATGTGTTACATTAGTGTGAATAGATTTTTCATAGATTTTTGGGTAAAGTCCCCAAAAATATTTGGGAATGGCCATGGCAGGATGAAGGGTATCGTCATTCTCTCTCCCGAGAGTAATGTTCATCACCGCTTCGCCCTGTTCTGTGAATAGTTGTTTAGACAGGATATAATCTCCTCCATGATCCAGAAATACTCCGATGATGAGAGTGTGAGAATCGAAATCAATGGCGGGCATATTAATGGAGGCCCCTTCGATATCTATCCCTGCCAGCTCACTTGTGTTGTTGATCATCACGCAACTGTCAATCCTTGGAGAATTAAACAAGTCGTGTTCGATTCTCTCCTCAAATATAGAACTGCCGATCAGATATATATTCTCATCTAACAGATCGGCAACATCATCTTTTACGGAAATTGGTTTGATTTCCGTTTCCAATTCTGTTTGCGTGGTGTTACAGGCAACAGAAACCGCGCTGAGAGCGACTGTCGTTGCTCCCGCGAGAAAAAATGTTAAGATTTTTTTCATGATCGTAATTTTTGGGATTTGGTGTTAAAATAAAAAACGTTTACAGCGCGGGTGTGCGTTTTCGCAGACTCGCGCCCGAATGGGTTTGGTGGTGTATTTTCATGGTCGGATAGCTTTAAAAGATTAGCCCTCACCTCATTTAATCGCGAATTCGTGAAACTTTCGGACCTGTTTTTGCGAAAATAATACAAAATTATTACAGATGCAAATGTTTATGAAGCAAATTTACATTTAGCGAAACCCTGTCAGGCACAAGTTTATGGGGTCGGTTATATGGTTTTGATTGCTTCTTCAGATTCTTCGGTTTCTTCTTCCTCATCATCCGTTTGCGGAGCCGGCGCGCGGTAAAGAGGAACGTCCGAAACATAAACGGTCAATGTGTTGCTCCAGCCCGACACTTCATTCCCGATACGCGCCCGGCATCGAATCGTTGACATGCCAGAGTTAGAGTTAAGATAGTAGTGCATTATCTGAAGCGGTTGATTCGGGCCCCAATCTCTTGCCCAATTACTCATTCCGTCCAACTCCCAATCGTACCTGGCTTGGGAATTTGGATTGTCTACTGTACATGTTAATATCTCTCCCGGGTACACCACATATTTATCTTTCGAAATTTGTGGACTGGCGAGAGTGGCCGTTATTGTCTTAGTTGTTTGGTAAGTTGTCGTGCCATATGTCACCTCTGCCTTTAGCGTATGTTGACCGGGGGTTTGGGGTGTCATAGTATAATTCAACGAAGTGCTGGCTTGCATGAGAACATTGTTGACGTACCATGAAACAACGTAATAATCAAGAAAGACGAGATTTGTGCCGAGGTTTAGAGTATATGCTGAAGGTTGTTGGGTATAGCCTGTATTCGGGCCGGTTATTTCGAGAGACCAGACGATGCCATATATAGCCCGTGCTGCAATCTTATCATTGGACGTAAAAGGGTAATTGCTCCACGATCTCCCGCCACTGCTACTCATCATTACACTAAGATTCTCTCTTGTTGGGGTTTCAGGTATATAGGTGCCCTTCTGGTCATCAGTATGTGTAAAACCTAAGGTGTGTCCAAACTCATGTACCATAACATATTTCTTTTGGTCGGAAGTGTAATTGTCGTAATAGTCTCCAATCCAAACATTAGGCCCCGGACGACCGTAAGATGGGTAACTTGCCATTGCTATGGCCTTTCCTACTACCGTCTGATTTCTTTCGACATGTATATCTGCATTTGTCGGAGATGCTACTGATGTAAACCGAATAATACAACCGTCTATGCTATTCCATTCCTGTAGAGCATCAAATGCAGCTTGATACCATGTGGAGCCTCCACCATTGTTTATTTGGAGTTCAGGATTGATGTAGACTTTTATGTCGGTGACTCTGGATGATGAGATGCGATCCACAAAACTATGTCTGGTTTTATCGACATAATCTTTCATTGAGCTTTTATACAAGACAATGTCTCCCTCGACAATGTAGCTGTCTTCTTTTTCGATAATGCCGTCGGTGCTCATTCCGAGCGACCGAATTATCTCATAATCGGGATTTTCGACTACCTCTGTTTCTATGTCATACAAAGGTTCTACGGCACATGCCGCAACTAAAAGCATTGCCATCGCGGCAACGGCATATTGGAATTTACGTAATGATTTCATGGCTATTAATATATGAGGATTTACATAAGTTGACGCTTGTAGTTGTATTCTTCTCTCAACGATGTCACAAGTTCATCGGTTACAATTAAAGTATATGTACGATAGCATGAATTAGAATCTCCGAATTCTAATTTACGGTTCCAATACTTGGATTGCCAAATATACGGCACAGCCTCTCCATCTATCTTCATTCCGTCTGGATTCGCCGGTACAGGGAGAAAAGACCCATTTTCAATAAGGTACGGTTCCATATCCGACTCCCATTCGTGGATTGCCTGCATATCGCCGGGTTTGATTGTTATCACTATACCGGAACGCAACTCGATCACAACGTCGGATTCAGTTTGATTAATGATCTTGTAATCAGTAATAACATGCATTATTGCCGCATGACGCTGAACGATGCTTTCCACAAGTTCGTCGGTAACCGTCAGAGTATATGTTAGAGAGTAGTGATAGTCGTCTTCACCATCATCACGCGCTTTGTGCCAATATTCGAACAGCCATATAAATTCCGGCATAATTTCCCCGATAATCGTTATGACTGCTCGATCAACTGTATACATGGAGCGCGAATAAGCGATTCCCGGCTCATACACAATATCCAACTTTTTAATCTCCCGCTCCTCGCCGGGTTTGATGGTTATTACTTCCTCGTCACCTGATTTTAGTTCGACGACGATGTCGGAATCCATTTGGTTGACGATCCTGTAATACTCGGTGACATACGTGTTTGGTTCGAGTTCAGGCTCGGGTTTGGAGTTGGCGTCTTGTGGCTGTTCTCCTCTTGTTTCCTCTGGTTGTCGGGTTTCCTCGCCGCCGCCGTCACTGTCACCACAAGCTCCGCCGAGAGCAGTTATCACCGCTCCCGCGAGAAAAAATGTTAAGATTTTTTTCATGATCGTAATTTTTGGGATTTGGTGTTAAAATAAAAAACGTTTACAGCGCGGGTGTGCGTTTTCGCAGACTCGCGCCCGAATGGGTTTGGTGGTGTATTTTCATGGTCGGATAGCTTTAAAAGATTAGCCCCTCACCTCGTTTAATCGCGAATTCGCGAAACTTTCGCACCTGTTTTTGCAAAAATAATGCAAAATTATTACAGATGCAAATATTTGTGGAACAAATCTCCATTTAGCGAAACCCTGTCAGGCACAAGTTTCTGAGGTTGGTTATATGGTTTTGATTGCTTCTTCAGATTCTTCGGTTTCCTCTTCCTCGTCGTCCGTTTGCGGAGCCGGCGCGCGGTAAAGAGGAACGTCCGAAACATAAACGGTCAATGTGTTGCTCCAGCCCGACACTTCATTCCCGATACGCGCCCGGCATCGAATCGTTGACATGCCAGAGTTAGAGTTAAGATAGTAGTGCATTATCTGAAGCGGTTGATTCGGGCCCCAATCTCTTGCCCAATTACTCATTCCGTCCAACTCCCAATCGTATCTGGCTTGGGGATTTGGATTGTTTACGGTACATGTTAATATCTCTCCCGGGTAGACCACATATTTATTTCCTGAAATTTGTGGACTGACGAGAGGAGCCACAGCAGTTACCGTCTTTGTAGCGGAGTAAGTATTGCCAGACAGTGTATAGTTCGCAGAGAGAGTGTATGTCCCTGCGGCATTGAACCTTATTGTTGTATTAGGATTGTTCCGATTGTTGATTGTTGCGCCTCCTGTGTCTGGATTCACCGTCCAACCATTGAAAGCGGTGAAATTTTCGGCCATATTATCATCGTCCGGCACGCTATACGCCAAATTTGTATTCAACGAGGCGGTGGCTGTTCCCGTGATGACGGGTACATCGTTATGAGCGAAAGCGGTTCTGATCATATTGGCAACGGCGGTTGTTTTGCCGACACATAATTTATTGATCAGCTTGTCGACCGTGTCCACGTCGCTTGTCAGGCAATCGAACACTTGCCTTTTCGAAAGCACTCCTCGCGTGATCAGTGCCCAAATCGGATCGGGGTGAATCCAGTCATTATCACCTGGACGGTTAAAATTCTGAGGAACAGTAACTGCGTACTGCTGCATCTTTCTTTCTAGGCTAAATAGTTCACATTCTTGAATATGTCCCATAGCATGTCCCCACATTTCACCGACTTCACAAACACCTTTGTCTGGACCAGAATTAGGGCCAGTTCCATTATGCCTAATAATATGGCTAATATATCTTGCCCAGTATTCGGCACCAACCTGACTGAAATGGCTGGCGTGGGATAATTCGTGGCTAGTGGTTTCATATAGGGATTTATACCCAGTATCATCCGCTATAGTTACATCTGGTTCAAGAAATTTGAATATGCCGTCGATTATTGTTACCGGTATTGTGTTATCTGTTCCCGCAGCCAAAAAAGTAGCCCAGTTGGCCTTTGTTAATGCTTGGAACGCAGACATCCTGCGAATCATAGGTGCAGAATTTCCCATGCTCGGATGAACCAGAATCTTCAAATTTTTCGGCGGTTTGGCAATACCGGTGGTTTCACACATTCGGTAATAATCGTAGGCTGCGTTGTTAACAGCGGCCTCCTGCCATCCTCGATCGTAAACTATTCCACCGTTCGGTGTCACATGCCCTGTCAAGTCCGGTTCAATACGTATATTATATCCAGATGGGCTTTGTCTGCCAGGGACATGATATTTAGCTCTGGCTGCTATACCTATTTGATCCCAAATGATAAAATCTTTCTCATTTTTGAAAACCACGGTGTAATGGGGTTTTACATGGAAAGTTTTGTTTATGGAATAGTTGCCATTCTCATCGGTATAATCCTTGCCGACCTTCAGGAAATAGTGGCACTTCACTCTCACACCCTTTACAGGTACATATCTGCCGGGAGTAACAGAATCATCCAACACGGTCACTTGCCCTGCCGGACGACCACTGGCTCGGGTCGCGGGCGGAATAGTATACCCGCAATCCAGAATTGCAGCCCTTTCAAGATTTGGCTCTCCTGCGCGAGTAGCCAACGGAACCTCTTCATAGTCAGCAGGGATGTAACAATCATATAATTTATTCCACGTTATGCCTGTCGGGAAAACGAAATTAGCCGGAACGACGGTATACTGCCATGTAAACTGTCCCGCGGGAATTGCAGGATCGACCCACATTTCATCGTCTTCGATGTTAACGTCGAGCGGATAGTCGAAAAGATCGAGATTGAGTGTATTCTCAAGTCGGTTCAATTGTGTGCTGTCTTGAGGAAGAAACCTTCCGTAGATGTGCGTAGGCTGCAGATTGTTATTCCCGGTAAGTCTGCGCATGCGCGCAAGGCTGTACGGATTCTCCATAGTTTCAAACACAGGCGTAGCTCCAGCACGGGTTTGAGGAGAAGCAGTAGCGGTTGCATTCTCAGACTCATCAATTTTTGGAGGTTCGTCGAATCGGGCACATCCTGCCAACATAGATGCAAGCAGAATGCTGATTAGCATTAGATTTTTCATCGTTATAAAAGTTAGGGGGTATTTAGTTATTCTGTTGGGACAAAAGAGTTTCTATCAATTCGTCTGTAACGGTTAGTGTATAAGTGCCTTCGTATTTAGCAGTTTTGGAGAAATCCCAGTGTTCTCTCATCCATATCTTGTCCGGGATATTTGTTTCTCCTATTACCATTGTAGCATCAGAGATCACAAGGCCTTTCCATCCGTAATCCCCATCTTCAGGTAATCCGCCGTAATCGCACAAGCCCCCTGTACTGTCAATTAATTGTTTGCTGTCAGGCATTATTATTATTTGGCTATTCTCTCCTGTTTCCTTTATCTGAACAACGATTTCCGAATTTGTTTCATTGTTGATTTCATAGTAAATGTGACAAGTGCCTTCGCATCCTGTCATCACCACAGCCGCTGTTGCCACACAAAATAGTAGTAGTTTTTTCATGATCAAAATCTTAGTTTGTTAGTAAGTGGTTTTCGACGTAAAGATACAGCGTTATTTTTGATATATGCCAACAAAGAAACGATACGGCGCAAATTAAATTTTCTTAAAAAATGGCTCTATTGGGCACAAGTAGTTCTATTAATTCGGCAGTGAGAATCAGTTTATAAGTAGCCCGAAGCGGTTCGGCTTCAAAATGCCAAAGTCTTCGAGTCCATATTGTTTCCGGCAGAAACTCATCCCCGACCTTTAGGCGAAAAGCAGAATTGAACATAGATTCATCCGGATGACCGTATATATCCGGGAAATCGTTGTTGGCGTCAGACCACCTAATATGGGTTTCAAAAACCTCTTTTGTTTCGCTATTGGGTATCACAATTTCTTTGCCTTCACGAGGTCTTAGCGGGTCTGTCGATGCATCAATAATAAAAGTCACATCCGAGCCCGTCAAATTTTCAATTTCGTAAATTACGACACCAGTGTAATCAACAAGACCTTCATTGCAACCGGTCATTGAGGCCATCGCAACAGAGAATAAAACTAATAGTTTTTTCATAATCAAGATTTTAGTTTGTCAGTAAAACATCTTCTCATCATCGGCTGCGGCCGAAAGGAAAGAAAAGGGGCAACCAGATGACGAGAGCCAAAGTCGAGAAGAGCATCGAGCCCATCACCCCGACGGCGAAAGCGAACCAAAAGACATTGTCAGTGCCGTCGAAAAGGAACGGCACGAGTCCCAACACCGTCGAAACGATCGTCAGCAGCGTTGGAATGATCTTGCGGTTATAGGCCCTCACATAGACCGACGCCGCGCCGGCGCCCGGCCTCGCACGGCGGATGATGTTGTACTCGTTGACGATGTAAATCCCCGCGTTGACGACAATGCCGCACATCATCACCATCGCCGCGAATCCCCCCTGGTCGAAGGTGAACTTGCCGATGGCAAAAGTCAGAAAAAGTCCCACGAACCCGACGGGAATAAGCAGCAGGATCACAAAAGGTTTGCGCAGCGACTCGAAAATTATGGCGCAAAGCGTATAGATGATCACTATCACCAACAGCAGCAGGGCCGCCATGCGCCAGTTGTCGCGCTCGGTCATCCAGTAATATCCGCCCGTCCGCTCGGCCTTATAGCCGAGGGGCAGCACCCTGTCGTTCATCATCTCCACGGCCCGCTCCACACGGCGGGTGGCAAGTTCCGAGGCCCCCACGTAGTTGAATCCCACCACGAGAATATACTCCTGGTTCTCGCGCACAATGTCGTTGCCCGAGCGGCGCGAGGTGATAGTGCCGATGTCGTCGAGGCGCGTGGCCACACTGTCGACCACGATCATGTCGTGGCGGATGTGCCACACATCGAACGCGTCTTTCTCGGACGATGCGAGCACCACCGGCGTGGTTTCGGCGCCGTCGAACACGCGCGCCACGGGCTGGTCGTAGAGTTGTTCGCGCAGTACCCGCCAGTAGCCCGCAAGGTCGATCCCCGCGCGGGCTATGCGTTCGCGGTCGTAGCGAATGAAGAACTCGTTGGCCGGCATCGACCATCTGTCGCTCGAGTATATGCCTGGCTCCTGCACCCGGCCGTCGCCCCTTAGCGAGTCGACCAGCGCCGAGGCGTAGCCGTAGAGCATGTCGTAGTTGTAGCCCCTGAGCGCTATCCCGTGGTTGCGGTAACCGCCCATGCCGATGCGGTTGGAGAAGGTCTGGTCGGGCAGCACGCCGCGTATGTACCAGTTCGCTCCGCCATAGGACTGCGCCTGTCGCGACAGCTCGTCGAACAGCATCACGGGGAACGATGTGTTCTCGAATTTCTCTCTGAAATTTACTGTTATCGTACCGCGGTTATACGACGACACGCTCGTCAGGTACATGTCGATCTCGTCGTAGCGGCTCAGGTAGTTTTCCATCGCGCGCATCACCTCGTTGAGTTGGTGCACGGTGCAGCCTTCGGGCATCCCGGCCTCCATGTAGATGCTTTTGCGCGGCTCGGGCGAGCGGAAGAAGCTCTCGGGCCGGTAGCCCGCGCCGAAGTAGCGGAACGATCCCCCGACGATCTTCTCGAACACCTCGCGGTTGTTCTGCCACCATGTGCCGCCTATGGTTTTGTTGTACAGTTTGGCAAACCTTGTCTCCTGCGTTTCGGGCCTGTTGCGTTCGCCTATTTCCGTTGGGAGAAGATGGATCGGGATGCCGAAACCGAACACCAGCAGTACCACGAATATCCACCTGCGGCGTCTGCCCCACGCGATAAACCGTTCGTAGCGCCGCGAAAAACGTACCAAACGGCGCCTACCCCTCGTGCGCGTTCTCACCACCCCTTTTCGCTCGATGGGCACTTTCTCGAGCAGTGAGGGGATGAAGAAGAATGCTATCGCCACCGAGATCGAGAGATTGATCACGATCACCCACACGAAGTCGACAAGATTGGCCTTCTGCTGGTCAGGCAGGAAGAATATCACCAAGAGTGCGGCAATGGTGGTGAGCAGCGCCCCCAGAATCGACGTGAAAACACGTCGATTCCGGTAGTAGCTGTAATGGTCGATCATCACAATGGCCGTGTCGATGATGACACCCAGCGACACGGTGATGCCAGCCATCGAGTAGAGTTCGATCTGCACTCCCAGCAGGTAGTAGAAGATCACCGCCACCAACAGGTTGGCCACAATGCTCAGCGAGATGAGCGCAAGGTAGCGCAGGCTACGGCTCACCACCCACACGAAAGCGAGCAGAATAAGCAGCGACAGGGCCGACCGGAACAGTATCGTGTCGATCTCCTCGCGCAGTGCCTCCGAGGCGTCGTAGGTGAGGTTGAGGGTGTAGTTTTGCGGCAGTGTGGGGGTGAGCTCTTCAAGAGTGTTGCGTATCTGCGCCGCCACCTCAATGGTGTTGATACCCTCATTCGCCGTGAAGTTCATGTAGACCGTGTTAAGGCCGTTGATGCGAAAATAGTTGCGCGGCAACTGCTCGCGATACTGCACGGTGGCAATGTCGCGCAGGTGGTAGATCCTCTCGCCCACCCTCTTCACGGGAATGCTCTCGAGATCGGTACCGCCTGCCCCTGCGAGGCGTATGGTGTGCACCTCTCCGCCATCGGTGAAGTTACCCGCAATGCTCTCGTTTTGTGACGTGGCTAGCGCTTGTGCTATGTCGTCGACCGTGATCCCTGCGGCGCGCGTTAGCCCGGCGTCGAAGGTCACTATCCACTCGAACGGCGTGGCCCCCGTGAGCCCGACCCCCTCGACCCCCTCAATGCGCGAAAGTGAGGGCGAGAGGTTCTCCTCGGCCCACTTCACTATCAGATATGGCGGCAGGTCGGCATTGATCGTGTAGGTCATGATGGTGGAGGCGGTGGAGCCTCCGAGCGACATGTCGATGTAGGGAGGTGAGACTCCTGCGGGGAGTTTGTCGCGAATCTGGCGCAGCCGCGTGGCAGCTTCGAAACGCGCGGCGTCCATCCGCGTCCCCTTTTTGAACTGCATCGACACCCGGCCCGAGCCTTGGTAAGAGGTGGCGACTATGTTTGTCACTCCTTCGACCGATGTAAGTACTCCCTCGAGCTTCGATGTCACCTCGGCCTCGACCACCCTTGCCGACACTCCCGGCCACTCGAACAGCACGCTGAAACCCTGCCGCCGGTCGCCCGGACTGTACTGCACCCTGAGCAGAGGCACCATTGCTCCCCCCACCACCATCAGGACGACCATGATGAGGATCACCGAGAAAGCTGAAATGCGCCTCACTCCCCTAACCTCTTCTCCGGTAGATGACATAATAGGCGACGGGTATGAAGAAGATGCTCACCAGAGTGCCGATCACCATGCCGCCGATCAGCGCCACCGACAGCGGGAACTGAAGATCGCTCCCCATGTCGCCCCTCACGAGGAACGGCGCGACGCCGAGGATGGTGGTCAGCGAGGTCATCAGGATCGGGGCCAGGCGCCTGCGGCCAGCGTCAATCACGGCCCATATGATGCTCCTTCCCGAGCGGCGTATCTGGTTAATGGTGTCGACCTTCAGGATCGAGTCGTTGATCACTATGCCGCACATCACCACAAGGCCGATCATCGACATCAGGTTGAGCGACACCCCGCAGCAAACCATCACCACGAGCGCCCCGAAAATGTCGACCACGATCTCCGAAAGTATGATGAACGGCTGCACCAGCGATTCGAACTGCGAGGCGAGGATGAAGTACAGCAGCAGTATGGCTATGACAAGTATCACAGTAAGTTCGCGCGTCATGGCGCGGTTCGAGAAATACGACCCCGAGAAATCGACCTCGAAACCGCCTCCCTCGCGCACAATTTCCCGCACGGTCTCCATAGTCTGCGGCACGTCGCGGTCGGCAATGTCGAGCGACAGGTGGTAGTACTCGCCCTCGCGGCCACCGGTGATGCTCTTCAGGTCGCGGCTGCGCGCCTCGGCCACCACCACGCCCAGCGGAACGTCGCCCCCCGGCGTGCGGATAAAGTTGCCTTCTATCATTCGCCTCACGTCGCCCCGGTCCTCGCCCATCACCACGGGAACCGACCAGGCGCCCTGGGTGATGGTCATGATGCGGTTGTCGTTGAGAGCGTTGCGCAGCGAGGCGAGAATATCGCCGTAGCCCACGTCGTAGAGCGCCATAGCCTCGGGCCGCGCCACATACTGCACATACTCCTCCCATTCGGCCGGAGCCACCTCCACTCCCGGAAGGGCGGCCGCGATGCGCGCTAACATGTCGTTCACTTCGAGCGGTCCCGGCGGACGGCCGTCGGTGGGCCTCAGGTGGGCTGCCAGTTTAGCCTCGCCGCTGGCGAATATCATATCGAAGATGTTGCCCGAACTGCTCACCGAGCAGACGGCCTGCGGATAGTGTTCCCTCACCCACTCCGCCGCGAGAGCCTCCACCCTTGTCGCCTCGTCGGCTCCCGTGGCCCTGATGTATATCGTCGCCTCCGAGATCGACGTCTCGTCGGTGTGGCCCAACAGGAATTGTTGCACTCCCGCCATCACTGTCGACTGGCGCACCAGATCGCCGAGGTCGGCCACCAGCGCCTCGCACCGGCGGCGGTTCTCCTCCACCGTGATGCGCCGGTTCCACGACACGCGCACCAGAGAATCGTCGTGCGAAAGGGCCGGCAGGCGCTCCTTGCTGATCAAAACAAAAACCGCAACTATGCCCCCAACGGCGACCACGAAGGTTGTCCACACTATCGCCTGGCGGCGGAAAAGCCATTTCAGCCCCCGTTCGTACAGCACCGTGATGCGGTCGAACGACAGGCGGCTCAGGAATCTGTTGCGCGTGAAAGCCTCGTCGCGCCGGTAGAAAAGATAGTAGAACACCGGGATCACGAGCACCGAAACAGCCAGCGACGAGAACAGAGTGAGCGCAACGGCCATAGCTTGGTCGAAGAAGAGCGCGCCTGCTATGCCGCTCAAAAAGATCAGCGGGATGAACACCGCGCAGGTCGTCATCACACTCGACAGCATCGGTGCGAAAACTTCTCTCGTGCCCACGACTGCCGCGTCGGCCAACGAACGGCCCCGCTGCCAGTGGTAAGTTATGTTGTCTATGACGATGATCGAGTTGTCGACCATCATGCCTACTCCCATGATGAGCCCCGCAAGCGAGATGATGTTGATCGAGATGCCCAGCACGTAGAAACCCAGCAGCGACACCACGAGCGCCGTGGGGATGGTTATGACGATCAGCGCCGAGGTGCGCATGCTCTGCATGAACAGGAAAATCACCACACAGGCCAGCAGCGCCCCGATCCAGATGTTTTGTATGAGATTGTTTATCGAGTAGTCGAGCAGTTCGGTCTGGTCGCGCGTGACGGTGAACTCAAGGTCGGGATAGTCGCGGGCGAAGCTTCCCGAAAGTCTCTCCATCGCCTCCTTCAGGTCGGCCATGCGCGCTTCCGAGCGTTTGATTACAGCCAGCGTCACGGCGTCCTTACCGTTGGAGGAGACCAACCCGCTGCGTTCGCGCGGTTTCTCGGTCACGCTTGCCAGATCGCCGATCTGATACAACCGTCCCTCGACCTTGAGCCACACGGCGGCGATATCCTCCGCATCGGTCATGTTCTCTTCGAAGCGCACGTTGAAACGGTACTCGCCGTCGCGTATCGTGAGGTTGCCAAGTCGTATGTCGGCCCCGCGCAGGGCGTTCTCGAACGTGCTCTCGGCGATGCCGAGGCTCGCCATTTTCGCCGCGTCGGGCACCACGAGTATCTCGGGCGACACGAGGCCGCTCACGTCGACCATCGCCACTTCGGTCAACTGCTCGATGCGGCGCACCACCACCTGCGACACGAAGTCGCTGAGGCGCGTGAAGCCGTCGCCGTCGGTGGCGTCTCCACGCAGCGTGACGTCGATCCAGAACGCCGGAATGTCCGACGCCCGCGCCTTCACCACCTTCGGCCGCTCCAGGCCCTCGGGCAGGCTGCCCATCGCGCGGTCGATCTTTTCGTTCACCTCTATGAACAGATAGTCGAGGTCGCCCTCGTAGTCAAACAGCAGCGAAATGATGCCGCTACCGTTCTTGGCCTCGGTGCGGATGTTTTCGAGGTGCGACACCTGTGTGAGCTGCTGCCGTAGCGGAGCCACCACCGAACCGTTCAGTTCGCGGGCCGACATCTCGGGCGCCGCCACCTGAACCGTGATTTGCGGAATGTCGACATCGGGTGCCAGCGACACCGGCAACAGCCCCGTGGCCACCAATCCCACCACAAGCACCGCGATGAGCACCATTATGACCGCAATGGGCCGGTGTATCAGTCCGCGAAACATTACTCCTGCGCTGCTATCACGACGTCGGTGTCGCCGCCGAGGTTAAGGTTGCCCGAGGTTATAACTATGTCGCCCACCGACAGGTCGGCGCCGCGGTCGGTATTCGGAGCCACCACATACTCGGTGCTGTTGGCTGCCGTTGTGTGAACATAAGTCCACACCGATTTGCCGTCGGCGTAGCGGAACAGCACTTCCAGGCCGTCGCGCTGCACCACGGCGCTCTTGGGTACCACCAACTGGCCCGGAACCACCTCCTCGGCCATTACCCTCACGTTCATTCCGTCGATCATCTTTCCGTTACCCGCTATGCGCGCCGTGACGGCTATCTGGCCATGCTCGTCGACAGTGGGGTTGACGGCCGTTACGCGCCCAGTGACCACATTCTCCGGGTCGTTGAACGAGTAGACCTTC
>DBDQ01000045.1:4536-5309 GCA_002293665.1 Alistipes sp. UBA928 | reverse complement strand
GGCGAGGCGGGCAGACCCTTGGTGATGACCTTGGCGTTGGAAATTGCGGTCTTGTCGAATATCGGGTGGAGCAGTTCGTCGAGTTTCGCAGGCTCGCAGCGCTTCACGGCTGTCTTTTCGTCGATAAGTTTTTCGGCCAGCATGTCCATTGCGATCTTCACCATCGCGGCGCCGGTGCGTTTGCCGCTGCGGCACTGCAACATCCACAGCTTGCCGTCCTGGATGGTGAACTCGATGTCCTGCATGTCGGTGAAGTAGGTCTCCAGATGGTGCTGGATGTCCCACAGCTCTTTATAGATGGCGGGCATGATCTCCTCCAGCGAGGGGAACTTCGAGGCGCGGTCGGCCTCGGAAACTTTTTGCGCCTTTGCCCAGCGTTTCGAACCTTCGAGGGTGATCTGCTGCGGGGTGCGGATACCGGCCACAACATCCTCGCCCTGGGCGTTCACAAGATACTCGCCGTTGAAGAGGTTTTCGCCCGTGGCGGCGTCGCGCGAGAATGCAACACCGGTCGCGGAGTTGGTGCCCATGTTGCCGAACACCATCGCCTGCACGTTGACTGCCGTGCCCCACTCTGCGGGAATATTGTTGAGCTTGCGATAGAGTATGGCGCGGGCGTTCATCCATGAGCCGAACACAGCCATCACGGCGCCCCACAACTGTTCCCACGGATCGGTGGGGAAGTCTTTGCCGGTCTGCTTTTTGACGGCGGCTTTGAACTTGGCCACGAGTTCCTTGAGGTCTTCGGTCGTCAGGTCGGTGTCGTTGGCCAC
>DBDQ01000045.1:0-4458 GCA_002293665.1 Alistipes sp. UBA928 | reverse complement strand
GCGAAACGGGGATTGCCCGAGAGTTTGGAAATCGCCTCGACGGCGGCGTCGTTCATCCCCAGGTTGAGGATGGTGTCCATCATGCCGGGCATCGACGCACGGGCGCCCGAGCGCACCGACACGAGCAGCGGCATGTTTTTGTCGCCGAACTTGCGGCCGGTCAGTTCCTCGATGCCCTTCATGGCCTTTTCGACCTCGGGTTTCAACAGCGCCACAACTTTGTCGCGGCCGTCCTTGTAATATTCGGCGCACACTTCGGTGGTGATGGTGAATCCCGGAGGCACGGGAATCCCTATCTTGTTCATTTCGGCCAGGTTGGCTCCCTTGCCGCCCAGCAGCTCCTTCATCTTACCGTTACCTTCGGCCGCTTTATTGCCGAAAGTGTAGACTCTCTTAATGTTTGGCATATCCGTTTAATTATGAATTATGAATTATATATTGCGATTTCGGGAGGTTTGCAAAAATAGGTTTTTTATACGGAATTTCCAAACCTTTATTTTGCCACCTCGATCCATACCGGGAAATGGTCGCTCGCGCCGTCTTCGTATTCGCCGCCGTAGAATGTGCGGCGGGGCCGGGTCGGAACGCCGATGGCGGATCGGGCCGACGCAGAAATAGGTTCTGTCATGTATTTCCGGGCGTAGACGCCTGCTCCCCCGATCCGCAGCAATGCGCCCCGCGCAATGGCTGGCGAGGTCATCATCCAGTCGTAGAGATACCATCTGCCGCGGTAGTTGTACGACCCCCGGCCTCCCCGCACGGTCTCGATGTGGGGGCTGTACACGAAGTCCCAGGGCGAGGCGACAGGGCCGATGGTTTTCTTCACCAGACGCTCGGTGGGGGTGGCGTTCATGTCGCCCATCACTATGACGGCGGCTGCGGGATCGACCTTCAGCGCCGTTTCGAGCGCGCGGCGCAGCGCCTCCATGTTTCGCCGCCTCAGGGCTGTGGGGTTGATCCTCGAGGCGAGATGGCACACCACGAGTTCGATCCGCTCGCCCAACAGTTCGCCTCTCACGCTCAGGAACTCGCGGCCCATGCCCGAGGGGATCAGACGCACGGCGCGGGGCCCTTCGTCGGGGAAAAACCGATCGCCCTTGTAGAGCAGCGCCAGGTCTATTCCGCGGCTGTCGCCCGAGGTTCGGTGGATGTAGTTGTAATCGGTGCCGAGCGCTCTCACGAGGTCTCTGACGACGGCTTCGTTCTCAACCTCGGCCAGCCCCACGATGTCGGCGCCGAGTTCGTCTATCACCCGGGCTAGGCTCTCGATCTTGGCGTGGTAGCGCTCCGTGTCCCATTTATTGGCGCCCCGCGGCGTCCACTCACGATCGTCGTAGAATGGGCTTGGGATGGTGTCAAAGAGATTTTCCACGTTCCAGAATGCCACGCTTGCACGGCTTTGGGCAGCTGAAAATTGAAAGTCTAAAGTTGAAAGTAAAAAGACGAGCCCTAAAAAAAAGAGCCCCCGGCTACAGTGATTTTTTGTCCAAAAAGCAACTATACACGACATACACAAAGTAGAACGCCTACCGGGGGCCGTAGCTCCCGGCGTTCTACAAAATGCGTACTCGAAATTTTTTTGTTACTTTTTGGACGAAACAAAGATAGGCAAAATTTATAAAAACACCCGAAAAAATGCTATCTTTGTATCTATGTATCGCCCTATCGACATAGACAGGAACAACCTCACGATAATGGGGGTAGGATTCCCCGATCTGGCTACGCTCGACAGCGTTGCCAATGCCATTGGTTCCAATATGTTCGAGGGTTTCGAGCCGACGGAGAGCCGGGTGGCCCTTATCAGGGATTACATCCTCGACAAGATCAGTTTCCGGCAGTTTATCGAGGCGGCGAAGTCCGGTGGCCATGCCTGACGGATATTCCTATATTGACCCCGATTACACCTATGCCGATCCGCGAACCGGTGTATTGAGGAATCTTGCGGGAGTAACCGACGACGACACGTTGGTACTCATAGAAAGTGGTGCTGTCGCCAAACGTATGGCCGAATTGAAAACCAAACCCCTGAAGATCAAAAATGCCGAGACGTTGTTGGATATTCACCACCACCTGTTTCAGGATGTATACGAGTGGGCGGGGAAAATCAGAACGGTCGAGATAAGCAAAGGGGCACTCCGTTCTTCTCGCTCAGCCATTTCCATCGGGCGTTTCCGTTCATCGACTCGCTTATCACGGAGTACCGGGCGATCGACAAGAGCAACCGGCCCGCGTTGGCTCACAAGTTGGCCGAAATCCTCGACCACATAAATTACCTGCACCCGTTCCGCGAAGGCAACGGACGCACTCAGCGGGAATTTCTGCGACTGTTAGCCCTTGAAAAAGGACTCGAACTCAATCTCAACCCACCCGACAATGCCGATATTTACGAGCGTTATATGTCGGGAACGATAGGCGGCGACGTGAAACTGCTTGCCGGGCTGATCCTCGACATTATTTCATAACATCATTTCACAACACCGGAACCAAGGTGTGTTTCCTATTTATGGATCACCCCCGAGCCGACAAGTTCCTCGCCGTCGTAGAATGCAGCGAACTGGCCGGGTGTGACGCCTCTTTGAGGGTTGTCGAAAACGATGCGTGCGCCACCGCCCTGTGGGAGATGGTGTAGAACCCCACCCTGCAAAGGCTGCCGGTAGCGGATGCGGAAAGAGAACCGCCGGCTCTCTCCTGGCGCCACGGCCAGGTCGGGCCGCACCCAGTGAATATCCTGCTCGAGAATGGAGAGTTCGCCGCGCCAAAGCCCCGGATGGCCGTCGCCCTCGCCAACATACACTATATTGCGCTCGACGTCGGTACCGATCACGAACAGCGGCTCGACGTGCCCCCCCACCCCGAGGCCCTTTCGCTGACCGATGGTGTAGAAGTGCGCCCCGTCGTGCTCGCCCACCTTCCGCTCGCCGCCCTCGCGCGTGATCTCGACGATGTCGCCGCGGCGGGCGGCCAGTTTTTGTTGCAGGAAAACGGGTAGGTCGACCTTGCCCACGAAGCATATACCCTGCGAGTCTTTACGTTTGGCCGTGGCGAGCCGCTGTTCCCCGGCGATACGGCGCACCTCGCTCTTGAGCATCCCTCCGATCGGGAACATCGCGCGCGAAAGTTGTTCCTGCGACAGTTGGCACAGAAAATAGCTCTGGTCTTTGCCCGGATCGACACCGGCCAGCAGGCGGTACATACCCTCGGGGGTCTGCTCCACCCTGCAATAGTGACCAGTGGCGACGTAATCGGCCCCGAGTTTGAGCGCCTCCTTGAGGAAGACATCGAACTTGATCTCCCTGTTGCACAGCACGTCGGGATTTGGCGTGCGTCCTCGGGCGTACTCGTCGAACATATAGTCGACCACACGCGCGCGGTACTGCTCCGAAAGGTCTACGAAATTGAAAGGTATGTCGAGCCGCCGCGCCACGAGCTCGGCGAATATCTGGTCGTCTTCCCACGGGCAGTCGCCCGACAGCGTTCCCGTCGTTTCGTGCCAGTTGCGCATGAAAAGCCCCACTACGTCGTAGCCCTGCTGCTGCAAAAGCCACGCCGCGACCGAGGAGTCCACGCCTCCCGATAATCCCACGACCACTCTTTTCATATCTGTCTGTTGAGTCCCAGCAATCCCTCGGGCAAATCGAATACCACGCGGCGGGCCTGCTCGTCAATCTCCACTATGAAATCTTCCTGCGCGGGGATGAGTTCGGTTCCGCCGTCGGCGTTCCGACCTCCGTCGAGTTCGATCTCTAACAGCGGGTTGAATTCGCTGTCGAAGAAGGCGGTGATATGGCCAGTCAGGCCCTCACCCACCACGGCCTCCCAGCCAACGAGGTCTTCGAAATATATCTCCTCCCCCGCACTCTGTTCTGCGTAGCCCAATCCGCCCTCGGCGTTCCGAGCGCCGACACGCAGGAATAACTCACGTCCCACGAGTTCGGCTGCCCGGGCCGCGGTGTCGATGTCGGCGAACACTGCCGTCGCCCCTCTCACTCCGCGCCGCGCAAATCGCTCAAAGAAAAGAGGAACCCGATGTCCGTCGATCCCGACAAACACAGGTTCCTCCCTGTTTGGATCACGCGGAAAAGGATCGTAAAGGATCAACGACAACTCCCCCGTGTTTCCGAAGAGCCCTCCGATCCTTCCCGCTGTGACCATCCCGTCCATAACAGACAGGGATAATTATTCGGCAGCCTTCTCTTCGGCGGCTGCTTCGATGGGTTCTTCCGCTGCCGGGACGGCCTCTTCGGCTGTTTCGGCGGCGGCTTCGCCTGCTGCCTCGGCCTTTTTAGCGGCTATTGCTTTAGCTTTCTCCTCTTTGGCTTTGGCCTCGGCGGCCATGCGGGCCTTTTCGGCCGCGCGGGCGTCACCGGCGAGTTTCGATGCGGCGGCGGCACCTTTGGCGTTCTTTTCGTCGAGCCACTTGTTGAACTTCGCCTCGGCGTCGCTTTCCGAGAAAGCGCC
>DBDQ01000018.1:6573-6723 GCA_002293665.1 Alistipes sp. UBA928 | reverse complement strand
CATCGCCTCGAGTTCGAGATCGTGCGCTTCACGCCCGTGCCGGGCTCCCCCTATGTAATCGTCAGGTTTCACTTTTTCTTTATGTCTCAAAGCCTGATCCCCTGTTTTTCGAGACAGAGGCGCAGGTTCCGTTTACCGTTCTGAATATAA
>DBDQ01000018.1:0-6536 GCA_002293665.1 Alistipes sp. UBA928 | reverse complement strand
ACCGCCTCGCGCTGCCTTTCGGGCAGCTTCTCCATACACCTGCCGAGTTCCGCCAGTGCCGCCTCGTCGGTACTCTCGCTCAATAGATGCACGAGAGGAGCCGATTCCATAAACCGATCGTCGAAATCGACCCTCACGCTGCGTTTTTCGCGCCTCAGCCGCTGCAGACAGTGGTTGCGCGCCACCGACCAGAGCCACGTGCGGAAGTTGCGGATGCGGTGGCGGGCGACCTTGTCGACAAGTTCTTCGAAGAGTTCCATGGTGGCGTCCTCGGCGTCGGCGGCGCGGCCCAGATACTTGAGACACAGACCGTAGACGAGGGGCATGTGGCGCGTGTAGAGCTCGCCCAACAGCGTGGCGTCGCCTCCCTCGACAAAACGGGCCAGCAGGGTCTCGTCGTCGGGGCGGTTCTCCTTGTCTGTATCGAAATTCGGGTCGCCAATGAGCATACGGTTGCAAAACTACAAAAAATTTCTTTACAGCGGCGTGTGGAATTTCCTGTCCGGCCGCATCAATAGGGCAAACGAACTTTAAAAAACTCGAAAACCATGAAAACCACGAAAACCATTTTTACGGCGCTGACATTGGGAGCTATCGTTGCTCTGGCGGCCGCCTGTGGCCCCCGTGCGGGCAAAAGCAACAATAACAATCAACCCCCGGTTTCGGATGTGGCGACGATCCCTGCCGCACCTGTCGCTGAACCCGAAATCGTGGAGGAGTCGCCCATCTCTTCTCCCGCTGCTTCGGTTGCTCAGCAACAACGGCAGGCCGCCCCCACCGCAGCTCAGAACAAGCAAGCCGAGATCACTACCGAGTACAGTTTCAGCGAGTTCTCCGAGGATGTCGCAATCTTCGAACCGCAGTATGCACCGGTTCAGGAGGAGAGAGAGGCTGTAGTGACTCATGAAGTTGCGGCACTCTCGCGTATGGCTCCCGCCGCCGCTCCAGGTTACGACGGCCACAATGCCGAGGAGTACGCCCACACCCGCGAGAACAGGTTTATGAACGTGTCGCGCGAGCCTCTTTCGACATTCGCGCTCGAGGTCGACGGAGCATCGTACAGCAACGCGCGCCGCATGCTCAATAGCGGCGAGATGCCCAATCCCGACGCCGTGCGCATCGAGGAGTTCGTCAACTACTTCAGCTACGACTATCCGCGCCCCAGAGGAAGACACCCTCTCGCGGTTAGTTCCGAAGTGGGCGCGTGTCCGTGGAATCCCGCGCACAAGCTGATGAGGATCGGCGTGGCGGCACGCGAGATACCCTCAGACGGTCTGCCTGCGGCCAACTTCGTGTTCCTGATCGACGTTTCGGGCTCGATGTACACCCGGCTGCCGTTGGTGGTCGCTTCGATGAAACTGTTGGTTAACAATCTGCGTCCCGAAGACCGCGTGGCGATAGTCACCTACGCCGGCAGCGACCGACTCGCCCTGCCTTCGACTTCGGGCAGCGACAGGCAGAAGATACGCGAGGTTCTCGACGGTCTCACCTCGGGTGGTTCGACGGCAGGTGCGGCAGGGCTCACGACTGCCTACAACGTGGCGCGCCAGAACTTCATCAGAGGGGGCAACAACCGTATAATCCTTGCAACGGACGGCGATTTCAACGTGGGCCAGTCGAGCGACGAAGCGATGGAGGCACTCATAGAGCGCGAACGCCAAAGCGGAGTTTTCCTCACCGTGCTGGGCTACGGAATGGGCAACTACAAAGACAGCAAGATGCAGATACTCGCCGAAAAGGGGAACGGCAACCACGCCTACATCGACAACATTCAGGAGGCCAACCGTGTGCTCGTGGGTGAGTTCGGCGGCACGATGTACGCCGTGGCGAAGGATGTGAAACTTCAGGTGGAGTTCAATCCGGCGCACGTGTCGGCCTTCCGTCTGGTGGGCTACGAGAGCCGCCTGTTGGCCCACGAGGATTTCAACGACGACACCAAGGACGCGGGCGAACTGGGCGCGGGACACACCGTGACGGCACTCTACGAGATTGTCCCGGTGGGCTCAGGCAGTCCCGCGGGTTCGATCGACCCGCTCAAATACCAGCGGCCGGAAGCACCGGCGTATAATCCGGATCGTCGCTCGGCCGAATTGGCAACCGTGAAGATCCGCTACAAGGAGCCCGACGGCGATGTCTCTTCCAAGATCGAGGTGCCCATCGTAGAGCGCGGCCGTACTCCGTCGCAGGAGTTTCGTTTCGCTTCGGCGGCAGCGATGTTCGCACAGTTGCTGAGAGGCAGCGACTTCCGGGGCGAGGCCACCTATGCGATGGTGGCTGATGAGGCGCGTCGCGGTCTGGGCAACGACCCCAACGGCTACCGGCACGAGTTGGTGCGCCTGGCCGAAGTTGCGGCAGGGCTCGACGCCTCTGCAGGCAGATAACCCCCGATCTGCTCTGCGGAGTGAGACCGGGACGATAAAAATCGTCCCGGTTTCTTTTTCCCAAAAAATGTCGCTATATTCGCAGGCTCCAAGTTGAACCCGTGAACAATCTGCGCACATGATAAACGTCACCCCCGAAATTTTCGGCATATTCCTGGTAGTAATGGCGTCGGTAGCCCTTGTGGTCTTCGTGGCGCTGTTTTTCGTGAAGGCCGGCTACGGTATGTTCTTCGACCGCAAGTGGGGACCGGCGATGCCCAACCGGCTGGGGTGGTTCCTGATGGAGGCGCCCATTTTCATTCTGATGACGGTTCTGTGGCTGGCATCCGGAAGAACGTGGGAGGTGGTGCCTCTCGTCTTCTTCGTCATCTTTCAGATACACTACCTGCAACGCTCGTTCATATTCCCGTGGTTGATCCGCGGCAACAGCAAAATGCCGCTCGGTATCGTGCTGATGGCCGTGCTGTTCAACACCTGCAACGCGCTCATGCAGGGCGGGTGGATATTTTTCTTCTCGCCGGTGTACCCGCTGAGCTGGCTGTGGAGCCCGCAGTTCATTGCGGGGACGGCCATCTTCATTGCCGGGTTCGTCATAAACCTCCATTCCGACTACATAATTCGCCACTTGCGGCGGCCGGGCGATACGAAACATTACATTCCGCGTGGAGGGATGTTCCGCTGGGTCTCTTCGGCCAATTACTTCGGCGAACTCGTCGAGTGGATTGGCTTCGCGGTGCTGACGTGGAGCTGGGCAGGGGTGATCTTCGCGTGGTGGACGCTTGCCAACCTCGCTCCCCGCGCCGACGCCATCTACGACAACTATGAGAAGGAGTTCGGCGAGGAGTTCACCCGCCTGCGTCTCAAGCGCATGATACCGTTCATATACTGATTCGGATATACAGAATGTCCGGGCTTTTCACCCCATACTGGCTCGGGGCGTCACCCTGAGGAACCGCACGGTGCGCTCGGCAGCGTTCGAGAGCATGGGGGCCGAATACGGGCCGACCGACGCTCTGCGGGACTACCACGTGAGTGTCGCCCGCGGCGGCATCGGCATGACCACGCTGGTCTACGCTTCGGTGTCGCGGTCGGGATTGTCGTTCTGCAGCCAGCTGTGGATGCGGCCCGGGATAGTGCCGGCGTTGCGCGACATTACCGACGCCATTCACGCCGAGGGGGCTGCCGCGTCGATCCAACTGGGTCACTGCGGCAACATGACCCACTTCTCTACCGCCAGACGGATTCTCCTCGGGGCGTCGACCGGCGTGAACCTCTACTCGCCGACCATAGTGCGCCGTGCGTGCCGCGAGGAGTTTGGGCAGATCGCCCGCGACTTCGGCAGTGCGGTGAGGCTGGCCCACGAGGCGGGTTTCGACTGTGTGGAGATTCATGCCGGTCACGGATACCTCATCTCGCAGTTCTTGTCGCCGCTCGCCAACCACTGCATCGCGCGGATGTACTCACTCGACATGAAGTGCTGCAGTGAGACGTTGCTATTCCAAAAATAAATACTATCTTTGCGGTTCGATTCCGATAGGGATCGTTTTCGGGGTGTAGCGCAGTCCGGTTAGCGCACCTGCTTTGGGAGCAGGGGGTCGCAGGTTCGAATCCTGCTACCCCGACGAATTGTCAAGGGATCCGTTTAATAACTACCTGATTATGAAGAAGATTTTACTTTTTGCCGTTGCATTGTTCGTCACGGTCGTCGCTTATGCGCAACCCAAAGGCTATGAAATGAACGTGCGGACGGGCATGGCTCCCGATCTTAAGTATTCGGACATCGACCTTTCGGTCATGTTCACCAATGGCTACCGGTTCAATCAGCACGTATTTTTGGGCGGAGGCGCCGGTTTCAAGGTAAAGACTTATGTGAACGATGGCAACGTCAGGGTGTCGGGAGGCTACTTCGGTTACGGCTCTACTGAAATATACCCCGATCCGACGCTCTCCATGGCGTTCTTCCTGAATGGGAAATTCAACTTTACCGAGACCCGCGTTTCTCCCTATTTTTCTGTCGATACCGGCTATGTCGCAAATTTGACCGGGGCGTTGTCCTATGAAGACGACGACTATTATAGCGCATTGGATTCATCGGGCTTTTTCGTCATGCCGGCAATCGGGTTCGACTGCAATATCGGTGCGGCGAAAAAATATGCCATATTCGTTCAGACCGGGCTATACATTCAGCAGAGCCCGGAATTACTGCCGTGGGACTTGCAGGACGGGCCGTACACAAAAATCGAATTGTCGGTCGGGTTTAGATTTTAATCCACAATTTAGGGCCTTTTCGTGACGCTCATCCCTCGAGCAGGGGATTGTAGGTCATGATGGCGTGGTTTTCGGCGATGAGGATTTCCGACTCGACCGTGCCGTCGGGGGCGCTCCTGCGTTTCCATATTCGGTTGTGTCTCGTGTAGCCTCCCCACCATTGGTGGCGGATCTGATGGTCGGTCTCGAAAACCTCGAAGGTGTGCGTTGCCGGTTCGCTGCACCTGATCTCGCCGTTCAGGTATTCGTCGTCGAGCCACAGGCTTATAGAATATGTCCGGTCGGTCGGGTTGGTCAGCTCGAGGTCTATGTAGTTGTACGCCAGCGTGGCCCCGCACGCGAACGGGATCGTACGGTTAATGTCCGGAAATACGTCGTAGCTGTGCCGCCAACGCTCGGTCACCTCCAGATCGGTATGCAGCGCCATCCAGTAGATCAGGTTTCCCAACTGGCACAGTCCGCCTCCCGTGCCGCTCGTGATCTCTCCGTTCTGCAGCACGAGCCCTTCGAGATAGCCTTTTCGTTTGGCGGGTCGGCCCACCAGCTTCCATATCGAGAATTTTTCGCCGGGGCCGATCACTATGCCGTCGATCCGACTTATGGCAAGCCTGAGGTTCGTGACCTTGTTGTGTTGCAGATACATGTCGACCCCTTTCAGCGGACGCAGCAGGAAAGAACGGTGCATGATCTGCACGTGAGGCATTCTCGCCGTGCGGTCTCGGCGCGAAGCGTATTTCGCCCGGTGGAAAAACCAGCGCAGGCGTCGTTTCAGTATATATAACTCACGGCCCAACAGGCGTCTAAGCGAACTCCGGTGGCGGGGTTTTTTTACGGACGGTTGCATAGTCTTCAATTATTACGGTTTGGGTCTCAGCGCTCTTTCGGTGAGTGTGCTATTTCAGGTAGATGCCGTGACGGGCGCACTCGGCGATCTGCTCCTCGGGCCACATGCTCACCTGCACTTCGCCTATGTGGGCGCAACGCAGGTAGAACATGCATAGGCGCGACTGGCCGATACCGCCGCCGATAGATAGCGGCAGATGGCCGTCGAGCAGAGCGCGGTGGAACTCCATTCCGGCGCGCTCTTCCTGGCCCGTCATCCTGAGCTGCCTGAGCAGAGACTCGGTGTCGACGCGGATACCCATGCTCGAAAGCTCGAAAGCGCTCTCCAACACCGGGTTCCACACCACGATGTCGCCGTTCAGGCCATAGTAGTCACCCGCCGAGGCGCCCTCGCCGTCACGGGTGGGAGTGCTCCAGTCGTCGTAGTCGGGGGCGCGGCCGTCGTGGCGCTCGCCGTGTGAGAGCGGGTGGCCGATGCCGATGATGAATACCGCGCCGTGTTCGCGTGCTGCCTCGTTCTCGCGCTCCTTGGGCGTGAGACCCGGATAGCGTGCGAGCAGGTCTTCGGACTGTATGAAGGTTATCTCGTCGGGCAGGCAGGGGGTGATGTGCGGGAAGAGTTCGTAGACCTCCTCCTCCACCTCGCGCATGGCGTCGTAAATCCGCCGCACGATCTCCTTGAGGAAGTCGAGGTTGCGCTCCCCGGGCCGCATCGTGCGCTCCCAGTCCCACTGGTCGACGTAGAGCGAGTGGATGTTGTCCAACTCCTCGTCGGCACGTATGGCGTTCATATCGGTGTAGAGACCGTAGCCGGGGGCTATTTTATACGATGCCAGCTTCATGCGTTTCCACTTGGCGAGCGAGTGTACCACTTCGGCGCGGCGGTCGCCCATGTCCTTGATGGGGAACGACACGGCGCGCTCCACGCCGTTGAGGTCGTCGTTGATGCCGGTGCCCGACAGCACGAAAAGCGGCGCCGTGACCCTGCGCAGACGCAGATCGCGTGCGAGGATGTCCGGGAAAATGTTCTTCAGATAGGTGATC
>DBDQ01000094.1 GCA_002293665.1 Alistipes sp. UBA928 | reverse complement strand
TTTTTCCAATTGGCGCAAAGATAAATAAAAAAAAAGAACCCCGCAAATCGCGGAGCTCTTTTTTGTAATAATTGCAGTGTCTATTTCGTGAATCGCATGGCGATGTCGCGGTCGGGAGCACGCTGGGCGTCGGGAGCGGTGGCGGGCGCCGAGGCGAACTCCTTACCGAAGCCCTCAATGGAGATGTTGGCCGCCGGGAAACCCGACTGTACGAGCGTCTGGCGGATTGTTTCGGCGCGCGCCTCGCTTATTGCGTAGTTGGCCGAGCGGGTGCCGGTCTTGTCGCCGAAAGCGCCGATCTTAACCTTCACGGCGGGATGGCTTTTGAGCACGTCCACAAGGACCATAAGCCGCTCGGGGCTGCCGGTCATGAGTTCTGTGGCGCGGTTGTGTTCGAAGTCGATGTCGGTGAACTCAAACCACACACTGCGCAGATCGGCCTCGGAGGCGTTTTTGAACTTGTCGCTCTCGATGTAGGCCTTCACCGCGTCTTCGAGGTGACCCCTGTACATGGTGATCGCCGTGCCGTCGGGCAGCGTCCTGGGTGTTCCTTCGAAGTGGGGAGCCTCTTTCACATCGGCTGCCGTGCCGGCCGCTACGGCAGCAGGAACGACCTGTTCGACGGGGGCGAGAGCCTCGGGAGCAACTACTTTACGTCCGCCGCAAGCTCTGACACACCAGAAAATAATCAGAATAAGCGCCAGGATACCCAACAGCCACCACAGCCATCCAAGCGAGCTCTTTTTAGGCTCCGGAGTGTGGATCATCACGGGGTCTTTGCGCAGAGCCTCGACCGCGGGCTTAGGCGGAGTCGCGACGTGATGCGGAGCGGCCTTGTGGCTCTCGACATGCACGCCCAAAGTGTGTGCCAGACCCAGATCGTGGATGATGTCGGCGGGAATATCCTTGCGCAGCGCCGCTTTTTCCTCGGCGAGCGAGGCCAACAGCGACTTGTAGCTCTTGCCGCCGGCCACCTGCTGCGACACCCACGCGGCGATCGTGCCCGACACCCAGTTGGTGAGCCTGTCGGCGTGGCCCGCGCGCAGACCCACCTTGTGTCCGACGTCGGTGTTGAATTTCGGATTGTAAGACGACAGCAGACGGTTTTCCATCCGCTCGCCCAAGTTGATGTGTTCGTCCACGCCGCTGCCTTGCCAGATGCGGTCGTAGTTCTCCCACGCTTTGATCTTTTTGCCCTCTTTGAGCACCTCTTCGATCTCGGGAGTATCGCCCTTTTTGAGCATCATCGCCAGCAGCGACGGGAGGATGATGTCGGCCCCGGCCGAGACTTTTTGCTGGTTCTCGTCGAGGGTTGCCGCCGCCGTGGCTGTGCGCCCCGGCTTGATAAGCGACATGATGGAGTCGTAAATTTTAGCCATGATTTCGGTATGTTTTTATGGTTCAACTAAATTGCCTTCTCGTAAAAGACAATTACCATACCAAAGAGAGCTGTGAGCGAGACGAAGTGGCTTGGCGGCAAGTTTGATCTTGCCGTCGGTTGCTATATTATATTGGTGAGATTACATGTTATTCGGTGACAAAGGTAATGTCATCCGGGTTTTCGTGGGTGAATTCATAAGTGAGGGTACGTTCCAACCCTTCCCCTAAAGAATAAGGAGCTTTGAATCCGCTCGAATGCACCTTTGAGGCGTCGAATTCGGTGGTTGCGCAAAACTTTTTGACCCGCACACTGCTTATCGGCAATTTTCGGCGTGTGACTAATGCCAAAGCATCGAAACCGTACCCTGCCAACATTCCGAGCCAATAGGGGAAATGGGTCGCCGGAATATGTTTGTTCAGTACTTTGCCGACATGGGCGACGAGTTCGTTCATGTTAAAGTCGGGCTTGTCGGCGTAATTGTAGACATTGTATCTCTCTTTTTGTTCATCGAGCAGATAGCGAATAAGTGCAACTACGTTGCCCACATAAGCCATAGATTTTTTATTCGTCCCGCTCCCCACCATCAGGAAACGGCCGCCGGAGATTTGCTTCAAAAGGTTGTATACATTTCCGCGGTTGCGTTCGCCGAATATCACGGTAGGGCGCAGGATATTGATATTCCAGTCGGAATGGGAGTCGTGCCATTCCCGTAAAACCTCTTCGGTCTGCCATTTGCTTTTGCCGTAGTGGTTGAACGGATCGGTGGGATACTCCTCATTGGGATTGGGTTTGTTGAGACCGTACACCGCTACTGAGCTTGTGAACACGATGCGCCGTACTCCCGCCTCCTCCATCGCCGACAGCACATTGCGCATACCCTGGACGTTGACATCGTAGTAGAGCGAGACGGGCGAAACATCGTCGCGGTGTTCGGCGGCGAGCAGCACTACTGCGTCTGCTCCCCGTAGCACAGGCACGAGCGCGTCGCGATCCAATACGTTGGCAATTGAGGTAATTTCGGGATGGAAACGGCTCGGTTGCTTGTCAATGTTTTTCAGTTGCATGCCGCTCTCTCTATTCAGCAACTCTATCAGGCGTGTGCCTACAAACCCGCTACCGCCTATTATCGCGATTTTGTTCATCTTCTCAAAAGTTTTTTATACACAAACGCCCGAACACCATTGGGAATCAGCCGGACAGAAGTTCGTAACACCATATTAATTAACATCTCTCCCCTCGAAATGAACCCGATCCTCCTGAATTCGCGTTGGAGTCGCCACTCGTTGTGCACATAATGTATCCCGCCGCGCCGCCTATACATATCCTCCGAAATGCGTACAAGTACAAGACTGTCTGCAATGTTGGCAAACCGCGAACCGTTAACCAGCATTCTCACCCACAAATAATAATCCTCGAAGAGAGGGAAATGTTTATATCCTCCCGCCGCCAAAACGGCACTTTTCCTGAAGATCACCGACATGTGGTTCATCGCGTTACGCTTTTGGGCGTAAGCGGCAATTGAGAAATGATCCCGGGGCAATTTGCGGGTACCAACAACATTATCGGGAGTCTTCATGAACTCTGATATCCATGATCCGACGACATCTATTTCCGGATTATTACGTAACACCTCCAACTGTTTTTCGAAGCGGTCTGGTTTCGAGATATCGTCGGAATCCATACGTGCCACAAGTTCATGGGAGCAATATTTCAATCCCTCGTTCAAAGCTATGCCGAGACCCTCGTTTTTCTCTAACGTGATGAGTTTGATAAAGGGATATTTTCGGGCATATTCGTCGAGGATAGCATCCAACGCCTCGGTCAGAGGGCCATCCTTCACAATCACTATTTCGTCTGGCTGAGTGCCATTGCCAATTATGCTATCTACGCTTTGGGTAAGACAACGAGGTTCTTCACGGCGGTAAACGGACATTAATACGGAAAACATTTATCTATACAGCATTGTTATTCAGTACATATTTTGACTTGACATTGATAGAAACTCCTGGGCGAAAAGTATCTCATGCAATGGTCGTGCATAGAGCCTCTCTTATAGTGCAATTATCATATTTTCATGATCTAAAAAAACCGTTAACATATTGTTCGCCACAATCGCACGAATTTATTGTGTTTCCTTCTTCCGAGCAAAGCGGTCAGAAAAGCATGCACAAATCTTTTGCATTTGTATGAAAATGCCTTTTTATTGACCCATGCTGCTGTAAAGTGATGGATCGCATAGGTGTCAGACGTCACATCAATTCTCTTTTTATAGTGTTTTTTTGGCGAGAAATACTCGCTGGGATATATTCTTAACTCCAGTTTTTCACTAAACACTATCTCTTTAGGTTCCTCCTTAGGAAGATCACCACCCAATACTTTGCCGATAACCATAGGTAAAGGCAACGTGTCCAACTGTCCATCTAATTTTATAAAATTTCGTCTTTCGTAATAGGCGAAGCACCTTCCGATCCATTCCGTCCCTTTTTCGCTCCCGATGATCGCCGGCTCCACATCGCCTGTCGACTCATAACCTATAAAGGATTTGACACCGAGCAGGTCATCGAAATTTTTAAGTACCTCAACGTCCGAATCCAGATAAATACCCCCTTCGGTATAGAGCGCATGGAGCCGTATATAATCGCAAGCAAAGGCGTATTTATGATGTTCCAAAGCCTCTTTTACCCACGAAACGGCATTCACGTCGAATTTCATGCGATCCCAAAGTACTATCTCGTAATCGGGAAGATTTTTTTCCCAAGAGGCAATACACCGGATGATAAGTTCCGGATACGGATCGTTACCCAGCCAACAGAAATGTATTTTTTTAGGAATCATACGGATAAAAAATTAACATAATTCGTTGCCACCTCGTCCCAACTGTGCGGCATTTGGGACTCGAGAAAATCTCCTGCTTTTTTCTGTTTGCCTATCAAAAGGCTACTGTCAAACAGAACATCCACGACAGAGGTTTTATCAATATCGACGATCGCGTCTGCCAATTCCGGCGTGGTAAATCTACCGATCGTCGAAGCCACAATCGCTCCGTTTGTCATAGACGCCAAAAGCGAACCCCTACGCTCCGACGCCCCATCGGGAAAGGGCAGGTAGGCCACTCGTGTATTTCTCAACAATGCCGAAACTTCCTCGTCCGCCAAATTCGCGCGTACCTCTATACCAACCTCGCTTGCCGCTTTTACCACTCCCGCAGCATACCCTTCAAAACCATCCGGCACCTGACCGATCAACATCACTTTGTGTTGACCCGTGATTGCCTCCATGTCCGAAATAAACTTTTCGATTCCTTTTATAGGCCTGATCTGACCGAAATAGGCCACACTGATCTCTCGCTCCCCAATGGGTTTATTTTTACCCGAACTTCCGATGTTGGAGAATATCTTAACCACACCGCAACGCCGCTCGATCCATGGCATTCGTCGAACGGCAAAGTTCTTTTCGAATTGATTCGTGAAAATGATCTTGTTTGCCGTCGCGAGCATTATCAACTCGGCCAAATAGGCTTTCAACGACATCTGAATCTGCTCGTGAATCGTCACGCTGAACCGTTTGCGCGTAAACCACGAGTAGTATACCGTCAACAAGTGCGGCACTAAACTCCAACCGTACCATTCCGCAGGATACTGCATGTTGATCCGCTCACTTTTCATGGCGTTAATCGCCCGGATGTGCCGACGCAAAGATCCGATACCCCAATCGTGGTCAGAGTACACTGTCCAATCTTTCGCCGTCTCGGTAGCCATCAGCCGGGCCGTATAATCTCCAACGCCGCACACATCGGGCGGATAAGATCCCGTTATTATCGTCAAATTCATCGTATTCCAATGTTAAAAATCGATTGGTAAGGCATATATAGATCAGGGTATGCAGACAGAGAACTCATTGTTTGAAACAATCCGTAAAAGAGCATAAAAAACAACACTCCGATTTTCACTCTCTCTTTCGCGTACGAGAACATTCTGCCGACGAGCAACACCTCCACAATTGCGAAGAAAGCCGTGAGCATATAGAAAAACGAACCCATAAAAAACAAATACCCCACAAATCCTATGATATAAATATTAAACAGCCAACCTGTCAATGGGTCTATCTTGTTGCGGCCAATGATGTAGAAATAGAACAAAAGAAAAAGACTTCGCTTACCGACCGCCAAAATGATTTGGATTACCGCAGCGACTCCGGTTTTGACCATATGTTGATCCGAAGTCTCGGAGTAATACACCATCTTATCCACCAACGGAATGTTCAAAAAACCGGACAAACTATTTCCCAATAGCTCCATTCCTTTTGCCGGCAGTTGGGCTGCCCCGACGATAAAGGCCGCAAACAGCATTACAACCACACTCCAGCGGGAGAACATCTCCCTGGGAATAAACAGCAACACCAATGCGATAACCGCCGAACGATGGAACAAAAAAGCGAGCCCTACCATCAGAAGGTATTTCAACTTCTGACGATCAAACAGATAGTAGAACCCCCATAATAGAAAAACCATCGCCATCATTCGGCGGTTACTGCCCATAAACTGCGCTATCATGAAAGCAGAGAAGAAGAGATACCACGAAAGATTGGGGTGCGGCGAAAGTTTTCGGATCAGACGATAGAGCACATAGATCGTAACGAAACTGTTGATCAGCAGAAAAACAGTATAGCTGTCGGAAAACATACGCACCAGCGCGTTAAACAGCACATAGCCCACATCGAAGTGGTAGACATTGAGCAGAAATGTCCAATCGAGCTCTATGCTGTCGAACAACTCTTTGTACGGTGTCCAATCGGTTCCTGTTTCCCAACGAAGGCCGATAAAGAGAGAGAATATCCACATGGAAATCAACGCGAACACCCCTTTAGCCGTCGACAATTTCTTACACGATTCCAGAAATGCCAACACGAACAAGTAGAGGTAGATCGCCACGTAAAGCCATCCGTCACTCAACAATATGCCTATGTCAAATCCCATGCAGTTAGGCTTATTACGCGAACAGGATGATGACAGTTGGCGTAGGTGTGACCCTAATTGCGCATCCCGTTATTTCAACAGTTCGATCCATTGTGCAATAATTGTATCAAGTGAGAAAAGGCGGCTGCGCTCCAATGCTGCCGCTCCCATACGCTCGAGTTTTTCTCCGTCGGCCGCCATCTCATCCATCGCTGCAACCAACGCGGACACGTCGCACGGCGGTACAAGCAGTCCTGTTTCTCCATTCACAATCATCTCGCGTGGGCCTGTTTCAACATCGAAACTGACTGCAGGAAGCCCCATTGCGGCAGCCTCAATCAATACGAGTGGAAACCCCTCGAAACGAGATGACATGACGTAGACCGACGCCTCGCGATACATTCGCTGTACATCTTTGGTGCGTGGCAGTATCTCGGTGCTGTCTCCGATACCTAACTGTTCGATTTGCGCTGAAAGTTGTTCCGTATTGCCCTCTCCTACAATACGTAACTTCCATCCTTCAAAGCGACTACCGGAAGACGCCCATGCTGCGAGTAACATGTCAAGCCCCTTCTCTGGTGAGAAACGCCCAAGAGCGAGAAAACGCTTGTCGGTCAGTGGCGAGGGTTTTCCAGGCTCGATGGTTATGGGGTTATAGATTCTCATGATATTGCGTTCACCGTATTTCCGTGCGTAAGCTGTTTTGTCAGCATCGGTGAGCACTACCATTCGATGGGCAAAACGAACAGACAGCCAACGGCCCAAGGCATCGGCACGACCACCCACACTAAGGTTTGAATGCTCGGTGCTGATTACTTTTGTTTTGAGCCTTATCGTCGCAGGAATACTCACGATCGACCAATACGGTTTTATGCCGATAAGGTAATCGTACCCGTTTCGACGTATGATGCGTCTAAGTCGAAATATGTTCCACACGATATTACTCCGAAAGCGGCTGTGCTCTTCA
Source organism: Alistipes sp. UBA928 (assembly GCA_002293665.1). Taxonomy (GTDB): domain Bacteria; phylum Bacteroidota; class Bacteroidia; order Bacteroidales; family Rikenellaceae; genus UBA940. The sequence continues at coordinate 15,587 of DBDQ01000094.1, read as the reverse complement.
GAACCAAGACTAATCAGCCCGATCCTCGGATCGAGATCATAAAATGACTTGCCCACATTATGAGTGATGATGTCGACCTCTATTCCAACAACACGCACCAGAGCGTTGGCCAAAACACAGGTCACCCGCTCGGCACCACCGGAAATAGTGAGCGTATCTATAAGAAATGCTATTTTCATCTGCAAATACCTAAAAGTTCAAACATTGGGTTATTTATGCCTAATCAACTGCAATCCGCGGGCAACGAAATCCCGCATTCCTCGGTCGAACAAATACAACGCTCCGCCCAAAAGTGCCGTAAAACTTATGATTGTGACAACTCCGTGGAATGCCAGATTTAGCCATGAGCCAGCAGGAGAGACATTCATCAACCCTATGGCCGGAACAAACACCGCCAAAGCCACTATCAATGCCCCCAGATGGCGGACGTAGATCATCAAATAGTACCGGTAAGGGGTATGCAAATAGCGGTTGAAAAAGAACCATGATCTCCATCCCTTGACTACGACCAAAAGACTAAACAATACTCCGGCAAGTATTCCGGGAAGTCCGAACATCCAACCCAACAAAATTGATACGCCTAAGTTGAGGGCTGCCTCGACAACAGGTGCCCAGATGTCGTGGAACAGTCCCGATGCGTTTATGAAAATATCCACCGAACCGCGGGTTATCGTCACATACAAGATGGCAACCAAAAGGCCCAGTGAAACATTATCCAACAGATACTCTTTCCCCACCCACAATTCTATAAAAGCAGGTGCAAGTAGCCACATCGCAACACATGCCGTACATGCCAACAAAAAACGCATAGAGAACAACTCTCCGAAAAACCGCATCGTTTTCTGCCTGTCGGAGGTTGCCAACAGATTCCCTACTCCGGCGGTAATACCGTTCAGCACAGCATTCAGCAGTGCGGTAATTCCCACAATTATGAACATGTAGTTTCCATAGACCGCCACCATTGTAAGCGAAGTGAATCCGTAGACAACCAAAGGACTGGTCTGAGTTAGGACGAAACCAGCAATCTTGTGGAAAAACAACTGCTTGGTTTTAGTCACTATCTGTGGATACCGCTCGCGAAGTTTTCCTCCGCCCACAACGTCGGTGTTGAGCCAGGAATAATGGCGTTTCAACAGATGCTCTATACCAAATACCGTAGCAATAGAAGCCAAAAACTCCAGTACCAACCACCATACGTACCCCTGAGCAAGAAAAACGATCGCCGCGATTTGCAGCAGCACTTTGATGTTCTTAACGCCTTGGATAACTATCGTCAGGCGGTATTCCCGCTGATCTGCCGAAACGATTACCTGCCGGTAGTTGAAAAAATAGCCGGCCAGTGCAGAGAACAGCAACACCCCAAATGTAGCATAGGCATACCATAACGGCAGATCGGACTTGGCGAAAATCCAAGGAAAGAAACACATCAGCACTGCCGACGCGCCGATCACGATCCAAGCGATGCGGCGGTAGAGCCACCCTTGCACCGACACTATGTCGCACACTGCCGCGCGGTCGCCGTCGGCCAGCGGTTTGTAGAGAGAGAATGACACTGCGGCGCTGATCCCCAACTCGGCAAGGTTGAGAAAACCGAGCAAATTCACGGCGGTGGTGTTCAGCCCTAACACCTCGGCACCCAGCTTCTGGATGAACACCTGGCGCGAGAAGAACGTCAAAACAAGGTTGAGGCAATAGAAAACTATTGCCACCTGCGAGTTTTTCAGACTCTTTGCCGTCCGTGATTCCGCCTCCATTAGCAATTATTTGTGATCGAACATCTCCCGCCACCAAGGCTGAACCAAAACAAAACCCACACCGGCCATAAGACCTAAAAACAGACAGATCATCACGATTTGAACACGCCGGGGAGCCGATTTTTTCGTCGGTACGGTCACCTGTTCGACGACCGTGAAGATCGGGGTGTCCTCCTTGACCTTTATGCTTGCCTGCTCGCGTTGGCGCGCCATCTCGGAGTAGATCGCAAAGGCGAGTTCGTACTCGTTCGACAGGCGGCTTTCCCGAGTGCGGGCGACTGCCGAGGCAATGTCGCGGTTGGCATCCTGAAACCTCGCCAATGCCCGCTGTGTAGATTCAAAATCGGCCTTGGCTTCCACGTAGCGCGCCTCAATGAAGTCGAGGTTCGCCTGTACCTTCTGCAACTTGAAACGGGTGACGTACTCCTGCAACAACTCCTGTGCACGTACGGCGACCAGAGCCGACATCAACGCGTCGGGCATCGTGGCCGACAGCGAGATATATCCGTTCTTCTCATCGACATTGATGGCTACCCTCTTCGCGAGGATTTCCATACATTCATCCTCATCTGCCGTCAATACCTCAACTCCGGAGGGCAATTCGTCAAACACGGGGTTATCGGAACTCTTTCCCCGTATAGCGCCGATAATCACGCCCGGCAGGCCGAGAGTGTACTTCCGCAAAAACGGGAACAGTGAAAACTTCCGGTACCCGTCCTCGGTGAAATAATCGAGCAGCGTCACCGGCCCGTCCACTCCTTCGACGGTCACCGCGGTGTGCATCAACTCCTTTTGGAACGACACACTGCCGACCACCATAGGATATACCATCGGTGATAGCAGATCTCCCTGCTCACCAGAGCCGATGTTTATCCCGGCCATTGCGGCGAGCCCTTGGAGGTTTCCCCCCGAGGGGGCTTTACCCGTTTGCGGCACCACGACGACCGAGGCGGTGTACTTCACTTCGCCGAACAGGGCGACTATAAGCCCCAGCAGCAGAAACACCCCCGCAACCAGCGCTATAAACTTCCGCCGAGCCCACAACGTCCGCACGAGTTCGGCGATGTCGATCTCTTCCTGTCTATCTTTTTCGTTTACCATACTACACTACTATTTCAGCGAGTTTGCAAGAGAGGTACCCAACAGCGCGGTCGATGTTGCGGAGGCGCCGAGACTCAATATCTCGGCAACCGAGAGCCTGCCGCGCCGGTAAGATTTGTAGGGTACGATTATTTCCGATCCGGGGTCTATCCTGGTTCCTCTCGTCACACTCGTTCTTGTTACCGTACCGTTCATGTAAACAACGATTTTGGCCGCCTTGCGGGCTCCGCGAAGATATCCGCCGGCCTGATTGATGTACTCTCCGATACTCATACCCTCACGGTAAGAGACCGTATTGGGATAGAGCACCGCCCCGCTTACCGAGACGGTTCCGACATATTCGGGCACCCGGAGCACGTCGCCTTCCTCCAGAACCAAATCGTAATCGGAACCCGGGTTCCTCATGGCCTTGTCGAGTTCGATACCCACCAAATATGTTTGGGAGATGTTCAGGTTCTCCATACTCAGCGAATCGGGGCCGCCGAGTTGTGTAAGTTTCTTTGTCGACTGTGTGCGCACCTGCTCGTCATCGCCCATTTGCCGCACGAGGCTCGCCCCGCGCAGGTATGCCGATGCCAAGGTTCCGCCAGCCCTTTTAACAACATCGCTGAGACGTTCATTTTTTTGCACAAGCGTGTAATCCCCGGGGAAAAGCACTTCGCCCTGTATCGTAATACTTTTTTGGGTTTCATATCCGGGCGATGTGCGAATGCTCACGATATCGAAGGGCTGCAGGATGAATTCGTCTTCCGAGATCACCAGCCCGTCGCGAATTGCGAACGAGAAACTCTCCGACCGTTCTTCGCTTTCGGTCTCGCTCGCCGGATTTTTGATCCTCCTGAACACGTCTACCCTTGCGGTGGAAGCAGCCTCCAGCAGTCCGCCGGCCCGGATGATCATATCTTCTATGGCCATGTTTTCGACAAACGCGTAATCACCCGGCACGCCCACGGCGCCCTGTATCGTCACGGTGTATGCTTCCCTCAGGTCGAATATCGACGGTACGTGCAGCACGTCGCCGTTGCGCAGCGCGATGTCAGGAGCACTTCCGGAGATGATCCCCCCTACATCGACGGGCATAACCTCGAGCGTGTAGTCCGCTTTTTCACGCGTCAGCTGTGCGCGATGCGTGAAAGCGTCTCCACGAACCCCCTCGGCCTGCGCTATGAGCTGCCCGACGGTAGCCACGCTGTCGGAAACGGCGTAAAGCCCCGGCCGGAACACCGCGCCGCTGATTTCGAGGCGGTTTGCGAACCTGTCGATCATAGACCCCACGGCCACACTGTCGCCATCCGCCATCGGAAACTTTCCGTAATCGCTGCGGCCGATGTTGTGCACCTCCTGCATACGTCCGTTGCGGCGCACGACGGTAACGGCATTGCGGTAGGAGTCGCCCTTGAAGCCGCCCGAAAAATTGAACAGCGACGCCAGCGTCTCACCCTCTTTCATCTCGTATTTCATCGGCCGTTTTACGCCGCCCGCCACGGTGACGAGGTTTTCGTAGGGCGCCACCATCACGACGTCGCCGTCGTTCAACGCAATGTCGACCTCCGTCCGTCCCTCCAGCAGATACGAGTAGACGTCGGCGTCGGCCACGCGCTTCCCGCCGCGGCTGATACCTATGCTGCGCAGCGAGCCTATCTCATTGACCCCGCCGGCGTTGTAAAGCACGTGGAACAGCGACGCCAGCGACGAAACGGTGTAGGTGCCGGGGTTCGCCACCTCTCCCATCACGTGAACCTGTATGCTGCGCAGTTGTCCGAGCGACAGTTTGACGAACGTTGCGGGAACTATGCCATCCACCGCCGAATATATTCGCCCCAGGCTCCTTTTCAGCCTCGCTTCGGCCTCCTTCACCGTGAGTCCGTTGAGCGCCACCGGGCCAAGGCGGTTTATGACGATCGTTCCGTCGGGCGAAACGGTCTGCCGGATGGTCTGTTCGCTGTCGCCCCAGATGTCGACGATCACTTCGTCGCCCGGGCCGATCAGATAGTTGTCGGGAGTGGCTATGTTGAGAGTCGGCTCGAAAGTGAGTCGTTTGTCGCGGAACACGTTGTGGCCAAAAATCTCGACGGCCGGAGCCTCGACCTGCACCTCGGGCAGCGAGTCCTGTATTTGTGGTGTGGTGCTCCTCATCCGGCTACGGTCGCTGGCACCGACTGACGGAGCGGAAACAGCGCCTGCCGTCGTATTGTATCTGATGCGCAGAAGCTGCTCTTTCGTGACGCCTCTCTGTGCGAGTGCCAACGCGATCTCGGTCTGGCTCTTCCCCTGCGCCAACGACTGGCGCGCGAACTCCGCGACCTGCGCGTCTGACATCTGGGCTGCCAGCTGCAACGACGACGCGAGCAAAACGATCGTTAAAAGTGCTATTCTCATTTGGGTTATATAGTGTGTTGCGTTAAAACATTTGTGGGCAATGGCCTGGTCAAAGGCCATTGCCCCGGATATCACAGCGCCCTCGATGGACGCTTTGATTTAGAAATTGTAGCCCAGGCCGACGGTGATCGAACCCACGGCGCGTCCTGCGATCTTGCCGGCCGAAACGCCGTCGAAAGGTTTGGTCACCGCAATCGCACGGGCTTCGAGGTTCACATCGAGGCGATCCGAAACACGAATCTGGTTGAGAAGACCGCCTGCGAACCCGAATTTGCTCGCACCGCTGCCGTCGATCGAGGCAAAGGACATACCCACACCTGCGAACGGCACAAAAGACCAAAGGCGATCCTTTTCGCCGCCGATAGTGTTGGAGATATTCCACAGGTAATCGACGTGGATGGTGTTCAGTCCGAGTTTGTCACCATTGTTGCCGCCCCAGTTCTTGGCCGAAATGCCGGCCCACTGCAAACGGGCACCCGATGCGGGAGTGAACCACTTGCCTGCCGAGAGGTCGAGCGCGAATGCGGCCGCCGGACCTTTTCCGAGAGTTCCGTCCGAATACACGTTTACACCACCGCCGACAGAGGCGAACCAGTTACCGTTGCCCTGTGCAAATGCGCTCAGGGAGAGTGTTGCCATAATGGCAACGAGCATGATTTTTTTCATACGTTTTTAATTGTTTTTGGTTGTGAAATTGTTGTTTGTGTAGCCTTTTGAGTAGGTTTATTCGTTATTACATATTTGCTGTTGAACACACACCAAACCGCAATATCCGCCACCACGATCAGCGAAACGTCGAGCAACGGAGCCAGGATCATGTTCAAAAAAGTGTAGGCGGCCGACAGGCCCAAAATTATCATCACCGTCCGGCGGGGAGCGAACCCCTTTTGCATCAACCGGTGGTGGATGTGCGTCATGTCGGGCATGAAAGGGTGTTTGCCCTTCGAAAGCCGCAGAACCGCAACGTGAATGAGATCGAACACGGGAACTATCAGCGGCGAAAGGGCCAAAACCAAATTCTGTCTCACCGGCATCCGGCCCCCGTCCATAATCAACCCTATGGCAAATATACTTATGATGAGGCCCATGGTCTGCGAGCCCGTGTCGCCCATAAAAAGTCGGTGGTGGCGGGAACCTATACCACGAACATTGGCGTACCAGTACGGAACGAGGGTACCCAAAACCGCTGCCGCCAACAGTGGCATGAGAAGACTGCCCGTAAGATAGCAGTATACGCCATAAATGGTGAACGCAATGACGCTCAACCCGGCCGCAAGTCCGTCCACGCCATCGATCATGTTCATCGCGTTGATCGTCGTCACCACGAACAGCACCGTGAACGGCATTCCTACTGCGGCGGGCAGATTGTGTATGCCGAAAAGCCCCCCGAGATTGTCGATCCATAGTCCCGACCAAACCAACAATACCGCGGCAATGATCTGCGTCAGCAATTTTATTTGGGCACGCACCCCGATAAGGTCGTCGATAACCCCGACCATGAAGATAATGATCAGCGGACATATCCACACCACGCTCCGGATCGAAGGGAGATCATACGACGGAAAGATCATGACATAAAGCGACACAGTCAATATGACAGAGCAACAGATGATCGGGAGAAACGCCACTCCGCCGAGCCGCGAAATAGGCGTTTTGTGGATCCTCCTGCCGTCCGGCTGGTCGTACAGTTTTTTACGGTAACTGATCGCCAGAATGTTCGGAATGGCCTGGTACATCATCATGGCGCTTATTGTGAACGCCACTAAAACACCGGCCAGCCGTCCCGAAGGTTCGAGTAACCAAACCACGACAGCAGTCGCCACGGCAAGCAGCAGGACCATCCGTGATGCAAATTCTTTTCGGGGGGTAAGTAACATAAAACTGTATCAAAAATTATGCTGTTTTGATAGTAATGTGGGCTCTGAAAACTCCGATATCAATGGGTAGGGTCGTATTTCTCCCCTTGAGAAAAGAGGCATGCCCTCTCCGGAGTTTGAGTGGTCATTAAGGTCGTGTGTTATCTGCATTGCCTTGTGTATCTTTAAATTAAAGCCATTCTCCAACGTAAACCCAAACGGTTTCTTTCTCCAAATTGCCATGCATGTCCCATGACATACGATGCAAGTTACGATTTTTCCGGCAAATGTAGTAACACCCTTACTCTGTCTGTACTCAAAAAATGATCCGCGAAACCCGGTCACACACACGCCTGAAACGAATAACATTCGAAAAACAAATAACATGAGCCCGACAATATGCCGGACTCATGCTGTTCTTGCGGCTGTGCCAATTTATGTCGGCCGGATGCATCTCTCAGAGTTTAACGGTCGTTGCGTTCCCGTCGTAGGAGACAGTCTGCACTGGGTTGCTCTGTCCCTGCTCGACGAGGGTCACCCGGAAGGTGCGCCGGCCTATCATCCCTTCGAAACCCTCTCCGCCGCGCGCACCGATGGTGAGCGTGCGTGTCCGGTCGTTCCATCCGAAGGCGATCTCCGAGTAACTTCCCTTTTCGTAGTTATAGTTGTCGCCCTCGTCTTCGTAGAGTACGAACGAGCCGTCGGCCCCGGCGTAGACACGAACCTCAAGGTCATCCCACGGCTTCTCCTGCGCCCACTGCACGCGCGGGCCGAAGGGCACGATCGCCCCGGCCTTGACGTAGAGCGGCATCACGTCGATGGGCACCTCGCGGCTGACGGTCTGTCCGCCCGCGAGGCGTTCGCCGCTCCAGAAGTCGTACCAGTCGGCTCCCTTGGGCAGATATACCTCGCGCACGCCCACAGTTGAGAAATCTTCCCGGCGAATAGCCCTGCGGCCTTCGCCGCTCTCCACACGCGAGTACATGGGTTCGAGCACCGGACAAACCAGCAGCGAGGAGCCGAACATATACTGGTCGGCGCGATCCCACACGGCTTTGTCGTCCGCGAAATCCATCGCCAGTGCACGCATCATGCTGCCTCGGCGCGCCGACACCTCCCACGACGTGGAGTAGATATAGGGCAGCAGGCTGTAACGTAGGTTGATGAACTTTTCAATGGCGTCGTACACCGGTTCGCCCTTTTGGCCGAACTGCCATATCTCGCGCGGGGCGTCGGCGCCGTGCGAGCGCATCATGGGGGTGAACGCGCCGAACTGCAGCCACCGGGTGTAGAGCTCGCGGTAGTCGGGATCTTCGAGGCGGCGCGGGTAGCTGCCGAGGAAGAATCCGCCTATGTCGGAGTTCCAGTGGGGTATGCCGGTGAGCGAGAAGTTGAGGCCCGCGGGAATCTGCCTCCGCAGCACGTCCCACGTGGCCTGCACATCGCCCGTCCAGGTATTGGCCCCATAGCGCTGCTGGCCGGCGAAGGCCGAGCGGGTGAGGATGAACACGCGCTTGTCGGAGCTCACCCTGCGCTGATTGTCGTACACCCCGCCCACACTCATGAGCGGATAGGCGTTGCGCACCTTGCGGAACGACCCGAGGTAGGTGGGATTATCCATGTCGGAGGGGCGGAAATCGAGGTGGTCGGGCTCGGTGGAGTCCATCCACCAGCCGTCGAGACCGAGATCGAAGAGTCCCTCTTTGAGATGACTCCAGTAGATGTCGCGCGCCTCGGGATGGAAAGCGTCATAGGGCTTCACTCCCGAGGGGTAGTCCCTGTTGGGCGGCCACTTGCTCGATCCCGACTGGGGCCAGGTGCCCATGTCCAGGAGCATGCCGCGCGGCTCCATCGCACGGAACTGCTTGGTCATGGGGCCGAACGACGCCCAGATCGAGATGACGAGCCGGGCGTTCATGCCGTGAATATCGTCCACCATGCGCTGGCCGTCGGGGAAATCTTCGTGCAGGAACTCCATCGCGTTCCACAGATAGTTGCTGCCCCAATACTGCCAGTCCTGAATGACGGCGTCGAGGGGCACGCCGAGTTCGCGGTAGCGGCGCACTATGTTGACCGTCTCGGCCTGGCTCTTGTAGCGCTCCTTGCTCTGGAAGAATCCGTAAGCCCAGAGCGGGAACATGGGCACGTCGCCCGTGAGCGCCCTCATGCCGGCCACAACGCCGTCGGCCGTGCCACCCCACATGAAGTAGTAGTCGACGCACTCGCCCACTTCGGAGTCGAACGATGTTTCGGTCTCGTTGTCGGTGAATGTCGTTGGCGAGTAGTTGTCCCAGAAGAGACCGTAGCCCTTGACCGACTGGATGAACGTCACCACATCCTCGGTGTTGCCCTGAATGAGGCGTTTGGTGACGCCGCGCTGCGACATCTGTCCGTTCTGCAACTGCCCCAGACCGTAGATCGCCTCGCCGGGTTCGAGCACGAACGATTGCTTCACACTGAATGTGGCGTCGCCCGCGTCATCGAAGTCGGTGAAGGTGGGTGCCGCCTTCTCCCTGAGCAGCGCCTTGCCGCCGCGCGAGCGGAAGGCTATCGCTCCCGAGCGCGTGTCGACGTCGACCCTCAGCTCGCTGCTCTCTATTCTGAGGGCACTGCCGCTGCGGCGCGCGGTGAACTCGGTTGCCTTCGGGGTGGCGATCACCGACAGGCTCTGTTTTGTGAAATTGTGCCCGGCGGGCGACTTGACGATCCTCACCGTGGACGGGTCGTAGAATCGCACCTCGATGTCGACCCCGCCGACGGTTGTCGTCACGCCCTGCTCCGTGCGGCTGAAATCCTGCGCACGGAGTTGCCCCGCCGCACAGATCGCCGCGAAGAGCGATAACATAAAGATTCTTCTCATTTCTCTGGTTTTATTTTTGGTTAAATACGTGATCGCCAAAAGTCATAATTAATTGTGGTTTTCCACACCTCTGATGTTGTAAAATATCGGCCGGATGTTGAAAACACCGCAACACGCGGGAACGTGCAGGTGATTTGTGCGGCTCCCGAAAAAAACCGCCGTCGGCGTTCCGACCGGGCGACTTAGCGAAAGTCGTCGCGGGAGACGAGGCCGCTGTGGAGGGCGAAGAAGGTGAGGCCCTGGGCCGTGCGGAAACCGGTCTTGCGGATGATGTTCTTGCGGTGCGAAATGACGGTGTGGGTCGAAATGCAGAGGCGGTCGGCGATCTCCTTGTTGGCCAGCCCCTTCGCCAGGGCCGCCAACACCTCCTGTTCGCGGTGGGTTAGCTCCACTCCGCCGAAATCGGCCGCCGGGCCGCCGTCGCTGTCGAGCCGTTCGACCAATGGGATCAGGATCGTGTCCTCCAACAGGCTGTGCTTACGCAGGTCGTGTTCGAAGGCGAACAGTTCCTGAAGCACCGGGCGACTGCGTTCTATGGTGCACGCCGGTGGCAGATATTTGACGATAATGTTTTTGAGGTCTTCCAGCGCGCCGTCTATGTCGCTGTGGTTGGTGGCGTACTCGCTGATCCGGTATGTGGGTCGTTCGCCCCCGAGCAGTCGGTGGATGTAGGGGAAGACCACCTCCTCCTCGTACTTGAAGTGGGCGACCACCTCGGCGCGGTACTTCTCGCAGAACGTGGTGAGCATGTCGCCTCCGGGGAGCGCCAGCACCGCCTCGGTGATGCGGGGCATGCGCACCTCGAGATAGTCGCGGTGCGAACTCTTCAGATAAGCCACTATGCCCTCGATGGGAATCCTGCGCAGCGCGGCGGCGTCGGGCGTGTAGTCGTCGAAGGTGTAGAGGTTGCACACGAGCAGCACGAACTCGGTGGATAGCGACCGCTCGGCACACACCTGCCCTATGCTCTTCTCGCCGAAACCCGCCTCGATGCCGAGGCACGGTAATACCCACAACAGCCGGCCCTCGGTGAGAAGGGCGTCGGCCATCCTGGTCGTCTCGGTGAAGTAACCATGTGTCATGGGGGCGAAGTTACGAAAAAATCTACTCGGCGCTGCGCGTGCCGGTGAACGACAGTGGATAGGGGCCGCACATCATCGAGATCGACATGGTCTGTGTGGTGACTGTACCGTCGATCTCCGTCATGGTGTAATTGGGAAACGGCTGGCCGTTCATCGCGCTCGGCACGATTCCGTCGGCGCCGCACGAGACTGAGTATCCGTCGGTCGCCGGGGTGAGCGTCACTCCCTCGATGAGCACATTGAGTTTAACGGGCATAGTAATGGCGAACTTCACCTGCATCATCTCGATGTCGGCGGTGGCTTCTCCCTCGTGGACGGTGAATACCACCCGTGTGTCTTCGAGGGTGAACGCATCGTCGGTACCGATGCCGACAGAAACAGTTCCGACGTAGGCGCCGTCGTCGGGTGCAGGATTGTCGGGGCCGGAGTTACCGTTGCAGGAGACGAACAGTAGCAGAGTGGCGGCGAGGGCGAAAAGCATTTTTTTCATGGTCATATATATTATTAAAGGATTAACGACAGAGTGAGGCCCGCTTGCAGGGGCTTGCCGCGCTGCACGAACGAGCGGCCTATGGATTTGAAGTAGAAAGTGTTGTAGTCGGTACCGGTGAGGTTGCGGCCCCAGAGCGACACGCCGAAGCCGTCGTGCTCCCACCCCGCCGTGGCGTTCATCAGTGCGTAGAACGGTTGGGAGATGGTGCCCGTCTCGTTCCACATAATCCTGCCTGCGCCCTGAACTCCCACACCCAACGTAATATCGCCCGAGAGGCTGCCGCGCAGTGGGATTTTATATTCGCCCTGCACCGACATGGTGTTGCGCGGGGCGTAGGGCACACGGTTGCCCGAGTAATCCTCGCGGCCGTCGTTGTAGTCGAGGAAACGGGCGTCGGTGAATCCCCAACTGCCGGTGAGGCGAAGTTTGCGCACGGAGTAGACCACCGTCGCCTCGGCGCCGATCGAGCGCGTGTGCCCGGCGTTCGACATGAGGCGGCCCGTGCCCTTGCCCGGCGGGAAGACGGTCAGTTGTTGGTTGCGGCAGTCGATCCAGAACAGGGCGGCGTCGATGTGCAGACGTCCGTCGAGCGCGTGGAAGTGGCCGCCGATCTCGTAGTTCCAACTCCGCTCGGGTTCGTAGGCTATCGCATCTTCCACGTCGTAGCTTTGCGCACCGTCGAAGTAGACGCCCAAGTCGGCCATCAGGTCGTTCATCATGCGGTTTTGCACAATGTCGGAGAATATCTGCGTATTGTAGCCCCCGGCCTTGTAGCCCCTCGACACCGAAGCGTAGAGGTTTCCGGCGCCGGTTTCGAACAGCACCGCCGCGCGGGGCATCACCTCGAAGAACGAACGGCTGCGGCGGCCCGACATCGCAACCGGCAGGGGTTTGTAATCGTCCATGGTGAGCGTGAAGCGGTAGTCTATCTCCGCCGAGTTGGCGTAGCGTATCGCAGTCTGTTCCCAGTCGGCCCTCAGCCCGGCTGTGAAGCTCCAGCGGCCCATCTCCCACGTCGACTGATGGTAGAACGACACCCCGCCCGAGGGGAGCCTGAAGTCGCTGTGGATGGGAAAACTCTGTTGGCGGATCAGCAGGTCGGCGTCGGGGAAAACCGTGTGGATGCCGGCGTTGGCGTTGCCCAGGATCAACTCGTCGATTCCGTCGTGTTTGAACATCACGGGAGCGCTCATGTCGACACGGCGGGCGAAGCCGAACAGACCGGCGATCCACTCCCACCCCCCGTAGTCGCCTGTCGAGCGCACGGTGATCTCCTGGGTGAAAGCATGGTCGCGCTGCGACTGGCGCAGAGTGAACATCGACCGAGGGCTGAAGTCGTTGTCGAGCCCCATCACGTCGTCGGTGTACTGCAGGCCGGTGGTCGAGGCAAGATTGAAACGATCGCCGGAGTAACGGAACACGAGACCCTCCACAAAGTTGAAACGGTCGTAGGAGCAGGGGTCGTTGTGGTCGACCGGCCCGACACGGCCGGTGGCCTCGTCCCACGGAGCGTAGGCAAATCCCGCCTGCTTCACAAGGCCTGCCGACAAGGTGTTCTCCATCGTCCAGCGGTCGGCAAGCCGAGCCTGCACCTTGAAACGGAGAGCGCTGCTGTGGCCGCTGTCGGCGTGCGAGCCGTTATATATATTAGTGAAGAAGCCGTCGGTGGCGCGGTGCTGGGCGGATAGTGACCAACCAAACTTCGACGAAGGCCGGCGGTAGATCGCAGCCCGGGCCTGCCATGTATTACCGTTGCCGTAGCCCGCTCCGAAGCGCACTCCCTGAAAATCGAACGGCGAGAGGGATTGCACGTCAATCACGCCGCCTATGGTGTTGCGGCCGTAGAGCGTACCCTGCGGCCCGCGCAGGATGTGGATGCGGCGCACGTCGAAGTAGTCGAAGTCATAGTTGTTCTTGTTGAGGATGGGCACCCCGTCGACGTAGAGTCCCATAGCGGGCTGTTCGATCCGCGACCCTAGGCCGCGCACGTATATCGAGCCCGTCATGCGCGACCCGTAGTCGGCGTGCAACAAGCCCGGTACCCATAACGACAGATCCTTTGGTTCGCTGATCAGACCCTCTCCCACCCCCTCCACTGTGAGCGAAGAGGCCATCACGGGCTGCCGGTGGAAGTCGTCGCCGTGTTTGAGCGACACCGACACCGTGACGGGTGCGATGGCAACGGCCGCGGTGTCGACCCCGGGAGCGGGCCCGACGGAGGGCAACAACATGGCGATGGCAAAAAGAGGGCTCATTTCAATTCGGGAGCGGCAAAGGTAACAAAAAAGAGTTGCATTTCCGCCATCTTTTTATTAACTTTGCAGAGACCTAACACTATTATATTTTCGTATGGCGACATGAAATTTATTGATAATATTCTAAAACAAAAAACGTATGTCAAATTAAGTTTGTAATTTTGCGGCGCCGTAGCGACCTGGCACGCTAGGTGTATCCAAACCATTAACGCCATGATATATCACAATGCCAAGTTATGGATTTAGTTTGAGGGCCTCCACCCGCAAGGGAGGAGGCGCGGGAAAGCTTTATCTCAGGGTCGTGCATGGCAGCGAATCGCGTAGCGTGACGACCGACTACAAGATTTTCCCGGAAGAGTGGGACGCCCTGCAGCGCCGCCTCGTGATCCCCTATGGACGCAGCTCCCGCAGCCGCGAACTTGCCGAGATGGAGAGTTCGATGTTGTGTGACCTTCGGCGCATGGACACCGTCATACGCAATCTCGAAAAAGAGGGAGCCTACACCATAGACCAATTAATGAACCGTTACAGGGGAGTTATAAAAGACAACACCCTGGTGGCTTACGCCGAAAAACTCGCCGCCGAGCTCGAACGCGACGGCAATCCGCGCACCGCACGCGCCTACCGCACCGCCGCCTACCGCCTCAATCTCTTCGCGGGGGTCAAAGACCTCAGCCACGAGCAGATAACGGCCACGCTGATCAACGATTTCCAGCAGGCCCTCAAATCGGAAGGGCGTAGCATGAACACCATATCGTTCTACATGCGCACTCTGCGGGCGATCTACAACAAAGCCATAGCCGAAGGGAGGGTGTCGCGGCGCATGGAGGACATCTTCGGAGGAGCCTACACGGGAGTCGCCACTACCCGCAAACGTGCACTCACCCACGGCGAGCTCGCAACGCTGACGGCCCACGACCCCACAGTGATGACGACCGCCGCTGTAAAAAGACCGGGAGACGGGCAATTGCCCGATCATTTGGCGCAGGCGCTGGCCATGTTCCTGTTCTGCTACCACGCGCGCGGAATGAGTTTCGTGGACATGGCGAACCTGAGGAAAGCCGACATGCGGGGCGATTCGATCACCTACCGGCGCCAAAAAACGGGACAGCCCATCGAACTGCACGTGCTGCCCGTCATGCGCCGCATAATCGACTGGTTCGCGCCGCACACCGCCGGCAGCGACTATCTGTTTCCGGTGATCACCGACAACGACAAAGACTTCAATCTGCAATACGAGAGCGGCCTGAGACTCCAGAACAAACGCCTCAAACATCTCGCCCGGTGGTGCGGCATATCGAGGAAATTCTCGACCCACGCTGCGCGCCACTCGTGGGCCACCGTCGCCAGGAACGCCGGCCTTCCCCTAGCCGTCATCAGCGAAGGACTGGGCCACTCGAACCAGAAAACGACCGAGATCTACCTTGCGTCGCTCGAAAGGTCGATACTCGACCAGGCCGCCAAAATGGTCTCCGACGCCATCACCTCCGACAATCAGTCGGCCGTGGGCCGCCCCCGCCGGATAGAGGGTATCGGAGGAACATATTCGTCCGGTTACCCCGACTATGGGAAGCCGGGTTATACACGAAATTAAAAAAATCGGCCGTAAAAATGCCGACCGTTTAAAAAGAATATAAACAAGAGTAGTTGAAACTTTTGGCCGAAAACCAGATCGCGGTCAGAAATAGCTCCCGGCAGGGAGCGTCGACTATCTAAAATTCGCTTGGAGCCACCTCCAAAGCCGACTCCGACGGGGGAAAGGGGGAAATAAACACACCCCGATTCTGCCTCTGAATAAGCGACAGAA
>DBDQ01000102.1 GCA_002293665.1 Alistipes sp. UBA928 | reverse complement strand
CGACGCCAAGGAGGAGTCGATCGACGCGATCCTCGCGGCGGCGGCAGCGCGCGCCCGCGGCGACATCGACCGGCTCTACGTGATCGGCTGCCTGAGTGAACGCTACGCCGACGAACTCCGCGCCGAGATTCCTGAGGTGGACTCCTTTTTCGGCGCCCGGGGACTCGACGACATCCTCGCCGAACTCGATTGCTACACCTTGCAGGCTCGCAATGATGCCGGGGTGCGTCGTCTCATCTCCACCCCGCCCCACTACGCATACCTTAAAATCTCGGAAGGCTGCGACCGCCGATGCGGATTCTGCTCCATCCCCCTGATCCGCGGGCCCCACGTGTCGGTACCTATGGAAGAACTCGTCGCCGAAGCAAGCCAGCTCGCCGCCACCGGAGTCAAAGAACTGATCGTCATAGCCCAGGACACCACCTACTACGGCCTCGACCTCTACGGCAAGCGGCGCCTCGCCGAACTGCTCAGACGCCTCGCCGCGATCGACGGCCTGAAGTGGATACGCCTCCACTACGCCTACCCCGCCGGTTTCCCGGAAGATGTGATCGAGGCGATGCGTGACGAGCCCAAAATCTGCAAATACCTCGACATCCCCCTGCAACACATCGCCGCCGGCCAACTCCGCTCGATGAAACGCGGGCACGGCAGCGACGAAACCCGCGCGCTCGTGTGTCGGCTGCGCGAGGCGATCCCCGGACTCACCCTGCGCACGACCATGCTGACGGGTTATCCGGGCGAGACTGAGGCAGATTTCGAGGAACTGCTCGACTTTGTGCGCGAGGCGCGCTTCGAACGCCTCGGGGTCTTCCCCTACTCCGCCGAGGAGGGCACTTACTCGGCCGACAGCCTCACCGACGACGTTCCCGAAGAGGTAAAACGGCAGCGCGTGGAGAGGCTCATGGAACTTCAGGCGCAAATCTCGGCCGAACTCAACGCCGCTCGCATCGGCTCCACCGAGCACGTCATCGTCGACCGGCGCGAAGACAACCAATGGGTATGCCGCAGCGAGCGCGACTCGCCCGAAGTCGACGGCGAGGTGCTCGTCGACGCCGGCGACAACACCCTCTCGCCCGGCGATTTTGTCGACGTTCGCATCACCGATGCTGGCGACCACGATCTGTTCGCAACTTTTTTAGCGTTCCGCAATTTGTAATTGGTAATTTTTTTGCTATCTTTGTAATGTCATGTCGGCCAGGTCTGTCATAGATAGCATCGCCAGGAGCGCGGAAAAGCTGATCGCAGAAAACCGGCGGTTAAGGGGAGAGGTGGAAAAACTCCAGGCTGCAAGGGAGAGGCTGCGGGAGCAAAACCGGTCTTTGGAGGCCAAAAACACCGAACTCGAAAGACGGGTGGCGGTGAAGGAACTGGCGGCAGGACTGGGTGGCGAAAGCAACGCTCCGCATGGCAACAAAACAGCGCGAGCAAGGGTGAACCGTCTGTTGCGGGAGGTCGACCGGTGTTTCGCCCTGCTGAATAAAGAGGCATAAACGTAATTCGAGATTCGTAATTGGCCAAGTTGTCGATAACACTCAAGATCGCGGGAACAAGCTACCCGTTCCCCGACATAGAACGCGCGGACGAAGAGGTGTACCGCCACGCCGAAAGAGAGGTCAACCGCCTCTTCGGTGAGAACGCACACCCGGCGCTGTTGCCCAAAGACAGGCTGGCGCTCGCCGCACTCCATCTCGCGATGGAGAATGTCTCGCTCCGGTCTAACCGCTCGCCGGAACCGGAACTCGACAAGCTCACACAAGTGGAGAAGCAGATGAACGACTATCTGCACTCCATCGAAAAAAAGTAACGACAGGTTCTTAAATACATAACCAGGAATGATTCTGTGGTTTCACCAGTCGCCCGATTATCACGGGGGGGACGGCTGCGCGGAACCCCGACTCCCGCTGATTCCTTAAGCTTTGCGAAACTCAACACTTTATCAATCAGGGTTGAAGTGTGCCCGCCAAAAACAGGCCTTAACTCCCGCAAGGGGGTGCGCAGTGTACTTTTGCGCCGTTGGACGTTTGCGGTGAAGCCCAGACCCCGTACATGACGTTTCGGAGATTCGTCAAACAAGAAAAGGAATCGGCGGTTTTTTTATATGGAGTCACAAGACTTCGCAAAAGACCGGAGGGGCGGGTCGGACGTGCCCCACAACATAAACTATATATATCACACATACAATGACCACCGGATTAGCAATAGGCATTGCAATAGCAGCCGCAGCCGCAGCAACGGGCGTAACCCTGATGCTGACGGGCAACCTCTCGAAAAAACGCCGCTCGGCGATCCTCAAGGAGGCCGAAACCGAGGCCGAAATGATCAAAAAAGAGAAGATTCTTCAGGCCAAAGAGAAGTTCATTCAACTCAAAAGCGAACACGACCGCGCCGTCAACGAACGCAACCAAAAGGTCGCCCAAAGTGAACAGCGCGCAAAACAGATCGAGGCCGGGCTCGAAAACCAAAAACGCGATCTCGAGAACAAAAACCGCGACCTCGACGCACGAATGCGCGACGCCGACAAACTCAAAGAGCAGTACAATGCCCAGATGGCGTCGCTCGACCGCAAAAAAGAGGAACTCGCCGGCGTCATAGCCGAACAGAACACCCGCCTCGAAACGATCGGAGGAATGACCGCCCAGGAGGCCAAAAGCATCCTGATGGAAAACCTGAAATCGGAGGCCCAGGCCCAGGCTGCGGCCTACATGAACGAAACCCTCGAAGAGGCCAAGATGACGGCCAGCAAGGAGGCCAAGAAGATCGTCGTGCAGTCGATCCAGAGGGTCGCCACCGAAACTGCCATCGAAAACTCGGTCACCGTGTTCAATATCGAGAGCGACGAGATCAAAGGACGCATCATCGGCCGCGAAGGTCGCAACATCCGCGCACTCGAGGCCGCCACGGGAGTCGAGATCATAGTCGACGACACCCCCGAAGCGATCATCCTGTCGGGATTCGATCCCGTTCGCCGTGAGATCGCACGCCTCGCCTTGCATCAACTCGTGACCGACGGACGCATCCACCCCGCACGCATCGAGGAGGTGGTGACCAAGATCGAAAAACAGATCGAGGAGGAGGTCGTCGAGGTGGGCAAACGCACCGCCATCGACTTGGGCATCCACAACCTCCACCCTGAACTGATCCGCCTCATCGGCAAGATGAAGTACCGCTCGTCGTATGGCCAGAACCTGCTGCAACACGCACGCGAGACTGCCAACCTGTGCGGCATCATGGCCGCCGAGCTGGGCCTCAACGCCAAGACCGCCCGCCGCGCGGGGCTTCTGCACGACATCGGCAAGGTGCCCGACGACCAGCCCGAACTGCCCCACGCAGCCATCGGGATGCTGTTGGCCGAGAAGTACAAGGAGCGGCCCGATATAGTCAACGCCATCGGTGCGCACCACGACGAGATGGAGATGACATCGCTCATAGCCCCCATAGTGCAGGTGTGCGACGCCATTTCGGGAGCACGGCCCGGTGCACGCCGCGAGGTGGTCGAAAGCTACATCAAACGCCTGAAGGAGATGGAGGACATTGCGATGGCCTACCCCGGCGTGATGAAAACCTACGCCATCCAGGCCGGCCGCGAACTGCGCGTGATAGTGGGCGCCGACAAACTCGACGACGCACAGAGCGACCAGCTCTCGCACGACATCGCCAAAAAGATCCAGGAAGAGATGACCTATCCCGGCCAGGTAAAGATCACCGTCATAAGAGAGACCCGCGCCGTAAGCTACGCCAAATAGCAAACGGTTCTAAAAAACAGCCCGGCCGCCCCGAAAGAGGCGGCCGGGCTGTTCCAGTAGCATCAAACTCAATATTGCCGTCAACTACTTAGGTATTTCCGGAAAACAACACAAATATCATCGGCACCACAGGCCGTAAAGCCGCTTTTTTCGTACATCGCCACGGGGCCGGTGAATGCTTTGTTCTCGTCGTGGATAAAAGGATAAGCCTCGACGTACTCATAGCCATCGAGCGCCGCATCCGAACACACCCTTTCAAGAAGGCGTGCAGCGACCCCTTTCTCGCGCAGATCGGGGGCAACGAAAAAACATGCTATCGCCTTTATCTTTTTGTTCTTTTCGGACTCCTCCCACGGCAATCTGAAAAATATACTGTCGTAGGCTTGTTTGCCGTTGGCATTGCACCACCCAACAACTCTCTCGTCGAGGTAAGCCAAATAGCCCTGCAAAATTCCCTTTTTTATATGCTCCACGGCACAGCCCCGATGATGCACGGCACCCGCAGGCGAATATTCCCACGCCTTTTCGTTTTCCAGCGCCGGGCTCCAATGCGGAGCCATGCAGTAACACCCCGCCCATTCGTTATCACCGGAACAGGTGGTGTTGTCGAAGAAACAGAGCCAATCCTTGAGCAAGTCTGCGGTTAGTTTACGAATTTCAATATTCATTACAATATGGTTTGGTCTTCGGGATTATAGCCCGTGTCTTCGAGTAGGCGGCCACTCTCGGCGGCGGCGACTGCAAGCTGGTCGCAGCGTTCATTCTCGGGAATCGAAGCATGTCCCTTAACCCATATAAACTTTACGCGATGGCGACGGTAGACGCGCAGAAAACGCACCCAAAGGTCGGGATTCTTTTTGCCACTGAAATTCTTGCGTTCCCAGCCGAAAACCCACTTCTTCTCAACGGCATCCACAACATAGCGCGAGTCGGAATATACCGTCACCTCATGACCGTCACCTTTCAAAGTCTCCAAACCGACTATCACGGCCAACAACTCCATACGATTGTTGGTAGTGAGGCGGTATCCGGCGCTCAACTCCTTCCGATGAGGCGGAAGCCCCGCCCCTGCAGGAGCAAGCATCACCGCGCCATACCCCCCCCGCCCGGGATTCCCCTTCGCCGCACCGTCGGTGTAGATCGTTACCTGTGCCATGCTGCAAAAGTAACGATTCGATCCGAATATTTTGTGGTCAGAGTGGTGATTATGCAACGCTCGGCCCCAAAAATGAGGCAGGCACGTACCGACGTACGCGCCTGCCTCATTTTTGGGGTTAGCGGCAGCAGAATTGCCGCTATGGCTGCAAAATTACATCATTCCACCCATTCCGCCACCGGGAGGCATCATGGGAGCGGGATTGTCCTCTTTCTTGTCGACGAGCACGCACTCGGTCGTCAGGAACATCGAAGCGATCGAAGCGGCGTTCTCCAGAGCCACGCGCGCAACCTTGGTCGGGTCGATGATACCGGCCGCAAACAGGTCTTCGTACTTCTCGCTGCGGGCGTTGTAGCCAAACGAGCCTTTGCCTTCGCGCACCTTATTGACGACCACCGAACCTTCGCCGCCGGCATTGGCAACGATCTGGCGCAGAGGCTCCTCGATGGCACGCTTGACGATGGCGATACCGGTAGTTTCGTCGTCGTTCTCGCCTTTGAGTTTTTCGAGCGCTTCGGCCGCACGGATGTAAGCCACACCGCCGCCGGGGATGATACCCTCTTCGATGGCGGCACGGGTGGCAGCCAAAGCATCCTCCACGCGATCTTTCTTCTCTTTCATCTCCACCTCGGTGACGGCACCCACGTACAGCACTGCGACACCGCCGGCGAGCTTGGCCAGACGTTCCTGAAGCTTTTCGCGGTCGTAATCGCTGGTGGTGGTCTCCATCTGTTTGCGGATCTGGGCGATGCGGGCGTCGATAGCCTCTTTCTTGCCGCCGCCGTTCACGATGGTTGTGTTCTCCTTGTTGATGGTGATCTTGTCGGCCTGGCCGAGCGCCTCCACGGTGGCCTGTTCGAGCTTGAAACCGGTATCTTCGCTTATGACGGTACCTCCGGTGAGGATAGCAATGTCCTGAAGCATCTCTTTGCGACGGTCACCAAAGCCCGGAGCCTTTACGGCGGCAATCTTCAGAGTGCCGCGCAGACGGTTGACGACCATCGTGGCGAGGGCCTCACCGTCGACATCCTCGGCGATGATAACGAGCGCGCGACCCTGCTGGGCGATCGGTTCGAGTACGCCCATGATCTCTTTGAGGGTCGAGATTTTCTTGTCGGTGATCAGGATGTAGGGTTTCTCCATCACGGCCNNGTAGCCGCGGTCGAACTGCATACCCTCCACCACGTCGACGTAGGTGTCGGTACCTTTGGCCTCTTCGACGGTAATCACACCCTCCTTGTTTACTTTGCTGACCGCCTCGGCGATGAGCGCGCCGATGGTCTCGTCGTTGTTTGCCGACGATGCCGCCACCTGCTTAACTTTCTCGATGTCCTCGCCCACCTTCTTGCTCTGTTTGCCGAGGCTGCTCACGACTTCGGCCACAGCCTTGTCGATCCCCCTTTTGAGGTCCATCGGGTTTGCACCGGCAGTGACGTTCTTGATCCCCACGCCTATGATGGCCTGGGCCAGCACAGTTGCCGTGGTGGTACCGTCACCCGCATCGTCGTTGGTACGCGAGGCCACCTCCTTGACCATCTGTGCGCCCATGTTGGCGAACGGATCGTCGAGTTCTATCTCTTTTGCGACCGTCACCCCGTCCTTGGTGATCTGGGGCGCGCCGTATTTCTTGTCGATGATGACGTTGCGACCTTTGGGGCCGAGGGTCACTTTCACCGCGTTGCTGAGCGCGTCAACACCCTCCTTGAGGAGTTCGCGCGCTTCTACGTTATATTTAATCTCCTTTGCCATAGCTTATCCGATAATTGCAAAAATGTCATTCAATTTCATCATCAGGTAGGTTTCGCCGTCGTGTGTGATCTCCGTACCGGCGTATTTTCCGTAGAGAACTTTGTCGCCCGCCTTGACCTCCATTTTGACCTCTTCGGTTCCGGGGCCGGCCGCGATTACCGTACCTGCAAGGGGTTTTTCCTTGGCCGTGTCGGGGATGATGAGGCCGCCGGCCGTTTTCTCTTCGGCCGGATCGGGTTTAACGAGCACCCTGTCGGCCAATGGTTTGATTTTCATTGCTTTATAAGTTATAAGTTAATAAAATGACAAAATCGCAACCCCTCCGTACAATGCGCGTGCCAAACGGGCGAGGGTGCAAATTTGGCATTTTTTTCTGACATATCACCCTCTCCCGCGTGACAAAGTGACAGCCCGAAGAAAGAATGATGTCAAGATACGGATCAATGTAAAAAGCGGATGGGGCAAAGTTGCATTATAATTATAGTGCGTAGCACTCTCCTCCTTCCGGAAAGAGGAGTACCCCGCAATGCGGGGGGAGGTGGTAGGTTTTTATGGATCAACCCGAAAATACAGGCCGTCGCACGCGACCGCTCAAAAAACAAAGGGACAGCCCTCAAGGGCCATCCCATTAATAAACTTCGGGTGGAAGATGGGGCTCGA
>DBDQ01000074.1 GCA_002293665.1 Alistipes sp. UBA928 | reverse complement strand
CCGATGCTGGGGAAGCCCTCGTCGTACAGTGTGTTGTAAGGTACGTTGTTGGCGCGAATGTAGTCCCAGACCTCGGTTTCCGTCCAGTCGAACAGTGGGTTGATTTTTGTGAGCCCGTTTGCTTCGTCACGCTCGACGGGCTGCAACTCGGTGCGGGTTATGGATTGCTCGCGCCGTAGGCCGCATATCCATGCGTCGAGTCCGGAGAACGCGCGCCTGAGAGGCTCGATCTTGCGCACCCTGCAACATTGTTTTCGCGCCTCGAGGCTGTCGTAAAACAGGTCGATTCCCTGCCCGTTCACCATAGCTTCGACCACCTCGCGCTCGGGAAAAAACACCTCGATCCTGATTCCGAAATGTTTGTTGGTGCGATCAATGAGGCTGTAAGTTTCGGGGAACAGGCGTCCCGTGTCGAGTGTGAAGATGCGCGCTGTGGGGTCGAGCCGCACGAGCATGTCGGCGAGCACCTGATCTTCGATGCTGAGGCTCGACGAGAGTGCTATGCGGCCGGTGTGTAGTTTCAGCGCCCGGCGTAAAATATTTTCGGCGGAAGTTATCTTGTCCATGATTTCACAGAATTATGCCCGCGCCGACGGTTTCCAGCGTCGAGGGGTCGATGAACACCACGCTGCCCGTGGTGCGGTTTTGTTTGTACGGGTCGAATGCCAGCGGGGCGGAGGTTTTGAGGGTCACGGCGGCTATGTCGTTCATCTCCAATCGCTCGGCAGGCTCTTCGTGCAGGGTTTCGATATCTGTCCGGTGGTCGATGCTTTTCACAATTCCCTGCACCTCACAGGTGGTGTGGCGGACAATGTATTTCCCGCCGACGGTCAACGCACGTTCGTTGAACCAGCAGATCCGGAGTTTCAATTCGCTTGCGACCGTTGGTGCGATGCCGCACGCCAGCAGGTTGCCGCGGCCGATGTCGATGTCGTCCGTCAGTTGAACGGCCACCGATTCGCCCGCCTGAGCCTCTTGCAAGTCGGCCTCGCCGAGGTTGACGGCTTTCACCGTGGACTGCCGCCCGCCCGGGTAGACCGTCACCGGGTCGCCCACTTTGAGTACGCCGCTCGCAATGCGCCCCGCGTAGCCGCGATAGTCGTGAAAACGGTCGCTCATCGGGCGGATCACGCTTTGCACCGCCATGCGCACGGGGGCATCCGCAAGCCTTTTGCCGATAGGCGCGCTTTCCAGCAGTTCTATCAGCGTCTGCCCCGTATACCAAGGCATATTTGCCGAGCGTTCCACTACGTTGTCGCCCAATTTGGCCGAGATGGGGATGAAGTGCACGCCGTGCAGGCCGAGTTTCGAGGCCAGAGTCTTGTACGCCGCCACGATGTCGTCGAAAACGCGCTGCGAAAAGTCGGCCATATCCATCTTGTTGACGCACACCGCCACCTGACCGATGCCGAGCATCGAGGCGATGAAACTGTGGCGCACCGTCTGTTCTTTCACGCCGTTGCGCGCGTCGATCAGGATGATCGCCAGGTCGGCCGTCGAGGCTCCCGTCACCATGTTGCGCGTGTACTGGATGTGTCCCGGCGTGTCGGCGATGATGAACTTGCGGCGCGGGGTGGCGAAATAGCGGTAGGCTACGTCGATGGTAATGCCCTGTTCGCGCTCGCTGCGCAGTCCGTCTGTCAACAGCGCGAGGTTCACCTCCTCACCTCCGCGGCTGCGCGAGGCCGCCTCGACGGCCTCCAACTGATCTTCAAAAATCGACTTACTGTCGTACAACAGCCGCCCGATGAGGGTGCTCTTGCCGTCGTCGACGCTGCCTGCGGTGGTGAAGCGCAGCAATTCCATATCCAAATATCCTTTTTCCATATCCTTACTTATTCAAAAGTATCCGGCTATTTTTCGCTCTTCCATTGCCGTTTCGGAGCGTCTGTCGTCAGTCCGGCTACCACGCTCGGTCACGCGCGAGGCGGCTATCTCCTCGATGATCTCCTCCGGCGACTGCGCCCGCGAAAGGGTCAGCCCCGTGCAGCTGATGTCGCCGATGGTGCGGCAGCGCACCTCCCGGATCTCAACCGTCTCGTCGGGCTTCAATTTCATACACGGTTCGGCGGCCAGCCACTGCCCGTCTCTGAAGAAGACCCGCCGCGAGTGGGTGAAGTAGATCGAGGGCATCTCGATTCGTTCGTTGAGGATGTATTGCCACACATCCATCTCCGTCCAGTTGCTGATTGGGAAGACTCGGAAATGCTCGCCCGGCTGTTTGTGGCCGTTGTACACGTCCCACAGTTCGGGCCGCTGATTGCGCGGATCCCACTGCCCGAACTCGTCGCGGTGAGAGAAAAACCGCTCTTTGGCGCGCGCTTTCTCTTCGTCGCGCCGCGCGCCGCCGATTGCCGCGTCGAACCGGTGTTTTTCGATAGTGTCCAACAACGTTGTGGTTTGAAGTCGGTTGCGGCTGGCGTTAAAACCCGTCTCCTCGCGCACGCGGCCCGTGTCGATAGAATCCTGCACCGAGCCGACGATCATCCGCGCCCCGAGTTTTTCGACCAGCGCGTCGCGATAGTCGATAGTCTCGGTGAAGTTGTGCCCCGTGTCTATATGTACAAGCGGAAAGGGAATCCGCGCGGGATAAAAAGCCTTGTGGGCCAGATGGGTGACCACGATCGAATCCTTACCTCCCGAAAAAAGTATCGCGGGGCGCTCGAATTGAGCCGCTACCTCGCGCAGCACGTAGATCGACTCGGCTTCTAATTCCTGTAAGTGTGTCATAATTATGAAAAAGCTCCTGATAAATATTTTTTAGTCAATTCATGTTGCGGGTCGTCGAACACCTGCACCGCCGGGCCCGCCTCGACCACCTCGCCAAGGTACATGAACACCACGTGGTCGGCGATGCGCCGCGCCTGGCGCAGGGTGTGCGTAACCATGATGATTGAATAGTCGTTTTTGAGCCGCACGAAAAGCTCCTCGACGTTGCGGCTGGCGATGGGATCGAGCGCGCTCGTGGCCTCGTCGGCCAAAATGAACTGCGGCTCGACGGCGAGGCTGCGCGCCAGACACAGGCGTTGCTGCTGACCGATCGACAGGCGCGAGGCGGGGGTGTGAAGTCGCTCGGCCACCTCGTCCCACAATCCGACGGCCTCCAGATAGTGGCGAACCACGAGGCGCAGTTTTCTCCGGTTTCGGATACCGTGGATCTGGCAGCCGTAGGCCACGTTCTCGAAGATCGACATGGGCAGCGGGCTGGGCTTTTGCGAGACGAGCCCGATACGGCGGCGCAACTCGGTAATGTGCTCGCCGCTGTGGACTATATCCTCGTCGCCGATCAGTATCCGGCCCTCGATACGCGCCCCTTCGGTCGAATCGATCAGCCGGTTCATTGAGCGCAGCAGTGTGGACTTGCCGCAGCCCGAGGGGCCGATGACGCAAGTGATCTGTTTGTCGGGGATCACGAGGTTCACGTTTTTCAGAATGGCCGACGCGCCGATATGCACGTCGAGCCCCTCGATCTTCATTTGGGTAGTATCGGCGGAGCGGGGGAATTTATTGTCTGGTCGAAAAGTTCGTGTCATTGCAGTTTGTTTTTCGAAAACCGGTTCATTATCAGCCGTCCGCCGACGCTCAGCACAAGCACTATGAGCGTCAGCACCGCGGCGGCGGCATAAGCACGGTTTTGCACCTCGGCGATGGGGCTGCTCAGTTGGAAGAACACGGCCAGCGGCAGCGTGGCGGCGGGTTGGCTCAGAGAGGTGGGGATGCTGTCTGTGTAGCCGGCGGTAAACATAACCCCCGCCGCGTCACCTATCGCCCGGCCGATGGAGAGCAGTGTGGCGGTGGCGATACCGGGCGCAATTTGGCGCAACACCACCCCGATCGTCTGCAAGCGCGTAGCCCCGAGCGAGTAAGCCGTGTCGAGTATCTCGCGTGGAAAGCCCCTCGCCGCCTCGTCCATAGATCTTATAAATATGGGTATGATGAGTAGCGTCACCACCACGATCCCACCCCCGAGCGAGGCGCGCATCCCCAGGGCGACCATCAGCGCGAAGCCGAAAGCGCCGTAAACTATCGACGGGATGCCGAACAGCACGTCGCAAGCCAGTCGCGCCGCGTAACCCAGTTTCGAGGATCGGCGCAGGTAGACGTTCAGGTAAAACACCACCGGGACGCTCACTAACAGTCCCAGCACCGCCGAAGCTCCGACGATGTAGAGCGAGCCGACGATGGCGTTGAGGAACCCACCCTCCTTGCCGATGTAGAAACCGCCGCCGGGGAGTTGCGACACCATTTCCCAGCTCATGGAACCCCAACCCTTCGACAGGATTGTCCACAGAATGCTTACTACCCACGCGGCGACAAGAGCCGTGGAGAGGTACATCAGCGCTTTGACTATTTTTTCTTCGAGGAATTTCACAGCGCGAATTTTTTCTCGACGCGGTAGAGTATCACGCGCGAAGTGACGTTAAACAGCAGGATCACCGTGAACAGTATCAGTGCGGCGAACATCAGAGCCGCCTCGTAGAGCGGCAGCGAGAGCATCTCGCCGTAGTTGTTGGCTATCAACGCGGGCAGCGGGTAGCCCGCGTCGGTGAGCGACTGCGGCACCCGTGGGAGATTTCCGCACACCATCAGCACGGCGATCGTTTCGCCCAGTGCCCGGCTCACAGCCAGAACCACAGAAGCCACGATACCCGGAAAAGTCTTGCGTAGCACCACCCGTTTGATGCCTTGCCAACGTGTGGCCCCGAGCGAGGTCGACGCCTCGCTAAGCGCGTCGGGCACCGTCGAAAATATCTCGACCAGCAGACTCACCAACAACGGCAGGATCATCACCCCCAGCACGATACCCCCGGCCAGAAGCGTGTAGCCCGTGAAGGGCACTATCAGCAGCACGCCCCACACGCCGTAGATCACCGAGGGCAGTCCGGCCAGGATGTCGAGCATCGGGAAGACGTATTTTCTGACGCGGGGCTTCGCATATTCCGTCAGATAGATTGCCGTGAGCAACGACACGGGTAATGCGAGGATAATTGCGATAGCAGTAACCCACAGTGTCCCTGCCAGGAAGGGTAGAAATCCGAACTCGCCCCGCAGGGGTTTCCACTCGCTCGAAAAGAGCAATCCGCCCAACGGACGGCTCTCCAGAAGCGGCATCGACTTTATGACCAGCCCCGCCGCCATCACCACGACCACTAACACTGCGGTGATGGTCAGGATTCTCATCACCCCGCCCGCCGCACGGTCTTTGAGTATGCGCCCGTCCACCATCAAAGTTTTGCAAGCCCGGCCTGCAGTTTCTCCTCCGACAGCGAGATGTAGCCCGCATTTATGTTGTATTGCTGTCCGTCGGTGAGCACGAAGCGCAGGAACTCGATCAGCGCGGGGCTCATCGGAGCCGGGCCGGCCACCAGATAGAGGTCGCGGGCGGGCGGCGAGGGGTATTTTCCCGCCGCGATGGCTTCGATGATGCGGTCTTTGGTGTCGTAGAATCTCTCCTCTTCGTCAACCCGGCCGTTGCCGTTCACATCGAGCGGCAGCACCAACAGGCCCTTGTTGGGCTGGCGCGTGGTCTCGTCGTAGGCGTATGAAAGATTGTTGTAGCCGATGCCCCGCGGGTCGCGCTGCACGGCCTGGGCCACGCCCGGGTCGCCGAACACGGCCGTTCCGCCGAGGTCTTCCTGTTTCTTGCTGAGCCACAGCGCCCATGTCTCGGCGGCACCGCAGGCGTCTGAGCGGGTGTAGACATTGAGCCCGGTGCTTTCGTTCTCACTCCACAGTCCGGCCGCTTTTTCGAGCGTCAGGCCCGTTCGGAGCAGCGTTTCGAGGTCGGGGTTCGCGGCGTTGATGGTCGCAACGACGGCGTCTTTGGCCACAGCGAACGCCACGGCGCCTTTCTCGGCCTCCACTGGATAGACCTCGCGCGAAACCATGCCCAAATCGACCGCGCCCGAGAGCACGTCGGTCATTCCCTTGCCCGCACCGCCGGCCGAAATGTCGATTCGCACGCCCGGATGCAATGCTTTGAACTCCTCGGCCCACTTCACCGCCAACGGGTAGAGCGCGAAAGCCCCCGAAAGCGTGATATCACCCGAGAGCTCGCCCTCGGCCGCTTTTTTACGACCGCCGCCGCAGGATAACAGTGCCAACAGCGCGGCGCATAAAACAAGTTTTTTCATAATATACACTAAATAGATTGATGTTTAAAGCGGTAAACAGCGCTCGGACAATCATTGTCTATACTTTAATCTACACTGCAAAGGTATGGATTAAGCGGGCGCGCGCAATGCGTATTTATACTTAAAAATAAATCCGTATCTTTGCCTTATGCTTTCCAAGAAGACGCGATACGCTATGGTCGCCCTGACCAAACTGGCCCGTGAACACGGCAGTGGGCCGATCGCCATATCCGAGATTGCCGACAGCGAGCAGATCCCTCGCCGGTTTCTGGAGGGAATATTGTTATCGTTGAGGAACATGGGATTGGTGAACAGTGTGCGGGGAAAAGCGGGCGGCTACCGGCTGGCTAAAGAGCCGTCGGAGATTCGTTTGGCGGAGGTGATCACCGCGTTCGAGGGTTCGGTGGGGATGCTGGCCTGCGTGTGTCCGCAGAGTTACCGTCCCTGCGAATTCCACAAGGACGAGGAGACGTGTAAGTTGCGCCGCACTTTTAAATATATTCACGAAAGCACATTCGGCATCCTCGAAAACACCTCGTTGCAGGATTTGATATGATGGCGCCGGAAATTCTTTGGGATTGTCTCCCGATTAACCGATAATTGATTATCTTTGCCCCCGAATCAAGGGGTGCTTTTTACAGGCTGAGATCAGACCCTTATTACCTGATGCGGATAATGCCGCCGCAGGGATGATGAAAACGGGCGCCGGAGCCCGCGATGCCTGTAAACTTTATCCCCGTAAATATTTTAAAAGTAGTGAAAGTCAAACTTAACGACAGAGAGTACTCCGTCGCAGAGGGTACTTCGTTGGCCGCATTTATTGCGAGCCTCGGGATGAGCCCACGCGGAATAGCCGTTGCAATGGAGGGCCGGGTGATTCCCAAAACCGAATGGGACGATACGATCCTATCCGACGCGATGGAACTTATGCTGATCCACGCCGTTTCGGGGGGATGACCCGTGTGCGGCCCGACAAAACGGGAAACCCGACAAATCTAACACCGAAAAAAGATGAAAAAACTCGTAATTGCAGGGCGTGAATTCTCCTCGCGCCTGTTTTTGGGGACGGGCAAGTTCGGCTCCAACGAAACGATGTCGCGCGCCATCGAAGCCTCAGGGACGCAGATGGTGACGGTGGCCATGAAACGCCTCGATATGGAGCGCGCCGAGGATGGCATGTTGCGCCACGTCGTGAGGCCCGGTTTGCAACTGCTGCCCAACACTTCGGGTGTGCGGGGCGCACGCGAGGCCGTTTTCGCCGCGCAGCTCGCCCGCGACGCCTTCGAAACTAACTGGCTGAAGCTCGAGATACATCCCGATCCGCGCTACCTGTTGCCCGATCCGGTGGAGACGCTACGGGCCACCGAAGAGTTGGCGCGGCTGGGGTTCGTCGTGCTGCCCTATATTCAGGCCGACCCCGTGTTGTGTAAACTGCTCGAAGAGGCGGGTACCGCGGCCGTGATGCCTCTCGGGGCGCCGATAGGTACCAACAAGGGGCTGAGTACGCGCCAGATGCTCGAAATAATCATCGAACAGAGCCGCGTTCCGGTGGTGGTCGACGCGGGTATCGGCGCTCCGTCGCACGCCGCCGAAGCGATGGAGATG
>DBDQ01000054.1:3157-10055 GCA_002293665.1 Alistipes sp. UBA928 | reverse complement strand
TTCGAACCAAACTCCTTCACAGATAGCCATTTTTGATCTCTTTCCGAATAGAAATCAACCCATGAATATGCTATATGCCCACGAATGCGACGTCTTGACAAACAGGCTGTGATACTTTCATGTGTCCATTCATAATCATCNNATCGGCATGGCCATCGATGGTAACTGTGTCGATGATACATTCCTATAAATAGCGGTCGGTGTATTCTTCCGCACCTTTGTTTCCCGAGAAAAAAGAGTACATTCACCAGATAAAGCAGCAGGGAAAAACCGGCGGTGTAACCGAGCGCATATCCAAATCGGGAAAGAGGTCAACCGGAAAAGGAAAGCATGAGAAANNCACATTGAACTGACTGTCAGCCGACTTACCCCATTTCTCCCAAATCCGCTATAGCAGGCAATTTTTCATGCCGCAAAGATATATTTTATATTTTTGTGGTATGGATTTTTTTGCGGAGATTGCCGGGTATCGTTTTTTGCAGCATGCGTTGTTCGGCGGTATAGGCATGGCCACTTTTCTCGGATGGAATCCACTTGCGAGGGCGGCGATATTCGCTCTCGGGGCGGCGCTGGGCATCGAGTGGGCCGGATGGCGTGTGAAAATTCGCGAGGATTCGGCCATCGGCATGGCCGCCCTCACGGCCTTTGCGATCGTATTCTCGATCCGCGCCGTGGGCATCGTGCTGCTAATCTCGCTGCTCACTTTTCCGGCTGTAATAATAAATTCGATAACCCGTTCGTTCCCCGTTATAGCGGTATGGTCGTGCGTGGTGGCAGTGGGTGCGGGCATCGCCGGATTGTGGGCGAGTTGGATGTGGAACATTCCCACGGGCGCGGCCACCATTTTCGCACTGGTGATTTTACTTATTGCGGCAAAAGCCCTACCTTTGCACAGGAAAAAATGATCAAGAAAGTCGACAAACTAATCCTCAAGTCGTACCTCGGGCCGATGGTGGCGAGTTTTTTCATCGTGCTGTTCGTGCTGATGATGAATTTCCTGTGGAAGTACATCGACGAGTTGGTGGGCAAGGGGCTGGGGCTCGGCATGATAATGGAGATCATCTTCTACGGCACGTCGTTCCTCATCTCGATGGGCTTTCCGCTGGCAACGCTCTTCGCGGCGATCATGACGATGGGCAACCTCGGCGAAAACTACGAACTTCTGGCGCTGAAGAGCGCCGGGGTTTCGCTGCCGCGCATACTGATGTCGCTGTTCGTGGTGACGCTCGGCATGGCGGCGGCCAGTTTCTTCGTGTCGAACAACCTGGTGCCCTACTCCAACCGCAAGGTGAACGCGCTGATGTTCGACGTGAGGCAGCAGAAGCAGAAGATAGAGTTCAAGGACGGGCAGTTCTTCAACGGAGTGGAAAACATGAGCATACGTGTGGAGACTCAGGATCCGGTGACGGGGCTGCTGCGCGGTCTGCTAATCTACGACACGAGTGCGGCCGGGGGCGACATGATGGTGACGGTGGCCGACTCGGGCTACATACGCCTTACCGACGACCGCCGTTTTCTCGACGTGACGCTCTACGGCGGCGAAAACTACCAGTTTACGCGCGGAAGGGACTGGTACGAAGTAAATTCGTTGGGCGACACCGCGTTCGAGATGCAGCACAGCCTGTCGCTCACTCCGGGATACGACATGAACCGGACGGACGAGAGTCTGTTCGGCAGCAACGCGCAGACCAAGAATGTGGCGCAACTGAGGGTCGACATCGACTCGCTCAACCGAGAGGTGAACCGCGCCACTGCCACGACATACCGGCCGCTGCTACACAACTATCTGTTCTCGCGCGACACGATGGTGGTGAGCGCCACCGCCGCCGCGCGCCGCAGCCTCGATTCGCGCCGTCCGGTGCTGTTGCTCGATTCGATCGCCCGCCTTTCCGACGCCGAAAAAGACCGGCTGTTCAGCAACGCGAGTGTGGCGGCACAAAACTCGCGCGGGGTGATCGACTGGGACGAAACGATGGCAAAGGAGGCGCTCAACCAACTGTACCGCGCCGAGATCGAGTGGCACAAGAAGTGGTCGCTGCCCGTGGCGGTGCTCGTGTTCTTTCTTATAGGCGCTCCTTTGGGGGCGATCATCCGCAAGGGGGGGCTCGGGATGCCGATCATCATATCGGTGGTATTCTTTGTGATCTACTACGTGATCTACATCACGGGCGAAAAGTTGGCCAAGGAGGGAACATGGCCTGCGTTCTGGGGAGGATGGATACCCACGTTCGTGCTGATGCCAATCGCGATCTATCTGACATGGAAGGCCACGAACGATTCGGGGCTGCTCAATACCGAGTGGTACATAATTCAATATCAAAGATTGAGAAAAAAATATGGGGGGAGTAAGCGTGCTTAACGGCATAGAAGAGGCGCTGGAGGATTTCCGCGCCGGGAAGGTGGTGATAGTCGTCGACGACGAGGATCGCGAGAACGAGGGGGATTTCGTGGTCGCCGCCGAAAAAATTACGCCCGAAACGGTCAACTTCATGTTGCACAACGGGCGGGGGGTGCTGTGTGCGCCTTTGACCGAAGACCGTTGCGCCGAGCTCGAACTCGGCATGATGGAGACGAACAACACATCGCTGCTGGGGACGCCGTTCACCGTTTCGGTAGACCTGCTCGGCGACGGCTGCACGACGGGCGTGTCGTCTTCCGACCGCGCGAAAACAATCCGCGCTCTGGCCGATCCCGCGACTCGTCCCGTCGATCTGGGGCGACCGGGACATATATTCCCTTTGCGCGCACGCAACCGTGGGGTGCTGAGGCGTCCGGGACACACGGAGGCGACGATCGACCTGGCGCGACTGTCGGGTCTGCAACCCGCCGGGGCGCTGATCGAGATCATGAACGAGGACGGGTCGATGGCGCGGATGCCACAGCTCGTGGAGATCGCACGAAAGTTCGATCTGAAGATAATTTCGATAGCCGACCTGATTGCGTATCGTCTGAGAAACGAGAGCATAGTGATAAAGGGAGAAACGGTAGACCTGCCCACCGAGTGGGGAGATTTCCGCATTACTCCATTTATACAGAAGTCGAACAGGCTGGAACACCTTGCGATAACAAAGGGCAAATGGGCGCCGGGCGACACGGTGTTGGTTCGCGTCCACTCGTCGTGCATGACGGGCGACATTTTGGGTTCGTGCCGATGTGACTGCGGGCCTCAACTCCACGAGGCGCTGCGGATGATCGAGCGCGAGGGACGCGGTGCGGTGGTCTACCTCAGTCAGGAGGGACGCGGTATCGGGCTATTCAACAAGATCGCGGCCTACAAGTTGCAGGACGAGGGCTTAGACACGGCCGAAGCCAATGTACGCCTCGGTTTTGGGGTCGATGAGAGGGACTACGGTGTGGGTGCGAGCATCCTCCACGAGTTGGGCATTACGCGCATGCGTCTGATCACCAACAACCCTTTGAAGAGAGCCGGTCTGGAAGGCTACGGCCTGTCGGTGGTGGAGAACGTGCCGATCGTCATTCCTCCAAATCCCCACAGTCGCCGCTACCTCGAGACCAAGGAGGCCAAAATGGGTCATACGCTGGGCCTGTGCGGTCGAACGCCGACGGCGGATTTAGCTACGCAAAAAAATAGTGAAGGGTAACGAGTTGAGAATATTGTTTCTGGGCACGCCGGAGTTTGCGGCCGTCTCGCTTCGGCGCCTCGTCGAGGGGGGATACAACGTCGTTGGGGTCGTGACGGCTCCGGACAAGCCTGCCGGACGGGGTCAGAAACTTCATGAGAGCGAGGTTAAGAGGTACGCCGTTTCGGTGGGGTTGCCGGTGTTGCAGCCCGAGAAGCTACGGGCTCCGGAGTTTCTCGAAAAACTCCGGGAGTTGGAGCCCGATTTGGGGATAGTGATCGCGTTCCGCATGCTGCCCGAGGTGGTGTGGTCGCTGCCGCGGCTTGGGACTTTCAACCTCCACGCCTCGTTGCTGCCACAATACCGAGGCGCGGCGCCCATAAACCGCGCGATAATGAACGGCGAGACCATGACGGGCCTCACTACATTCATGCTAAATGCCGAGATAGACAAGGGCGACATAGTGGGGCGTGTAGAGATGCCCATCCTCCCGTCGGACAACGCGGGCACGCTGCACGACCGGTTGATGGTGGCGGGGGCGGAACTCGTAACGCTAACCGTAGACCGCATTGCCAGGGGTAACGTCACGCCGCTGAGCCAGATGGATATTCCCGAAGAGGGTCTGCGGCCAGCACCGAAGATATTTCGCGAAGATTGCCGAGTGGACTGGAGCCGCCCCGGCCTGGAAATTGTCAACTTCATTCGCGGGCTGTCGCCCTATCCCGGTGCGTGGACCGAGTTCGGCGATACGACGCTCAAACTGTTTGACGCAGAGTTCGACGCCGAACGGGGGTGGGTGGCGATACGTGAGTTACAACCCGCCGGAGGGCGACGAATGAGTGCCCGCGATTTCTTTAACGGACTGAAAAACTGAGCCGTGAGGGCGAAGGTCATATACAGATACATAGGTATGGTGCTGCTGTTGGATGCGGCATTCATGCTGTTGTCGGCGGGGATGAGCCTTACCGACGGCGACATGAAGGCGCTCTCCGTGTTGCTCGTGGCCGGTGGAATCACCCTCGTTCTCGGAGCGGCGCCGGTGATCGCTTTTCCGCGTGAGAAGAACCTTTCCAACAAGGAGAGCTACTGTATAGTGGTGGGGGCGTGGCTTGCGTCGTGCGTCGTGGGCATGCTGCCGTGGCTGCTGTGGGGCGCGCCTTTCGGATTTACCAACGCGTGGTACGAGAGCGCCTCGGGATTCACCACGACAGGCTCAACGATAATAGAGGATATAGACGCGATACCCAACGGGCTGCTTTTCTGGCGCTCGTGTACAAACTGGATCGGCGGTGCGGGTGTGGTGATGTTTGCCATGCTGATAATGCCGGTGTTGGGGCGCAGCCGCATGCTTGTGTCGCACGTCGAGATGTCGTCGCTGGCGAGGGATGACTACAAGTACACCTCGGGTAAGATCGCGCGCATTCTTTTGGGGATCTATCTGGGCCTCAGCGCGGCGTGCTGCGCGGCGCTCATGGCGGCGGGCATGGGGTGGTTCGACGCCGTGAACCACGCGATGGCGACGGTGGCCACGGGCGGTTTCTCGACCCACACCATGAGTTTGGCGTACTGGAACAGCAGTGCCATGGAGGTGGTGACGCTCGTGTTCATGGCGGCGGCGGGAATACATTTCGGCGTGATATTCGCTACGCTCACGGGTAGGCGCAACAACGTCTTCCGCTCGGAGGTGGCGCGCTACTGGGTGGTGTGCCTTGTGGCGATGACCTTCGTCGTAGCCGCCAGTGTGACGGCCAACGGCACCTACGACTCGTTCTGGGAGGCGCTGCGTTTCAGCTCGTTCCAGACCGTGGCTACGGCTACTACGACGGGGTTCGTGGTGGCCGACACCAACCTGTGGGGGCCGTTGGCAATGGTGATACTGACTTTTGCCGGCATTCAGTGCGCCTGCGCCGGATCGACCAGCGGGGGTTTGAAGGCCGACCGCGTGTACCTCGCGGCCAAAATGCTGCGCCACCAGATACGTCAGCAGCAGCACCCAAACGCCATAATACGCATAAAGCTGAGCGGCGTGACCCAGGACAGTTCGGTGTTGGCCTTCACGGTGCTGTTTGTCGTCGCCTATTTCTTCGTGCTGGGGGTCGGAACGATTGTTTTCGCGGCGTGGGGATACGACTTCGTGTCGGCCTTCTCGATGTCGGTGGGCAACCTGAGCAACCTCGGAACCGGTTTCGGCCGCGCGGGAGGATTCACAGGAGCTACGCACCTGCCGGGCGAACTGCTTTGGTTTTCTACACTGCTGATGCTTTTGGGACGCCTCGAGATATTCGGACTTTTGCAGTTGTTTTTACTCAAATGGTGGAAGTGAAACGATATATAATAGTTGTCTGCACGCTGTTGCTC
This sequence comes from Alistipes sp. UBA928, assembly GCA_002293665.1. GTDB lineage: Bacteria > Bacteroidota > Bacteroidia > Bacteroidales > Rikenellaceae > UBA940. The sequence goes on along the minus strand of DBDQ01000054.1, from coordinate 4,116 downwards.
GCGATACAGGGGGCTTCGGCGCAACAGCGGCGGGTGATCGCCGGTCTCGAGGATCATGTCGAGTACCGGGAACTGATCGCCCGTGAGGGGGCTTTGGTGAGGACGGCGGATTCGCTTGCCGTGCGGATCGCCTCGCTGCGGGGCAGGCTGAGAACCGACACCCTCGACCGTGCCGCGATCTCGGCCGACATCGTGCGGATGGAGGAGGAGGGATTCGGGATACGCGGCGACATGGCACGCCTTGCCTCACGCATCAACACCATAGAGCAGGAGTGGATACTGGCTAATCTTTCGGCCCCACGCCCCACCCCGCTGCCTGCGGAGGTCGACGGCGGCCCAACCTCGGTCGAAATCATACTCGGGCCCGAACAGATGGCCGAACTGCATGGTGCACAGGCGGCAGAGGCCGTGGTTCCGCGCCTTGTGGCTCAATATCGCGAGGGGTATGACATGTTGGCATCCCTTGCCCGCGCCTACTCAGCCGCCGCCACACAGCCCGAGGCGGACAGTCTGCGTGCGCTGTTCGAAGAGCGAAAAGTTGCCAATGACAACATTGCCGACCGGATCGACCGGGAGTGGGGGGCGATATTCGACAGTAAGAGCTACATCTACAACCTGCTGGCCGACAAACAGAACCGGCGCGACATGCTCGCGCTGTTCGAGCGCGGAATGGAGGAGTTGCGCAACGTGCGCGGGGATATAGTGGCCGACGGAATGGTTGCCGCCCCAGCCCCACTGACAGACTACGTGTTGCAGAAACGTATGCTCGTGGAGTACGAGATAGTTCTGGCCGGGGAGTCGGGCGATGCTGCCGCGGCCGACTCGCTGCGTGCCGTGCTGGCCGCACTTCCTGGCCCTGTGAGCCTTGCAGGACTCGGGCCCGTGGCGATCGAAGAGAGGCTGTTTTTCGACTACTTCGACGTAACAACGGGCGGTGCGGGACCCTACAATACCTCGAC
>DBDQ01000054.1:392-3152 GCA_002293665.1 Alistipes sp. UBA928 | reverse complement strand
GTGTTGGTGGGCAGTTTCGCGAGCCGTCAGGCGCCGTCGGTATTTCGCGGGGCGCGTCCGCTTGCCGTACAGCGGGGTGACGACGGTCGATTCAGATATTTTGCGGGGGGATTCCCCACCGACTCGCTCGCCGCGGCGGCCGTGGCTCAGTTGCGCAGGGCGGGATTCCGCTCGCCCGCGGCGGTGGCGTGGATGGACGGAGTGTATGTCGACCCCGCGGCAGACAACACCGCAAAGGTCTATCGGATAGAGGTGTCGGGAGTGGACGAACTCCCCGCGGCAGCCCGTGAGGCGATAGCGACAACGGGTGCGATCGACATAGTGCGCAGCCCGGGGGTGTTCATAGTGGCCCCGCTCGACGGCGCGGCGGCGCTTAAACTGCGCTCCTCGCTCGAAACGATTGGGCACACATATACCGAAATGGAAACAAAACTGTCAAAAATCGTCGAATAGTGTTTCTGATCCGGAAATTTTTGCTACCTTTACACGCTAACTATAAAAAACTGTTTACTCTTCACTCTTAAAATTCTTCACTAAAAATGTGGTGGTTAATAGCTTTACTCATTGTGGTCGGGGGGCTGATGCTCGTTGTCGAACTCGTGTTGCTGCCCGGCGTAACGATCGCCGCGATAGGCGCCCTCGCAAGTTGGGGCGGCTCGGCATGGCTTGCGTGGAATAATTACGGCGTCAGGGGACTGCTCGCCGTGGTGGCGATAGTGATCGTGCTGACTGTCATTGCGACATGGTTCTCGCTGAGGGCACGCACGTGGCAACGGTTCGCTCTGGGCAACAAGATAGAAAGCAAGTCGCAGGAGGCACCCGAACGCAAGGTTAAGGTGGGTGACCGCGGCGTGGCCGTGGGACGGCTCGCCCCGATGGGCAAAGTAACCATAGACGGCCACGACTACGAAGCCAAAACCACCGGAAGTTTCGTCGACCAGCATACCGAGGTCGAAGTGACCGGTTTCGAAAACTATAACATTATTGTCAAACCCCTTAAATAATTGTTCATAATGGATCCATTGTACATTCTCATTATCGTGGCGGTATCGTTCATACTGCTTCTGATATTTCTCTATTTCGTGCCCGTGGGGCTGTGGTTCAACGCCCAGATTTCGGGCGTTAGGATCGGTCTGCTGCAACTCGTACTGATGCGCTGGCGCAAGGTGCCGCCCTCGGTGATCGTCAACGCCATGATCACCGGTACTAAAGCCGGACTCTCGCTCAACTCGAATGAGCTCGAGGCGCACTACATGGCCAAGGGTAATGTAGTCAACGTGGTAAACGCCCTCATCTCGGCCGAAAAGGCGGGTATAGACCTCGACTTCAAGAAAGCCACCGCGATCGATCTCGCCGGACGTAACGTCTACGAGGCGGTGCAGATGTCGGTGACACCCAAAGTGATAAACACGCCGCCGGTTTCGGCCGTCGCCAAGAACGGTATTCAGCTTATCGCCAAGGCCCGCGTGACGGTACGCACAAATATCCGCCAGTTGGTCGGGGGTGCCGGCGAAGAGACGATCCTTGCACGTGTGGGCGAAGGTATCGTGTCGTCGATCGGCTCGGCCGTGTCGCACGAACAGGTGCTGGAGAATCCCGACTCGATCTCGCGCGTGGTGCTCGAAAAGGGTCTCGATGCCGGAACTGCATTCGAGATTCTCTCCATCGACATTGCCGACGTCGACGTGGGCAAGAACATCGGCGCCGAGTTGCAGATCGACCAGGCGAACGCCGACAAGAACATTGCCCAGGCAAAAGCCGAGGAGAAACGCGCAATGGCGGTCGCCCTCGAGGCCGAAAACCGCGCCAAAGCACAGGATGCACGCGCCAAGGTGATCCTTGCCGAAGCCGAAGTACCCCTTGCGATGGCCGAGGCTTTCCGCAGCGGTAACCTCGGTATCATGGACTACTACAAGTTCCAGAACATACAGGCCGACACCCAAATGCGCGAATCGCTCAGCGGCGGAAAGCCTGACACGGCGAAAAAATAAGCGCCCGGGTATCATAACAGATTACGCAGAAAAGAGCACGGAACTGCGAGGTTCCGTGCTCTTAATTTAACAAGAAAACTAAATCCCCAAACACCCTCCCCCCATGATTTACGGATATTATTTTAAACGGATCAAAAAACAGAGAGTGGCCGATGTGTGCCCGCAATGCGGTGCCGAAAACTCGATGGAAGTCGCTGTCGGATGCCGCACATTTCACATTATGTTTATACCCTTTGCGGCGGGAAAAAAACGTATCTCACAACGGTGCACATCCTGCAAAACCGAGTATGTGCTGTTCGACCATCACCAGGAGGACGCCATGCGCATGATGAACGAAACCCGCAGGCCGTGGTATCTATGGTTCTTGCTGCTGTCCATTGGAGTGAGCGTGCTCACCTCGATTACGGCATCAATCATCGCCTCGTTCAAGGGTTAACTTCTCACGATGGTGCGGACACAATAAAACGCCCTGTTTCTCCGTTTATTTTATGAGGAGATAATCATGGGATAGTTGGAACAGTGTGGGCGGGGTGCCGGATGTGGTGACCGCCCACGTTTTTTTGCCCAAACACTTTGCAAATCCGAAAAAACGGCGTATCTTTGCGGCCGATTTCGCCCCAAAATTTTACCCGTCAGGTGCGATTTTTAAGGCAGGTTCTTGGACATAACGAAATAATTACTACATTTGCACCCTCTAAAGTAGCCAGGGCGACAACCGAAAGGGACGCCAGGGCTGTAAGCAAAGGGCACGCCGATGTAGCTCAGTTGG
>DBDQ01000054.1:0-380 GCA_002293665.1 Alistipes sp. UBA928 | reverse complement strand
AAATGAATGAAGAAAGTCGCCGAAGGCGACGAGATTTTTAAGGGACGTCGACTCAAATTTATTTGAGTGAGGTGGCACTTAAAAAGATCGAGGTGGCAAAGCCGCCGTACTTTCGAAATTCATTTTGAAAGCCACCCCGCCAAGGGATCAGCGACCGAAGTGCAGCGCAGGGAGCTAATTCCGAACGAAAAAAGGGAGGCCAACAAAAAAATAAAGGGAGAATACCAGAGTGGCCAAATGGGGCAGACTGTAAATCTGCTGGCGCACGCCTACGGTGGTTCGAATCCATCTTCTCCCACGAAGTGCCCGAAACACACCGCAAGAACTCTTGCAGGTGAGTTTCCGGCTTTTGAAACAACTGCGGAAGTAGCTCAGTCGAT
>DBDQ01000120.1:8149-8323 GCA_002293665.1 Alistipes sp. UBA928 | reverse complement strand
GTTCGTGATCCCCTCATCTTCGGCGAAAATTCCTATAATGCCCTCCGTCCCGCTGACGAAAACGCCCTCGCGCCCGCCGAGGGTTGTCTTCAGCATGCCGTGATTGCGAAAGATCCCCTCGATCAGTACCTCCGCAGACCACCGGTCGGCTCCGGGATCGTCGAGACGGGTAAC
>DBDQ01000120.1:7871-8081 GCA_002293665.1 Alistipes sp. UBA928 | reverse complement strand
GCAACTCGATAACCTTGTCTGTATGCCACCCTCCTCCCGAGAGCCTGTGGCGGTATATGCCTCCGTCGTGGCCGATGAACGGCGGGAACAAACCCTGAACGGAGAGCAACATGTCGTCGCGCCCCGGAAACGGGACTACGCCCATCACTCCGCCCGGCCCCTCGGAAACGACCTCCTCTACACCCGACACCACATCAACGAGCACGATCC
>DBDQ01000120.1:1373-7791 GCA_002293665.1 Alistipes sp. UBA928 | reverse complement strand
CTTTTCATGTAGCTCGCCTCCAATTCGTAGATGCGTTTTATTTTCTCTTCGGAGCGACCGCCGGGTACATACCGCAACGAGAGCCAGTGCAGAACAATCTTGCGGGCAAGTTCTGTTCCGACTACCTGCGACCCGAGGGTGAGTATGTTGGCGTTGTTGCTCAATATGGAGCGTTCGACCGAATAGATGTCGGTACAGACGACTGCGTAGGCTCCCGGCACTTTACCCGCCGCGAGCATCATTCCGAGGCCTGTGCCGCAGAAAAGTATTCCACGCTCGCACTCTCCTGCCGCAACCGCTTTCGCCACGGCGTGTGCGGTGTTGGCGTAGATCGGGTCGTCGCTCCCGAAGTCGATAACTTCGTAGCCCGATTCCGCCACGATACCGGCGATAAAATCTTTGAGCTCACGGGCATTGGGATCGCAGCCTAATGCTATTTTCATCGTTATTCTCAATTTAGATTCCCAATATTTCCCTTGCTTTCTGGAACCCGGTGCGCCCGCTGTTATAGACGGGAACGCGGGTCTTGCCCAGCATCGGTTCGAGCGCGCTCATCGACACCTGAGCCATGACAATGGCGTCGACATTAGCCGAAAGGCTATCTATCTGCTCCAGCGGCATCTGGTTGTGGCGCTCCACGTTGCCGTTTTTCAGCTCCTGAAATGCATCGGAACAGAGGACTGTGGTAATATCCACCTCCCTGCCGACATCGCTTGCGGCCGTTCTTAGCAATCTTTCCGAAGCAGGTACGGTCGTGGGTACGGTAGCCAGAAGGCCGATCTTTTTACCCTGTGCGACGGCAAGATCCATCATCGGACGGTCTATCTGCAACATCGGGGTCGAGATCATCGGACGCGCGTGCTCCACAGCCTGATTGAAGGTCGAACAAGCCAGCATGATAAGGTCGACGCCAGCCTCTTCGAGAAAATGTGCGTAGGTCGCAAATTTGAAGAAATTGACCTTGGGGATCACGCCCGGCTCGCAGGCAAAATTGGTGTTCTGGATCGTGTCATCAACGACGTGAGCCACCGTTACATCGGGAATTATCTCCTTGATGAAAGGCTCCACAGCCTTAGACGAGATCAGGGCAGCATGTATTATACCTATGGTTTTCATTATTTACGGGATTATTATATGCTTTCGGGGACGGCTCCTTGTGGAGCCGCCCCAAAAGCGGGATTTATTTTACCATGTCAGTTTCACCAGCGATACCCCCTGTCTGGGCAGGGCGAAGTTCATAGCTACCCGTCCACCCGAAACGTCGACCCACTTCGGCGAGGTAAACATTTCGAGTTGTCCGGCCTGTTCGAGTTCGGCGATCTGCGTGGCAGAGGGATTCTGGGGACTTCCCATCTTCTTCCACACCTCGTAGGAGTTGCTGAATTCGTTGTCTATGCGGTAGTGCGTCACCAGCACTCTGCGCGTGGGGATACCGCGGACCACCATGTCAATGTCGGCCGCCTCGGCAGGCAGATCGTCGTCGTGGTAGTTCCACACCATGACGGCGGCGGTGCTGTCGTCGACGCTGGCAAGGGCGTTGATGTCGGACTCTTCGCCGCGCACGCTGTCGCGCGTCATGTCGGGAGCCGGGAGCGGCGACGAAGAGGTGACCCCCGCGAGGTGGCCGCCCATCATGCCGAACATGCGGAAGACGTTGAGCACCGGTTTGTCGACGCCGTTGGTGGCGAGGTCGCGGAATCCGGCGAACCACTTCTGATCTTCGAACTCGAACGACCACGACACCGCGCCCATGAAGTTGACGTTGTGCTGACGGGCGAGTTCGTATTTGCGGGCGAAGGCGGCGGCGGTGTAGCTCGAGTACATGGTGCCGTTGCGGTAGGCGTTCTGGGGGCTGGTATCGGTGGAGCAGGCGGCGCAGCCCTCGGGGTCGGACTCGCCGATGACGACGGGTATGTTTTTCAGTTCGGGGAACGACGCGACGGCCTCGAAGCCGCGGGAGACGTTGAGCAGTTGGCGCCCGATGTTCATCCGGACGTGTCCGTCGACAATGCGGGGCGAGCCTTTGGCGTGGAAGGCGACGTAGTCGAGCGGTGAGCCTGTGCGGCCGGTGGCGTGGTTGGTTCCGTGGAGGCAGTGTTCGATGAAGTCGCGCAGGTATTTATTGGCCCTTTCGCCCGAAGGGTCGGTGGTGTGGGGCCCGCCGATACGGGCGCGGGGAAACGCGCGTTTGAGCCCGTCGGCGGCGTAGTCATAGAGTTTGCAGTACTCCTCGAACGAGCCCGACCAGTAGCCTATGTCGGGTTCGTTCCACACCTCCCACCACCATTGGGCCACTTCGTCCTCGCCGTAGCGCTCGACGCAGTGACGCACCCAGTGGTAGACCAGATCGCGCCACTTGTCGTAATCTTTGGGCGGGTGGGTCCAGCCGGTGAAGAGTTCGTTGCCGGGGATCGCGGGGTTCCAGTAGTGGCGGTAGGGTTCGGGGTCGGTGGCAAGCGCCTCGGGCATGAAGCCGATCTCGACCAGCGGGCGCATGCCGCGGGCGAGGTAGGTGTCGAAGATGCGGTCGGTGATTGTCCAGTCGTAGACGGGACGGCCCTGAGAGTCTTCGGTATAGGCGTTGGTGGAGCCCCATTTGAGAGCGGCCTCGCCGTCGCCGGTGGTGAGCAGGTTGTGGGCGCGCACATAGACTGGCACAGGACTTGCTTCCGACAGTTCGGTGAGGAGTTTAACGCCGTCTTTCATGTAGGTGTAGTTGGGCTCGTCGTAGCCGAACCAGGCCCAGACGGGTTTCATGGGTTCGATCTTCTCACCGAGGTTCGCCTCGATGCGAACGGTTTGGGCTCCGGAGGCGAGTGCCGCCAGCGAGAGGGCCGCAGTGAGCAGGGTTTTGGAGATTTGTCTTGCGATGGGGTTTACGGTCATGGTGTGGTGAGTTTATGGTTTAAGGGCAAAGATACGCATTACTATTAAAAAATTATATACATTTGTGGCGGACTAACGATAATTCTTAGGTGCTAAATATGAGAAATTTGACGGTTAAGGGCAAACGGTTATTGATGGCGGTCGCGGTGGCGATGGCCGTGGTGGCGACGAGCGGTTGCGATGTGGATGCGGAGTTCAGCTCGCCGGTCGTTGTCGACAACATTCCGATTCTTCCCAACGACTGGAAGACCATGCTTTTCGAGGACGGGCAGTTCGACTACTACTACTTCGACGTCCCGCTGCGCGAGATCACTCCGGAGGTGTTCGACACGGGCAGCTACGCCACCTACTGGAGATACGGCGAACGTCGCGACGGTGTGAACGTGGATGTGCAGGAGCCGCTGCCCGCCGTTATCAAGCAGATCAACTACATTGAGACAATAAGTTGCAGCTACGATGTGGGTTATGTGAGGATCATGATCAGTCGCTCACCGTCGACGTTTAACTTCCGGCCCGACAAGACTCTTTATTTCAGGACGGTGGTCTTCAGGTAGAGAGTTAAGAGGCGGATTCGACGGGGAGGTCGAAGGTAAATTCGAGGCCCGAGGGGGTGTTGCTACGCACTGTGATGGTGCCGCCGTGGAGGGCCACGGTGTTGCGGACTATCGACAGACCGAGGCCAGAGCCTCCGGTGTCGCGCGTGCGCCCTTTGTTGACACGGTAAAATCTTTCGAAAATATGTTCCAGATGTTCGTCGCCGGGGATTCCGCGCCCGTTGTCGGCGAAGATCACGCGCGCCCTGCCCTTTCCGTCGGGCCGGGCCGTTACGCGTATCGCGACGCCTTCGCCGGCGTGGGAGATGACGTTGTCCGTCAAGTTGCGGAACACGGAGTAGAGCAGGCTTTCGTTGCCGCGGAAGGTGAGGCCGGCCGGGAAGTCGACGCGCAGGGCGATGTTCTTCTCGACGAGCCCCTTAGAGGTGTCGGAGCGTACTTTTTCGAGTAGCTCCGCGGCGTCGATCGACGTGAACTCGAACGCTCCCTGTTTTTCGTCGATGCGTGCCAGCAGGCTCATGTCGGAGATGAGCGCGGACAGCGTTTGAGTTTGTGAGTAGGCCCTTTGGAGGTATTGCCTGCGCCGGGCGTCGTCGAGTTCGTTACCCAGCACTATTTCGAGAAAACCGCGGATGCTGGTGACGGGGGTGCGCAGTTCGTGGGCGATGTTGCCCGTCATTTCGTGTTTCAGGCGGCGTGTTTTTTCGCGCGCCTCGTGTTCGCGCAGGCGTTTGAGCGAGGCTCCGAAGTAGTTTCCCAGCCACAGGATGAAAACCAAACCCACGGCGAACAGCGCCACCACGAAGTAGAGGAATGTGTTGTCGGGTTTGAGAAGCGCCCTCACCTCGATGTTGTAGGGGAATGCCACGCGCACGATCGTACCGTGGCCGTCGTCGCGGGCGTAGTAGAGATACTCCCGGCCCGACGATTCGGAGATGCGGACAGAGGTGCCGTGGCCCGTCGCAGCGGCCGACACGATCTCGGGACGGCCCGAGTGGTTGCCCATCGAGGCGGCGTTGAGACGGTTGTCGTAGGAGACGCTGCCGTCGCGCCCGATTAGCGTTACACGCAGCTCGGGGGGCATGATAGAGAGCAGTTCGCCCATGTCGGCGGGTGAACCGCTATCGAGAAACCGCCCGATCTGGGTGGCGTAGGCGTCCAACCGCTCTTCGAGCGCTTCGGTCTTGTAGCGTCTGACGCGTTGGCCCTCGAACACCACGATCCCCGTGGTGAAGAGTGCGAAAACCACAACGAAACTCGACACGAGCCTTTGCTGGAAACTCAACTTCATCATGGTGCGGGGACGTTAATCGGGGTTGAACCTGTAACCGTAGCCAGCCTTGGAGGAGAGCCATGCCGCACGGGGGCCCATCTTTTTGCGCAGGCGGGTGATGTGGACGTCGACGGTGCGTTCGGTGGTGTAGGGGGCGTCTTTCCACAGGCGGTCGATGATAGCCTCGCGAGAGAATATGCGAGAGGGATTGGCGGCAAGAAGGGCCAGTATCTCGAACTCGGTCTTTGTGAGGGGAATCGTCTCGCCGGCTATCGACACCTCTTTCGCGGCGAGATCCATCTCCACGTCGCCTACCGTCAGTTTATCTCCTGCGGCGGGGCCGGCCTCCTCGGCACTGCGTTTGATGACGGCCTTCACGCGGGCCGACACCTCCTTGAGCGAGAAGGGTTTCGAGATGTAGTCGTCGCCACCCACCGAGAAACCGGTGAGCATATCGTTCTCGGTGTCTTTTGCAGTGAGGAAGATTATGGGCACGATGTTGCCCTCGCGCCGCAGTTTTTCGGCCATGCGGTAGCCCGACATGCCGCCCATCATTACGTCGAGGAGTATCAGCGCGTGGTCGGGCGCGAGAACTTTCAGCGCCTCCTCGGCCGAGGACACAGCCTCGACATCGTATCCCTCGTTTTCGAGGTTGAACGAGAGTATCTCGCGGATGTCGCTCTCGTCGTCGACAACAAGAATTCTCCTTTTCATGCACTGTCGTTTTCTCCCGCAAAGATACGACCAAAATGTTGCAAACCTGTTAAGTTTTTCAGTGGCAGGAAATTTGTTTACCTTTACAGGGCCAAAAAAACGTCTCGACTATGAAAAAATTTGTGATAATAGCGATCTCGGTTCTGGTGGTTGGTTTCGGCGCGTTCTTCGCTGTCAGGTTCTATTATCCTTTTGGCGAAGGGGTCAAAACGGGCGAGCTCAACTATGTGGTATACAAGGGGGTGATGTTCAAGACCTACGAGGGGAAACTGATTCAGAGCGGTTTCCGCACGACGGCTGCCTCGGGGATCGCCTCCAACGAGTTCGAATTCTCGATCCGCGACGCCGCGCTGGCCGACTCGCTGATGCGTCTCGGTGGCAGCGTGGTCGAACTACACTACCGCGAATATTTCGGCGCGCTGCCTTGGCGCGGCTACTCGAAGTTCATAGTCGACCGGGTGCTGAGCGTCACACCATCGCGTGTCGCTCCGTCGAGTGTGCCGCCGGTGGTTTATTGAGCACAGTAAACCGGATGCATACGCATCCGGTTTTACTGTGGGGCATTTCAACCGTTTAGTCTCTCGAGCAGGGTGCGGAGGCCGCACTCTTTTGCGATGATGGCGGGTAGGTCGGAGATGGCGACGCGCTCTTGGGCCATTGTGTCGCGGCGGCGGATAGTGACGGTGCCGTCTTCGCCGCTGGTGTGATCAACCGTGATGCAGAACGGGGTGCCGATCGCGTCCTGGCGGCGATAGCGCTTGCCGATGCTGTCCTTCTCGTCGTACTGCACGTTGTGGTCGAACTTGAGCGCGTCGACTATGCTGCGGGCGATCTCGGGCAGGCCGTCTTTTTTGACCAGCGGCAGCACGGCGGCTTTCACCGGCGCCAACGGGGCCGGGATGCGCATTACCACGCGGCTTTCGCCGCCTTCGAGGGCCTCCTCGGCGTAGGATGCCGAGAGTATCTGCAACACCATGCGGTCGACGCCGAT
>DBDQ01000120.1:1107-1329 GCA_002293665.1 Alistipes sp. UBA928 | reverse complement strand
GTTGCCCAGGTCGAAGTCGGTGCGCGAGTGGATGCCTTCCACCTCTTTGAATCCGAACGGAAAACGGAACTCGACGTCGGCGGCGGCGTTGGCGTAGTGGGCCAGTTTGTCGTGATCGTGGAAGCGGTAGTTGTCGTCGCCGAAACCGAGGGCGCGGTGCCAGCCCATGCGGAAATTCTTCCAGTAGTCGTACCACTGCATCTCCTCGCCGGGGCGCACGAA
>DBDQ01000120.1:0-1086 GCA_002293665.1 Alistipes sp. UBA928 | reverse complement strand
AACGCCTTGCCGATCTGGGCTATGCCGAACGGGATTTTCATGCGGCCCGTCTTCTGGACGTTGAGGAAGTTGACGAATATGCCCTGCGCGGTTTCGGGCCTGAGGTAGATCGTGTTGGCGCCTTCGGCCACAGAGCCGATCTTGGTGTCGAACATCAGGTTGAACTGCCTTACGTCGGTCCAGTTGCGGGTGCCGGAGATGGGGTCGACTATCTCGGCGTCGATGATGACCTGGCGCAGTTCGGTGAGGTCGTTGTCGGTGAGGGCTTTCACCATGCGGCTGTGGATGCTGTCGCGAGCGGCCTGGATTTCGAGCACGCGCGGCGAGGTGGCGCGGTACTGCGCCTCGTCGAAGCTGTCGCCGAAGCGTTTACGTGCCTTTTCGACCTCTTTTTCTATTTTTTCTTCGAGTTTGGCGATGTGTTCTTCGAGCAGTACGTCGGCGCGGTAGCGCTTTTTGGAGTCTTTATTGTCGATGAGAGGGTCGTTGAAGGCGCCCACGTGGCCGCTGGCCTCCCAGGTGCGGGGGTGCATGAAGATGGCGGCGTCGATCCCCACGATGTTTTCCCGGAGACGCGTCATCGCCTCCCACCAGTAGGATTTGATGTTGTTCTTGAGTTCGACGCCCATCTGGCCGTAGTCGTAGACGGCTGAGAGTCCGTCGTATATCTCGCTCGACGGGAAAATGAACCCGTATTCCTTGGAGTGTGCTATCAGTTTCTTGAAGAGTTCTTCCTGGGTCATGGCGGTATTTCGCTTAAATTACACAATATTAGGGGGCAAAAATAATCATTTTTCGCTCGAAATGATTATTTTTGTCGGAAAACCTCAGGCCATTATGAGCGGAAAGATCAATCGGCGCCAATTTCTGGTGCGCAGCGGCGGAGTGATCGCCGGACTGACCCTTGCGGGAACTTTTACAAAATCGACGGCACGGGCGCTGTTGGAGGTGAGGCCGGTGGACGGCGGTGCCGTTGTCGACAGGGTGCCGCTCGGGCGCTCGGGGCTTACCGTGTCGCGCGTGGCGATGGGTACGGGAACGGTCGGAGGCGGAGCGGCGTCGAACCAGACGCGGCTCGGGCAGGAG
>DBDQ01000101.1 GCA_002293665.1 Alistipes sp. UBA928 | reverse complement strand
AGCCAACGGCAATATTGGGTTTGAGACGTGGGGCGTGGGATTGCGGGGTGCGGGGGTGTGCCTTGAAAAATTCTGTTTGCAAGCTACCTACCACCCCGTCAGGCTTTTGCCTGACACCCCTCCTTCCTGAAGGAGGGGNNCCGAAAAACAGGTTGGCGGGAAAATAAGTTAGCGGAGTGTGTTTTAGCGACAAACCGCATGCCGTCAGGTATGCGGTTTGTCTGTAAATGCGGCTTTGCTCCACCTCTGCCGGGTTTTCACATTGATTTGCGATCACGGCTCCTGTCGGGGAGTGTCTCTGATTTCGATGCAGTAGAAGCGGATGATGGGGACATCGACTCCGTCGGCGCTGAACCTCGCGCGGATGATCATAAACGTACCGGCGTTGTCGCCGTCGGGATCGTCGTTGTTGCGGTCTACGGTGATGTTGCCCTCGTTGCCGCTTAATATCGGCTGGTTCACATCGTCGGCAAATTCGCCGTCGGCATGGAGCAACGTATCGAGGTCGATGAACACGACGGGCCGCCGGGCCTGCGGGAACTGAGCCTCCATCTGGGCTTGGAAATCGAGATGCAGTATGTCGTCGTCATCGACCTCGCAGTCCCATACGGCGTGGTTGCCCCGCCAAAAGTCGGGACCATCCCAGCGCGGATCGAAGCCCATGCCGGGATAGAGGGGCATCTGCCCGATGCCGGGGGCCAGCCAGGCAACCATCGAGACGGGGCTCAGATCTCCGTTCCACGGCAACTGCACCATCTCCTTGACGTCGAACTCCAGGTCTTCGCCCGGCTGTTCGTCCCAGTCGACTATGTCGCCCTCGCCCTCCATGTAGAGTTTGTCGGTGACGGTGACATTGTATATATACTTCTTACCGGCGACGAGATCGACCGTGACGGGCTTGCGGTATATTTTGTCGCCGATGGTGAACAGAAGGGTGAACTCAACGCCGTCGGCGGGGATCACTATCGCCTCGGCCGCGAACGAGTGGTCGCCTGCCGCGGAGACTATCATCGACACGTCGGCGGGATCGGCTATGTTCGAGAGCGAGCCGTCGACCAGAGAGAATTCGGCCGTGGTGGCGATACCTTCGATCGTGACTGCCGGATCAGCGACGCGTTCACTATCGTCGGCTATGCGCAGTACGATCTTCGACAGGCGGTGGGTGAAGCTCATGGCTGCCGTGGGGTCGCCCTTGTGGAATCCCCGTGCGTTGTCGCTCCAAAGCAGGTCGATGGCCGCGAATGGGTTCTGGGTGGCGACGTTCACAGGATAGGTAAAATCTGTGATCGTCTCGCGCCACGGGTAGTAGGCCACGAAGTCGACCGCCGCGCCGTTGTCGGGATAGAATATCTCGTCGGCCGCGGTTGCCGCTCCGAGGGCGCTCGTGCCTGTGGTGATGTAGCGGCGGTTGAGTGCCAGGGCGTTCTCAGAGAGAGGTACTCCGGCGGGCATCATGTAGACACCCACTTCGTCGCCCGCTTCCCAGTGGTCGTCGGCCGCACGGGTGGCGTAGGTGCCAATCGAGGTCGTGAAACCGGCGCCCACCCGCGCCGGAGCCGTTTCGGGTGTCTGGCGACAGCCGGCAAGGACGAGCAGCACCGCCGCGGGGAGTACCAGGTATTTAAACTTTCTCATTGTTTGAACAGTTTTAAGAGAACACGGGGCCGGACAGATGCCGGCCCCGTGCTGTGAATGATTTAGTTGATCTTGTGGTCTTTCCATCCGTCGATCCAGATGCCGGGCTGCGACGATTTGCCGTACATGTAGCGGTCTGCCGGATTCTTGCGAATGGTTTCGGTCGGGCCGTCAATGCCGAACAGGAACTTATCGCGGAACATGACGACGTTGGCGGTCTGCGACGCGGGCAGCGCGCAATGGCCATGGGTGTCGGAGAAGTCCCAGCCGAAGCGGTCTTCGATACCCATCGCTTTCCACACTTCGTAGGCGGCCATCATGGAGCTGTAACCACCCTTGTCAGCCATCCATACGAAGTCGGGGTTGCCGTGTATCAACACCGCGCGCGGAGCGATGAGCGCGATCAGTTCGTGGTGGTCGAAAGGCAGCAGGCAGGAACGATCCTGGAAGTCCTTCAGCTTGGGCGAGAACCACGAGTAGTTGGTGTTGTTGATGCGTTCGACTTCAACTTCGGAGTCGCCGTTCTCACGGTTGTCGATAACTGCCTGGTCGGAGATGCGCCACGAGTTGATGCCGCCGCCGCCAGACTCCTGAACCACCGTCAGGGCGATACGTTCGTCGAGAGCACCTGCGTAGAGCGACTCCTTGCCGGCGAACGAGCAGCCGTAGGTGGCGATGTGGCTGAGGTCGGCGTTGAGCAGCCCCTGTTCCACGAGCTGTTCCATACCGTCGATCAGACGACTTGCGCCCCACGACCATGCGATGTAGTCGCCTGCGAGATCACCCGCGAGTTCGGGATACATTTGTCCGAACGGCGCAGTGGCTGCACGGCCCAGCTGATTGTTGCTGACCTGAATGCGGATACAACCGGCGGCCAAAGTAGCGTTGGCGCCACCTCCCATACCTATTACTACGGGATAGGGGCCGGGGCCGATACCTGCGCCGGTGGGCATGGTGATGTTGGTGGTCAGATTGAGGGTCACACCGTTGTGGGTGACGGCCACTGCCATCTGGTTACCATTGCGGGTTGCAACCACCGATTCGGGTTTGCCGGGCTTCATACCCTGTTCGTAGTGACCGAGATAGGCCATGATCTCGGCGCGGCGCTGTTCCCACTGCGAGAACTCGGTGACGCGAGTGCCGTTTGCCAGCTTGAAAGGATCGGGCAGACCGTAGAGGTCGGGGCGGTCGATGAAATTGATGCCGGGCTGAGCCATCTGTTCGGCCAGTTCGTCGGCGGTGGGGAACGGCGGGAGCGGATACTCCACGGCCGGTTTTTCGAGCTTGTACACCAGAGGCAACTTCAGCTCCTTCACGTCGAAATCGAGATCTTCGCCGGGGGTTTCATCCCAGTCGACGATCTCGTGGTCGCCTTGTATGACGGGCACCTTGTCGGTTACATTAACAGTGTAGGCATACTTCTTGGAACCTTCGAAAGCAACGGTGAGAGGCAGACGGGTAGTCTTTTCGCCGAACTTGAACACCAGCATATACCGGGTTAGGGCGTTCGGAATAATAATGGCCTCGGCCGTAAATGCGTTCTCGGCGGTCTCGGATACAACCATCTCGACAGCGGCAGGAGTGCCGACGTTCGCAAAGGTGCCGTCGACCAGACTGAAGTCGGCAGTCGTCGGAAGACTCTCGATGATGACAGTCGGAATAGAGATAGCCTCGGTCAGGTCGACGATGTTCAGCACGAGCTTCGAGAGTTCGTGGGTAAAGGACATGCTGGCCAGGAAATCACCCTTGTGGTAACCCTTCGCGTTGTCGGAGTAGAGCAGGTCGATCGCCGTGAGAGGAGACTGAACCGCAACGTTAACCGGGAAGGTGAAGTCGACTATGTCGGCCATCCAGGGATAGTAGGCGATAAAGTCAACATCGTCACCGTTGTGCGGATAGTGAACCTCGTCGGCCGGGGTCGCGGGAGCGAGACGGTTGTCGCCAGTGGTGGTGTACTTTTTGTTAACCGCCAAAGCATTCGCGTCGAGAGCTACGCCCGACTCGACCATGTAGACACCAACCTGGTCACCGGCATGCCAATAGTAGTCGGCCGCACGGGTATTGAATTCTCCGATGGCAGTCGAAAAATTCACGGCCTCGTCCTGTTGTGGTACACCGGGTTGGGTCTGACAGCTTGCCAATACAAGCAACGCCGCGAGTGCGGCCCAAAGTCTGGTACTTCTCATAATGTGTGAGTATTTAGGATTACGTGAAACATTTGCGTTTCACTTTGCAAATATAGAAGAATATATATTTCACGGCATTTATCGACGTATCATTTGCTTTTGGCGACGTTACACCAATGCGTCGCCGTGTATCATATGTTTTTTGTTTTGAAACATATTTTATTTATTGGATTTTTCCAGTCCGCTCTCTTGCCGCTTCTCGCGGAAAAACCTTACCTTTGGGGGCAGCTTATGAAGATAATCGACATAATAAACGACGCGGCCTCGAGGGGGACTACGCGTTTTACTTTCGAACTCCTCCCGCCACTCAAGGGCGAGGGCACAGCGGGGGTTTTCGAGGCCATCGACACCCTTGCACCGCTCGATCCGGCCTACATCAACGTCACATTCCACCGCGAGGATACCCGCTACACCGAGCGACCCGACGGCCTGCTCGAGCGCCACACGGTGCGGCACCGCCCCGGGACGGTGGGAATATCGGCCGCCATTGCGCGCCGCTACGGCATAGAGACTGTGCCCCATATCATTTGCGGCGGACAGTCGCTCTACGACATAGAGGACGCGCTCATCGACATGAACCTGCTGGGAATGCACAACGTGTTGGCACTCAGGGGAGACGCCCGCAAAGGAGAAACGAGGTTCGACCCCCACCCGCAGGGACACAGCTACGCCGAGGGACTAGTGGCGCAGATAGCCGACATGAACCGAGGTAAATACGTGGACAATGACGGCGACAACGGCCACGGCGGATATAAGGGGCCTGCACATAAGACAAACTTTTGCGTGGGAGTGGCGGGCTATCCGGAAAAACACGCCGAGAGCCCCAATCCCGAGGCCGACATCAAAGCACTCAGGCGCAAGGTCGATGCGGGGGCCGACTACATCGTCACCCAGATGAGTTTCGACAACGACCGAATACTCGACTTCATTGCGCGCGCCCGTACGGCGGGTATTACGGTACCCATCGTGCCGGGCATCAAGCCGCTGGCCGTGAAAGCACATCTGACCGTGTTGCCCCACACTTTCCATGTCGATCTGCCGCCCGATCTCGTGCACGAGGTGGAACGGTGCCGCGACAACGCCGAAGTGCGCCGCGTGGGCATCGAGTGGGCCACGCAGCAAGCCGCCGGGCTCAAAAAAGCGGGCCTGCCGGTGATACATTTCTACTCGATGGGGCGCACCGACAACATTGCGCAGATCGTGAAGCAGGTTTTTTAAATAATTTTTTATACCTTTACGCCAATCTTAATTGCCAACTCTGAAAGAACCAAAATAAGAACAATGGAAAAAACTGCAAAACTCTACTCTTTAAGCCTCGTCGAGGGGCGCGCGTGGCTCATGGCCGCGATATTTACGGTGGGCAACATCGTTCTGCCGCAACTCTGCCATCTGCTGCCGCAGGGAGGACTCGTGTTGCTGCCGATCTACTTCTTTACCCTTGTGGCGGCATATAAGTACGGCCTGTGGGTGGGTCTTGCCACGGCGGTGTTCTCGCCCGTAGTCAACCACCTGATCTTCGGCATGCCCGCCGCGGAAGTGCTTGCGCCGATCCTAATAAAGAGTGTGGCGCTGGCCGTGGCTGCTTGGGGCGCCGCCCGGGTGTCGGGCCGCGTTTCGCTCGTGGCTGTCGTGTGCGCTGTTGCCGCTTATCAGATCGTCGGTACGATGGCCGAGTGGGCACTGACGGGGAGTTTCGTCACAGCATTGCAGGACTTCAGGCTCGGTGTGCCGGGCATGTTGATCCAGGTGTTCGGCGGCTGGCTGGCACTCACTGCCCTTCGGAGGGCTTAAGGCCATGCCTGTGCGCGAAAAGAGTTTCGCGGAGGTGCTCGATCGTTTTCGCACGATTGCTTTCGACGAGCCGTTCGACCTGATAGTCGCCGTGGCCAACGGAGGGATAGTCCCGGCGGGGATACTTGCCCGGAGGTTGGAGGGCGACAATGGCGAAACCGTGGAGGTGCGGCTGTTGCGAATAAACCTGCGCGATGAGAATCAGAGACCTCGATGGGATGCCCCGCGGTTGTTGGCGCCCGTGGACTTCGAGTACGCCGGGCGGCGCGTGTTGCTCGTCGACGACAGGGTGAAGAGCGGCTCGACGATGAGACTGGCGCGAGAATTGCTCAGCGAAAAAGCAGCCGTGGTACGCACTTTCGCCGTCAACGGTGAGGCCGACTACGCGCTCTACAACGAAGAATGTTTCAAGTTTCCGTGGATAATATGACGCTGAAGAATATATCGGTGGCCCTGCTTTCGACGATGACGTTGGCGGGCTGTGTTTCGGAGAAGAGGAGCGGCGTAGGCGATTCGCTGCCCGTGGGGGCGGCCATGCCCGAATTTACCGTTTCCGGCCCGCAGGGAGCCGTGTCGTCGGCCGATCTGGCCGGAATACCTTCGGTCGTAGTGTTCTTTCGAACCACGTGTCCCGATTGCAGCCGCGAGATGCCGGGTGTCGAAGAGGCTTTCAAGCGCATCGCCGGGTCGGGCGTTCGTTTCGTGTCGATCTCCAAGGAGGATGACTACGCCGTCGAAGTTCCCGCCTACTGGGCCGCCACGGGAATGACGATGCCATATTACTACGACCCTGCGGGAGAGGTATTCTCGGCGTTCGAAGTACACTTTGTGCCGACGCTTTACCTGTTCGATTCCGAAGGAAAGGTCGTGTACGCGGCGGTCGAGACATTTGAGTTTTCGGTGGATGAACTTGTGAAAAAGATAGAGGAGTTGAGATGAAAAAGATCATGGTACTGATTGGCGGCGTGAGCGCGGGTTCGCTCAACCGTCGTTTCTTCGAGGCGGTGGCCGGGCTGGACGCGGGGCACGCTTTCGAGTTTAAGGTTTTCGACATTGCGTCGTTGCCGTTCTACTCTCAGGACATCGAGGCGACACCTCCGGCAGGCGTAGTCGCGATGCGGAAACTTGCGGCTGCGTCGGACGGCGTGCTGATCGTCACTCCGGAGTATAACCGTTCGATCCCCGGGGTTTTGAAAAACGCCCTCGACTGGGGTTCGCGGCCGCCGGCACAGAACATCTGGGCGGGCAAGCCAACCGCGATAATGGGTGCAACGATGGGGGGAGTGGGCACTTTCGGCGCACAGCAACACCTGCGCAACATCTGCTCGTGGCTCGACATGCCGGTGATGAACCAGCCTGCGGTCTATTTCAATGCTTCGACGGGTATGATGAATGCCGCCGGAGTCGCGGGGGCGGACGGCGACCGACTGACCGAAAGCTCTGCCAACTTCATGCGCAGGTTCCTTGCTGCCTTCGAGGCTTGGATCGCGCGGTTCCCGAAATAAATCGTTACCTTTGCGGTAAAGAAAAAGATACCGTCATGTGCGCACAAGTCAGAACAGTCAGATTCGATCTCAGTACTCCGCAGGCTGCTTCGTTTATGAACTATGTCGAGACCCTGCCCTTTGCCGAATCGGAACAGGATTGAGGAGTTGGAGCAATAATTTGGTCGACGAATGGAAACTTTCCGAAATCGCATCGTTGCGTTGTAGCCAGCGTATAAGGGATTTTATACGTTCGCTTCGAAATCAGCGATTATGTCTTGTGCTGTTTCGAGAGGTGGCGGAAGTTGGGTTATCGCTGCGTTTCGTTCGAGGGGTAGCTGTTCGCTTATGAAATCTTTCCGGACGGGGTGATTGTCCGTAATATGTCGCACGGCAAACTTCTGCCGGATGCGATGGATTAACAACTTACGTGAAGAAGAGACTTTTCATACTTTCAATGATTTTGATGGTGGCGGCCACGAGGGCGGGTGCGACCGAGTGGTACGGATTCTTCTTTGAGTTCCCGCACTTCAAGTATCGTGCAGACCAACTTTTGGGAAGCGAGGCGCGCGTGCCGAATATGTTCCATACTGCCGTGCAACTGAACGACTATGTGCGCGAATTGCAGCAAAGCGGCAGGCTCGAGAACAAGCCTGTTGTCTATGATCTTTTCTCGAGTGCCTGGCGGCCTGCCAACGAGGTGCGTAAAGGCCGGCAGCGATTTACCGTCGAAGTATATGAAACGGAGGCGGAGTATCGCATCAACGCCAATTTCGGGCAGGATTTCATGCTGGATTTCGACCGGGACGAGTTGGTACGCATCGTAGACTACTTTGCGAGCGACAGTTTCGAGCCATTCTTTTGCGACACGACGATGAACCGCATCGACCTGTCGAGGGAGTTGCTGTTTAAAAAGATAGATGCCGCCTCGCCGTCCACCCATTTTGAAGAGAAAGACGAGTATGAGGTTTACAGTACGGAGGAGTGGAGTGTTCGAATGGTCGGCGGCGACTTTTATGTCTTTCGGGGCGGTGAGAAGATCGACGTCGCGTTGGCGGCACCGGTTGTCGAACCCGTTGTGATGAACGAGCGGCTGATTGTGTTGAGCGGCGAGCGGTTTTCGGTTTTTGAGGGAGCGCGGTGTATCAAGTCTCTGCATATGCCCGCTATTCAATGGACCGAGGGGCAGGATGAATCCAACGACAATTCGCGGATCAGGGTCTATCCCCGGTGGCTGAACATTCATACTTATGATCCCTATAACGCCCGTTATAGTTATTCCTATTGGGGGAATCGTTTCTATAATCTGCGTGACTGACTTGAAGGTCGCGCGGTGCTGTATATCTACAAGGAGCTGATTCGCTGCCAGGTTTCGAGCAGGCGGGGGAGCGAGCAGGCGGCGTTGGCGGGGCTGGTGCTGGGCATGGAGAGATATTCGATGCCGGGGGTACGGGTGAAAAAGCGATCGTGAAGCGTTTCGGGTGTGCGGCCGTTGAAGGCGATGACCCTCAACCGTGGGTGAGAAGCGATGAACCCGGCGATGTCGTTAGGTTCGGCGTCACGGATCGCGCTGTCGAGACTTCCCTGCCGGGTGGCGCGCCGTGCTACGTCCCAAAGTCCTATACGCGAGCGTGCGAGCATCGCTTTTTTGTCGGCATACGAAGTCGGCGGATCGTTGTTCGTGAGTGCCGCCACTACCTTCCAAAATCTGTTCTGCGGATGGCCGTAATACTCGCCGAGTTCGAGCGAGCGCTCACCCGGCATCGAGCCGAGGATCAGTACCTCGGTGTCGTCGTCGGCCAGCGGCCCGAATGATTCCTTTTTCATTACTCGAGGTAGGAGTTGTAGTACTCTTCGTAGATGCGGGTTTTGCGGCGCCAAAAGCGGGGATTGAGGGTCATCGAGACGCCGAAACGATGGTGGCCGAGCCAGCGCGTGAGTTCGTTGCGCACAAAGAAACTGTATCCATAGTAGAGGTCGACCTTCACGAACGAGAGCATCAGCCGGGGTGTGATGAGTACCGCGTCGGCCGGCCCGTCGGTGTAGTACGACACCTCGCCCCCGAAAGCCATGCCGAGGATCGGCGTCGAGCGGATGTATTCAATCCCCGCCTTGCCACCGCCCAACAGTTTGCGGTTCGCCATGATCTCGCCCGAGAGGTAGGGGCGCAGGTTGGAGTAGCCGAACGACACGAACTCGCTCGCCCCCGTGTAGCCGATCTGGTAGAAGTCGAGGCCGAGGCCCGCTTCGGCGAAGAGCTGTTTCTGCACCGCGAGACCGAAACGGGGCGTTAAGCCCGTGAACTTGTAGAGCTTTCTCTCGCCCGGTTGCGCCGCTATCGCTCCCGCCATCTCCCCGAAAAGCACTCCGGGGCTCTCGTCGGTGTGGTCGTGAGCGTGTTCGCCGGTTTGGTCGTGATCCTCGTGATCGTGATCGTGCTGGGCAAACACCCCAAAGCATGTCGGCAGCAGGCAAAGCAGTAGAATTATACGCTTCATGCGTGCAAAATTACGAAAAATTCCGCTATCTTTACCCTTTCACATGGATGGTTTCGAATGGATGGTTTTCTGAGTCAGGTG
>DBDQ01000001.1:4134-11217 GCA_002293665.1 Alistipes sp. UBA928 | reverse complement strand
CTACACCTTCGCGATCCTGGGCCGTAGCGCCGACCTCGACCAAAACTACCTCCGCTCCCTCGGCCCCGTTACAAAGGTCTCCAAGGAGGAGATTTTCGGCTATTGATTCATTCTATGAATATTATTGATACACAAGGGCCGGAAATTTCCGGCCCTTGTGTCGATCCCAATATTACCGTCACTCCCGCCCCACAACAACCGTGGTAAACGCCCCTCGATCAAAATACTTCCGCGCAAGCTCCCGAATCCGCTCCGGAGTAGTAGCCTCGATCTGAGCAATAAAGTCGTTAATATAATTATGCACGTTGCCATGCCCGGGAGCGCCACTAATATCGCCGTGTGCGTTCCCACCGCCCGACACCTGAATATTCTCGATCACGACGTCGACGATCCCAAACGGTCCGTCGAGAATCCGCATCACCTCGCCCAGCATCGACCGGCGCACATTCTCAAGTTCATCCTCGGGCACCAACTCATACTTGAGCCGCTCCATCTCGGCGAAAATCTGCTCCACGGCATCGGCTGTCGCCTCCGCGGCCACCTCGGTCGCAATGGCTAAATAGCCCGCCCGACGCAGGTTCACCATCGCCGCCATCACGCCGTAGGTGTACCCCCGCTCCTCGCGCAGGTTCTGAATCAGGCGCGACCCGAAATACCCCCCGAGAACGGTCGCCACGACCTGCATCCCCACAAAATCCTCATGCCCGCGCGGAAACAGCAGCCGCCCGATGCGTATCGCCGACTGCACGGCCCCCGGCAGCTCCAAAACGCGCCGCGGATCGGAAAGTGGACTACGCCACGCAAATTCCCCTCCCTGTAAAGGAGGGGTGGCGGCCCACAGGGCCGACGGGGTGGTAATCTCTCCCCCCGGCATCTGCGCCAGCAACTCCATCAGCGCCTCCCTCTGCCCCGCATCGTCACCCAGCGAGCATACGGCAAAACAATTCCCCGCGCCGTAGAACCGCCCGAAAAACTCACGTACATCCTCCCGCCTCAACCGGAGATACTCACTCTCGGGCGACGAAATACCATAAGGATGCTCATCGCCGAAAAGCGCGGCCGAGAACATCTCGCGCGCCTTCGTTGCAGGCTTCGAACGCTCCATAGCCAACCGCTCCATACGCTTGCGCGCATACAGCGCCACCTCGTCCTCGGGAAAAGCCGGATGCAAAACAATCTCGGAGATCATCTCGAGCGTCGGCCCGAAGAACTTCCCGAGACAGCAAAAAGTCGCCACGGCATAATCCCTGTCGATCGACACGTCGAAGTACGACCCCACATAGTCCAACCGCTCGGCAATCTCGTGCGCAGAAAGAGTCTCGCTCCCCTCGGCCAGCAAATTCAGGGTCGACGACGCGACAAAGGGCTTCGTCTGCACGGCCGACCCCGCGGCCCACACAAACGACACACGCGCCACCTCCTGTCCGGCTGTGCGGATCAGATGCACGGGCAAACCATTATCCAACACCACCGTCTCCACCTGCGGCAGCGAGACACTCTTGGGGATCACTATTTCGGGTTGTTTTTTCATTTCGCGGCAGCTTTATATATCAGGGTCGACGATCTTTCGGTAACAAATGTGGATCGCGCCTCCTCAATGAGCCGCCCGGCCGAGAACGACCGGTACAAATCCACCTCGCGGTTAATAAGCGGCAGATCGCCCGCCATCTCATAAAACCCGAGGTTCATCGCCTTGNNGTCTCGGCCTCGAACTTGTTCTTCACCTTATCGAGCTCATAGTCGCCCACGGGCTCGTCGCAAAGCCGCCGCAGTTCATCCCACAGCGCACTCTCGCCCGCCTCCACCGAAGTCTCGGGCAGCAGATGCCCCGTCACCACGAACAGCCCCGGATCGAGATCCCCCGTGATGTAGGCGTTCACGCTCGAAAACAGCCGCCTCTCGCGCACCAGACTCTCGTACATGCGCGCCGAAGAGCCCCCGGCCAGCACATCCGACAAAATATCGCAGGCGTAGTAGTTGTCCGAAGTTCGCCGTCCCATCGGAAATGCAATGGTAATCTGCGTGGCGGGCACCTCGCGCTCCACTTCGAGACGCCGCGCCTCCTCCGGCAGCGGCTCCACCGGAATATCATCCACCGGCTTCACCCCCGCGGGCACCTCGCCGAACCACTCCTCGGCAAGCGCAAAAACACGGTCGACATCCATATCGGCGGCCACCGACAAAATAGCGTTGGCCGGATTGTAATATCGCTCATAGAACGCCTTCACCTCCTCCATCGTGGCCCCCATAATGTGTTCGGGCGCGGCGCCGATCGTCTGCCAACGATATGGATGCACCTTGTAGGCCATCTCGCGCATCAGCATCCACACGTCGCCGTAAGGCTGGTTCAGGTATCGCTGGTTGAACTCCTCCACCACCACCCGTTTCTCGGCCTCGAGCTTGGCCGCGGTAAGCGCCAGGCCCCTCATGCGGTCGGCCTCGAGCCACATCGCCGTGGCGATATTCTCCCGCGGCAGGGTAATGTAGTAGTCGGTGTAATCGTTGTTTGTGAACGCGTTGTTCTCGGCGCAAGCCTTGTGCAGCGGCGTATCGAAATCGGGCACTGCGCGCGTCCCGCGAAACATCAGATGCTCGAAAAGGTGCGCAAATCCCGTCCGCGCCGGATTCTCGTTGCGCGCCCCCACGCAATAAAGCACATTGACGGCCGCCATCTCGCCCCCTTCTGCGCGATGTACCACCACGCGCAGTCCGTTACTCAAAGTATGTTTTCGGTAAGTTATCATATCCATGTCGCTTTACGCCAGAGCCATTCGAGCGGCCCTTGCCGCCATCGCCGCAGCCAAAGAGTGGCAAAGGTATACAAAATCGCGAACATCACGACCGCAACACCCAACGATGCCGTCGATCCGAGCCTTGCTCCCAGGTCGAGCCCCCACGGAAAAAACACAAAACTGCCGACGATCGACTGCGCCACATACATCGTGAGCGACATGCGCCCCACCGGCGACGCCACTCTCATCATCGCCCCGCGCAGCCTCGTGCGATGAAACAACACAACTATCGCCCCCGTCATAAAGACCATAAAGGCCAACTTGTGCCACTGCCCCACAAGTTGCCCCACATTGTCGGCCACCCCCGCGTTGCCGATCCACTCCGGGATCATGTCGGCAAATCCACGCAGCGGAAAGAAACAGACGAGCCCCACGAGCGCCGCCTTCAGCCAGAAACGAATATTCTCCGAAGTGTCGGCAAACAATCCCCGCCGCCCGATGAGCATCCCCGTCATCATGAGCGCCGGCGCCTGCACCATACGTCCGAAATCCCTCGCCCACACTATACTGAACATCTGCCCGTCGGTGAGGTTCGACCACACCGAGCTCCAAAAGCGCCCCTCGCCGAGAGTATCCATATTGGCCTGCCACCACGGCACGAACCCCTCGGTCGAAGCCTCACCGCCCGCCATCACCGTCGCTACGCGCACAATGAAGTCGGGCCCCAGCAGCCCGAATCCCGCAATGGCGAGAACCCACCGGTCGGACAGCCGCGCCACAAGAGGCAAAACCAACCCCACGAGCGAGAACAGCACCAGCACCTCGCCCGGAAAGAAAGCCGCGTTCAGGCATCCGAAACCAAAGAGCACCACCATGCGCCACACGAACCTCCCCCGGAAGTCGCGCCCCTCCCGCCGCGCCCTCTCGTACTGCAAAAAGAAAGTGTAGCCGAACAGCAACGAAAAAATGGCGTAGGCCTTACCCGAAAAAGTAAAGAAGAGCGAGTCCCAAACCGCCGTGTCGGCAAAGGCAAGCAGGCGGCACGAAGCATCCTCTGGAAACCGGTAGTAGTTGAAGTGTTCCACGCTGTGCAAGAGCAGGATACCGATCACGGCGATCCCGCGCAGCGCATCGACTACATCGACCCTCGGAGAGTTCGAAAGAGCTGGTTTGGGGGTGGTTGACATATTAATAAATCGTTAAATTTTCGCAACAAATATTTTTCTGTTCCGCCGAATCCACCGGGCTTTGCCGTGTTCGCTCCGAAAAGCGTAACCCGCGGGATTTGCAATACAGGCGGAGCATCAAACACACGTTATAAAATCATTAATAATAGGCAAAAATAGGGTAAAATGTCGGTAATGCACTATTAAATTATTATTTTTGCGGGCGTCCAGTCGGACACAGCGTTTTCGCCGAATCATATAAAACACTAAAATACAATGAAAAAAGAGAACAAAAAATTTGTAACCTGCGACGGTAACTACGCCGCGGCGCACATCGCCTACATGTTCAGCGAGGTGGCGGCCATCTATCCCATCACCCCATCCTCGACCATGGCCGAGTATGTCGACGAATGGTCGGCCGCGGGGCGGAAAAATATTTTCGGAGAAACGGTAAAAGTGGTCGAAATGCAGAGCGAGGCCGGTGCCGCGGGTGCCGTCCACGGCTCGTTGCAGACGGGCGCGCTCACCAGCACGTTCACCGCGTCGCAGGGGTTGCTGCTCATGATCCCCAACATGTACAAGATAGCCGGCGAGCTGCTCCCGGGCGTGTTCCACGTCTCGGCGAGGGCGCTGGCCGCCTCGTCGCTCTCCATCTTCGGCGACCATCAGGACGTTATGGCCACGCGCCAGACCGGTTTCGCAATGCTCGCCACGTCGAGCGTGCAGGAAGTGATGGACCTCGCGGGCGTGGCGCACCTCGCCTCGCTCGAGAGCCGCGTGCCGTTCCTCCACTACTTCGACGGTTTCCGCACTTCGCACGAAATCCAGAAGGTCGAGGCGCTGAGCAACGAAGACCTCGCCCCGCTCATCGACCGAAAAGCGCTGGCAGGCTTCCGCAGCCGCGCCCTCAACCCCGAAAGCCCCGTGTCGAGAGGTACGGCGCAGAACAGCGACATCTATTTCCAGAGCAAGGAGGCAGGCAACAAATTCTGGGACGCCGTGCCCGACATCGTAGCCAAATACATGGCCGAGATCAGCAAGATCACGGGCCGCACCTATAAACCCTTTACATACTACGGAGCCGCCGACGCCACCGACATCATCATCGCGATGGGCTCGATCTCCGACACACTCAAAGAGACCGTAG
This sequence comes from Alistipes sp. UBA928, assembly GCA_002293665.1. Lineage (GTDB taxonomy): Bacteria > Bacteroidota > Bacteroidia > Bacteroidales > Rikenellaceae > UBA940. Next base: position 6,172 of record DBDQ01000001.1, on the reverse strand, counting down.
ATTATCTCGTAAGCAAGGGCCGCAAAGTCGGCGCCATGACGGTGCACCTCTACCGCCCCTTCTCGGCCAGGTACTTCTTCGAAGCACTTCCCGCAAGCGTCAAAAGAGTTTGCGTGCTCGACCGCACCCGCGAGTTCGGAGCAAGCGCCGAACCCCTCATGCTCGACGTGCAGGACATGTTCCGCGGCAAAGCCGGTGCTCCCGCCATCATCTGCGGCCGCTACGGTCTGGCCTCGAAAGACACCACCCCGGCCCACATGGTCGCGGTGTACGACAACCTCGCGTCGGCCAAGCCGCGTGACGGTTTCACGGTAGGTATCGTCGACGACGTGACCCATCTGTCGCTCGAAGTGGGCGCACCTATCGACCTCGAACGCAAAGGCACCTTCGAAGGGGTCTTCTTCGGCCTCGGCGCCGACGGTACCGTTGGAGCAAACAAAAACTCGATCAAGATCATCGGCGACACGACCGACAAATATTGCCAGGCCTACTTCGCCTACGACAGCAAGAAGTCGGGCGGCTACACAGCCTCGCACCTCCGTTTCGGCGACGAGCCCATCCGCTCGCCCTACCTCGTCACCACGCCCAACTTCGTCGCGTGCCACGTGCCGAGCTACATCCACAAGTACGACGTGCTGAAGGGCCTCACCAAGGGCGGTTCGTTCCTGCTCAACACGCTGGTGGGCGCCGACGGCATCGCCGCCGAACTGCCCGACGAAATGAAGGTCTACATGGCCAAGAACAACATCAACTTCTACATCATCAACGCCACCAAGATCGCCGCCGAACTGGGCTTGGGCAACCGCACGAACACCATCATGCAGAGCGCCTTCTTCAAAATAGCGAACGTGATCCCCTACGACACCGCCGTGGCCGAGATGAAGAAAGCCATCAAGAAGTCCTACGGTATGAAGGGCGACCAGATCGTGGCAATGAACAACGCCGCGGTCGATGCCGGTGGCGACGCCGCCGTCAAGGTCGAAATCCCCGCCGAATGGGCGACCCTCGCCACGACTAAATCTTCGTGTTGCGTAGCTGAATCCGCCGTCGGCGTTCCGACCAAACCGGAATTCGTAACCAAAGTCGTCGAACCCGTCAACAACCTCAAGGGCGACGACCTCCCCGTGAGCGCGTTCCTCGGCCGTGAAGACGGCACCTGGGACAACGGCACCAGCGCCTACGAAAAGCGCGGCATCGCCGTCAACGTCCCCTGTTGGATCGCCGACAACTGTATCCAGTGTAACCAGTGCTCCTACGTATGCCCCCACGCCGCCATCCGCCCGTTCCTCGCGACCGACGCCGAGGCCGCCGCGGCGCCCGCAGGCACCGAGTTCAAACAGGGCCTCGCCGAGACCAAAGATTATAAGTTCCGCATCCAGGTCTCGCCGCTCGACTGTACGGGCTGCGGCAACTGTATGGACGTCTGCCCGGCAAAGACCAAGGCACTCGAAATGAAACCCCTCGCCACTCAGAAAGCCGAGGAGGCACGTTGGGAATACATGCACCACACGGTGGGCTACAAAGATGTTGTCGACGTCACGAAGAACGTCAAGAACAGCCAGTTCGCCCAACCCCTGTTCGAGTTCTCCGGAGCCTGCGCCGGTTGTGGTGAAACTCCCTATGTAAAAGCCGTCACGCAACTCTTCGGCGAAAGCATGATCATCGCCAACGCCACGGGCTGCTCGTCGATCTACTCGGGCAGCGCCCCGTCGACCCCCTACTGTGTCAACAAACGCGGCTTCGGCCCGGCCTGGGGCAACTCGCTGTTCGAAGACAACGCNNCGAGTTCGGCCTCGGGATGCAGGTCGCTACCGAAAAACTGCGCGACAAGATTCAGGAAAAGATGCAACACGCTATAGCCAACTGCAGCTGCTGCACTGCCGAACTCAAAGCCGTGATGCAGGAGTGGATCGACAAGCGCGACGACCGCCTCGCATCGAGAGAGATCACCGACCGCATCGTCCCCATGATGGAGGCTTGCGGCTGCGACACCTGCAAAGACATCCTGAGCCTGAAGAAGTTCATGGCCCGCAAGAGC
>DBDQ01000001.1:0-4071 GCA_002293665.1 Alistipes sp. UBA928 | reverse complement strand
GTCTACTCCAACACCGGCGGCCAAAGCTCCAAAGCTACCCCCGTCGGCGCAATCGCCAAATTCGCATCGAGCGGCAAGCGCGTGCGCAAGAAAGACCTCGGTGCCATAGCCATGACCTACGGCTACGTCTACGTTGCCCAGGTGAACATCGGCGCCAACCAGAATCAGTTCCTCAAGGTGCTCAAGGAGGCCGAAAGCTACCCGGGCCCCTCGCTCGTCATCGCCTACTCGCCCTGTATCNNGGCAAACAGGCCGTCGAGAGCGGCTACTGGCACCTGTGGCACTACGATCCCAGGCTGGCGGAGCAGGGCCAAAACCCCTTCGTGATGGACAGCAAGGAGCCCGACTGGACTAAGTTCCGCCCGTTCCTCGACAAGGAGGTGCGCTACTCGGCCCTCGCCAAAGCCTATCCCGCCGAGGCCGAAGAGCTCTTCGCCGCCGCCCAGGCCAACGCCAAGTGGCGCTACGAAAGCTACCTGCGAATGGCCGAAATGAAGTATTGATATAAGTATCAGAGAACCACCTATAAAAAAACCGCTCGAATATTCGGGCGGTTTTTTTACCTTTGCCCCGATATGGCAACGAAGATATTGATGATCTACACGGGCGGCACCATCGGGATGGTCTCCGACCCGGTCACGGGCGCACTCAAGCCGCTCAACTTCCGCGAGATCGAGAGTGAAATTCCCGCTCTGCGCCGCCTCGGCGTCGAGATCGACTACCACGAGGACTTCACGCCCATCGACTCGTCCGACGTGACGCCGGCCGAGTGGGCGCGCCTGGCCGAAACACTGCGCGACAACTACGCGCTCTACGACGGCTTCGTTGTGCTCCACGGCACCGACACAATGGCCTACACCGCCTCGGCGCTCAGTTTCATGCTCGAAAATCTCGCCAAGCCGGTTGTCTTCACCGGCAGCCAGATACCCATAGGAGTCCTCCGGACCGACGGCCGCGAAAACCTCGTCACCGCCGTCGAGATAGCCGCGGCGCACAACAGTTCGGGCGGCCCGATGGTACCCGAAGTAAGCATCTACTTCCAAAACCGCCTCTTCCGCGCCAACCGCACCACAAAATGGAGCGCCGAGCAGCTCAACGCCTTCACATCGGAGAACTACCCTCCCCTGGCCGAAGTCGGCGTCACGATCCACTACAACCTCGCCGCCATAGCGGCCGGATCCCCAAACACTCCTCCCCTCGAAATCTCCACCACCCTCAATACCGACGTCGCCCTGATCCGACTCTTTCCCGGCATGGAGCCGCGCGTGCTCGAAGCAGCTCTGAACATCGAAGGACTCCGCGGCGTGGTGATGCAGACCTACGGCGCGGGCAACACCCCCACCGCCGACTGGTTCTTCGACGCCCTGAGGCGCGCCATCTCCCGCGGCACGGTGATAGTCAACGTAACCCAATGTATCGCGGGCGGGGTACACCCAATCTACGAGTCGGGAGTGAGGCTCGCCGGGGTGGGCGTAACGAGCGGCGGCGACATGACGCCAGAGGCCGCGATCACCAGGTTGATGTACGTTCTGGGGCGCGAACTGTCGCCCGCCGAAACGCGCTCACTGCTCGCCGGATCGCTGCGCGGAGAGATGACCCTGTAAAATTTGTTATAATTTTTGCCTGAATTAATTATTCTTGCTATATTCGCAAATCCGTTCATCCCGTTTTTCCCCTGTCGATTGGGGCGATGCGGGGAAGGCTTGAGGTGTAACAGATTGATTTTTAAGGAGAAATGACCGAGTGGCTGAAGGTGCGCGCCTGGAAAGTGCGTAAGCTCCAAAAGGGCTTCGTGGGTTCGAATCCCGCTTTCTCCGCAGGGATGGCGCTTTCGTTTTTTTTGAAAGCGCAATTCCAGGAAAGCTACGGTTCCGAAAGCGGGATTCGAAAAGAACGAACCGCATCTGCGTAGCGGCCGGGTTTCAACTGAAGCGCCGACGCAAGCTCGCTTGCAAGAGGTGCTTTGGTTGAAATCCGAGGGCCCCGAAGGGGCACAGGTTCGTTCTTTTCGGAGCACGCTCTCGGAGACGTGTAAAACAAGGAGCCACCGGGCATCATGAGCGAAACGAAGTGAAGCGAATAATCCCGCAAATCTCCAAAAAACCGCCCCCTCTGCAAAAAGGGCAAAAAACTTAAAACGAAACAACAAATTAAAAAGCAATAAGAAACTTAAATAAAACACAATCAATTATCATTTAACTTACTATGAAAAAAATTTTTCTTATCTTAGCATTGATAGCCTGCGTAGGCCTGTCCACTGCTAATGTCCAGGCCCAGAGCGCTGCGGCCCCGACCGAACAAACGCTCAACGCCGAAACCGATGTTGCAGGCACACCTCTTCACCAGGCCATCAAGGAGAAATTCCTCGAGGGTGGTGCAGGCTGGATGGCCCCGATCCTTATCTTCGTGATCCTCGGTTTGGCAATCGCCATCGAACGTATTCTTTACCTGAACCTGTCGACGATCAACTCGAAGAAGCTGATCGCCAAGATCGAAGCTGCTCTGAAGAAAGGTGGCATCGAAGAGGCCAAGAAAGTCGCCCGCGACACCAAAGGCCCGATCGCCTCTATCTTCTACCAGGGTCTCGATCGCTACGACCAGNNGACAACGTCGAAAAGGCAGTCGTAAGCTACGGTTCGGTGCAGATCGCACAGATGGAGTCGGGTCTCGTATGGATCGGTCTGTTCATCTCTCTGTCGCCGATGTTGGGTTTCATGGGTACCGTCGTTGGTATGGTCGGCGCGTTCGACTCGATCCAGGCAGCCGGTGACGTCAGCCCCACGCTCGTGGCAGGCGGTATCAAAGTCGCACTTCTCACCACTCTGGCGGGTCTTATCGCGGCTGTGATCCTGCAGTTGTTCTACTCCTACATCATTTCGAAAATCGACAGCCTCACGATGGACATGGAAGACAGTTCCATCACTTTGGTTGACATTCTCACCGATTACAACAGGAAATAACCATGAAGAAGTTAACTAACATAGTATTATACGCGCTCATCGCCATCGCGGCCGTGACTGTCGCCATGTGGCTGTTCTCGCCGAATCCGGGTGGAACGGCAGGCGGTCCCGAGGCGAACGTTGTGCCCATGCTCGTGGCTACGGCCATCATGCTGGGTATCGGCGTGGTGCTGCTGGTCGGCATGACGGCGATGAACATGGGCAAGGGCCGCAGCAACTCCAAGCTCGGAGTGTTCGTCTTCGGCGGGCTGGCTGTCCTGGCCGTGATCATCTATTTCGCCATCGCGAAAGACATCACCGTGATTGGCGCCGACGGCAAGGTGTTCGACAACGTGTTCGAACTGAAGATTACCGACACGATGCTCTATACCTGCTACGTGGCACTCGGGATCACCGTCGTCGCGTTGCTGACCGGAGTGATCACCAAGGCCATAAAATAGAGAACAGACCATGAGTAATAAAAGAGAGATACAGGAAATCAATGCGAGCTCGATGGCTGACATCGCGTTCCTGCTCCTTATCTTCTTCCTTGTAGCCACCACCATGAATGTTGACACGGGTATCACGCGCATGCTACCGCCGATACCCCCCGAAGAGCAAGTCTCGGAAGACCTCAAGGTCAAGGAGCGTAATCTGCTCCCGATCCTTGTGAACAACAACGACCAAATCATGGTGATGGGTGTGAACATGCACATCTCGCAGTTGACCGAATCGGTGAAACGATTCACCATCAACGCCGGCAATGACGAGAACATGCCCGAAAAAGAACTCAAGGAGATAGATATGCCCGACGGCTCGAAATGGAGCCAAATGGTGAGCAAAGGCGTGGTTTCGCTCCAAAGTACCACCGGAGCGAGCTACGATGTCTACATCCAGGTCCAGAACGAACTTGCCCGAGCTTTCAGCGAGATGCGTAACGACGTGTCTCATGCGAAGTTCGGCCGCGACTACAAAGACCTGAGCAAAGAAGAGCAGGAGGCGATCAACGACGCAGTTCCGCTCGCGATCTCGGAAGCAGAACCACGTAACGTAGGAGGAGTTTGATATGGCAGTAATGAAGAAAAAGAGAAAAGGCGGCATTCCGCCCATCTCTACGGCCTCGCTGCCGGAC
>DBDQ01000122.1:51029-51500 GCA_002293665.1 Alistipes sp. UBA928 | reverse complement strand
AGTAGACCGCTCGCTGTGCCCCATAAAATGAATCACAACAAAAAAAGTCCGCTGTTGCGGACTTTTTAGATTCGATAATCAAAAATCTTACTCGGCAAGCGGAGCTACCGAAACATAAGATTTACCGCCCACCTTCTTGGTGAAACCGACGGTGCCGTCGACGAGGGCGAACAGTGTATGGTCTTTCCCCATGCCGACGTTTTCGCCGGGGTTGTGGGTTGTGCCTCTTTGACGAACGATGATGTTGCCCGCTTTCGCGAACTGACCGCCGAAGAGTTTCACTCCGAGTCGTTTGCTTTCCGACTCACGGCCGTTCTTTGACGAACCGACTCCTTTCTTGTGTGCCATTTCTCTCTGTGCGTTTTGTGGTTAAGCAACAATTTCTTCGATCTGGATTTGGGTCAGGCACTGGCGGTGACCGTTGAGTTTCTGATACCCTTTCCTTCTTTTCTTCTTAAACACGAGGACTTT
>DBDQ01000122.1:0-50850 GCA_002293665.1 Alistipes sp. UBA928 | reverse complement strand
ATGAATATTGGGGTGCAAATGTAGCTGATTTTTTGCAGAAACCAAAATTTTTCGTACTTTTATGCGTTATCAACCTGTAATTGATTATGAAAGACGGAAAATATCTCAACGCCGCGGCCCGTGAATATCTCGTGCCGAAGGCCTACAATGCCGCTCTGAGGGCCGGAGCCGCCATTCTCGATGTCTATCGGCGCAGGGAGGATTACAACATCGACCTCAAAGAAGACCTCTCCCCTGTCACCGAAGCCGATCGGCAGGCTCACACCGTGATCAAGGAATATTTGGGTTTCACCCACGTGCCGATGCTGAGCGAGGAGGGGCGCGAGATGCGTTTCGACGAACGCCGCGACTGGGACATGTTCTGGCTCGTCGACCCGCTCGACGGCACCCGCGAGTTCATCAAGGGAAACAACGAATTCACGGTCAATATCGCTCTCGTGGTCAACAACCGGCCGGTCGTCGGGGTGATCTACGTCCCCTATTTCAACAAGATATATTTTTGTGAAAAGGGCCACGGATCGTTCATGAAGACGGATGTAGCGCCCGATCCCGCTGCCGAGTTCTCCTACGAAGAGGTCTTTGCGCAGGCCGTGAAACTGCCGCTGAAGAGTGAGCGTAACTCTCCTCTGCGAATAGCCGTGAGTCGTTCGCACCGCAACGAGGATACCGACAAGCACATTGCGACGCTGCGCGAGCTTCATCCCGACGCCGAGATCGTCGAGCAGGGCAGTTCCTACAAGTTCTGCATGCTGGCCGAGGGCGAGGTCGACTACTACGCCCGCACGACGGGAACCTACGAGTGGGACACGGCGGCTGGCGAGGTGATCCTGTCCGACACCGGCGGCACGACCAAATCGCTGCCCGACCTCGGCAAATTCGCCTACAACAAGGAGTCGCTCCTCAACCCTTGGTTCGTCTGCCGCAGCGGGCATTTCCAGGAATGATCAGTGGATTATCGAGAGGACAAACTCGCGGATGGAGATGAGGCCGAGGACATCGGCGAGGCAGAACAGCACCACGACCACCATGAACCAGCGCAGGAACTTCACACCCCAGCCGATGGCGTAGTGCGAGGCGAGGAAAGCCCCCACCATGTTGCCCGCGCCGTGCACCAGCCCGTACGTCCAGTTCACTTCACCGTTGACAATAAACACCAGCAGCGAAAACGGGATCGCCAGCAGGATGATGAAGTTTTTGATGACGTTCGACCGCACGATCCCCATGTGCAGCATCCCCATAGTGGTGAGCAGTACGATGTAGCCCGTCCCCACGAAAATGTATCCGCAGTAGATGCCCACCAAAAAGAAGACCGCGTAGTGCAACGGCCGAAACCTGTGAACCGACGTTCCGCTCCGATGCAGTAGCCGGTCGCCCAACAGCGTGAAAACCAGCACCGAGCCCATCACGACCGCGAGGCATATCTGAAATATATGCTCGTCGATCGTTGCGGCGATCTGCGCCCCCGCGACCGCGCCTACGATCGCCGGGATGGCCAGGCGTATCCCGCCCCGCCAGTCGAGCATCCCCTTGCGGGAGAAGGTCGCCGTCGACGACATGTTTTGCATAAGTATGGCGATGCGGTTCGTACCGTTGGCAATGTGCACCGGTAAACCCAGCGCCATGAACACCGTCAGCGAGATCGCGCTGCCGCCCCCCGCCAGCGTGTTGATGAAACCCACGACGAGACCTGAGATCAAAAGGATCGTTATTATTGAGAAAGAGAGGTCCATCTTGATGCAAAGGTAAGGAAAATGCCGGCAAAATTCGTAACTTCGCCCCAAAATAATAGGCGAAAATGATCCACGCGGGGCGCTATCACGAACTTACGGTCGGAAGGATTTCCGACCACGGAATATATCTTACCAATGACGAGGGCGACGAGGTGTTGCTCCCCAACCGCTACGTCTCCATGAAAGATGCGGTGGGCGACACCCGGCGGGTTTTCGTCTACCACGACTCCGAAGACCGCCTCGTGGCGACGACCGAGGAGCCTCTCGCCACCGTTGGCGACATTGCCTACCTTCAGGTGATCGACCGCAACGACCACGGTGCGTTCCTCGACTGGGGCCTCTCGGCCAAGCATCTGTTTTTGCCCAACCGCAACCAGCAGGGGGGAGTGGTGGTGGGCCACAAATATCTCGTTTATCTCTACGAGGACTCTATTACTGGCCGCGCCGTGGCGTCGATGCGCCTGCGTAGCGTGGTGGCCAACGACGAGATCGGTGTGGTGCCCGGCCAGCAGGTCGATCTGATCGTCGCATCGGAAAGCCCTATCGGCTGGAGGGTGATAGTCAACTGCCGTCACTGGGGCATGCTCTACAAGAATCAACTTTTCGCCCCGGTGCGTATCGGTGACCGGCTCACAGGTTTCGTGAGGCGCATCACCGACGACAAGCGCATCGACGTGGCGGTGCAAAAGCAGGGCTACGACGAGGTTAAGGACGCTGCCGGGCGTCTGCTCGCCATCATCCGCGAACACGGTGGCACCCTGCCGTTGGGCGACCGCAGCGCGCCGGAAGATGTGGCTGCACTCACATCAATGAGTAAAAAGGTGTTCAAACGCGCCCTCGGCATGCTGATGAAACGCGGCGACGTAACCGCAACCGATACTGAAGCAAAAATAAAATGAGCACCGCCGAAAGGGTATCACACAGCGACGCCAGCGACAACTTTGTGTTGGCGCGCTCGGTGTTGGCCTATCGCGAGGCGGCACGGCGGATCGGCGGCGACGTGCTCGAGATCGGAACTGGCAGTGGCTATGGTGTGGAGATACTTGCCCCGGTGGCGCGGTCGCTCATCACAGTCGATAAACGCCCTCCCGCGGGGATCTACCTGCCTCCCGGAGTGGAGTTTCGCCGGATGCGCGTGCCGCCGCTCGACCTGCCCTCGGGGATGTTCGACTGCGTGGTGTCGTTCCAGGTGATAGAGCATATTTGCAACGACTTTGCGTTTCTCGACGAGGTGGTGAGGGTGCTCAAACCCGGTGGGCGATTCATTGTTACTACGCCCAACGCCCCCGCCTCGCTCACGCGCAATCCGTGGCATGTGCGCGAATACACCGCGGGGCAGTTCGCCAGCCTGATGGAGAGTCGTTTCGGCCGAGTCGAGGCGATGGGGATTTTCGGTGACGAAAAGATCGCCGAGTACTACGAGCGCAACCGCGAAAGCGTGCGCCGCATCACCCGCTTCGATCTGCTCGACCTCGGGCACCGCCTTCCGCGATGGATGCTGCGCGTGCCCTACGACCTGGTCAACCGCCTCAACCGCCGCCGGCTCCTTGCGGGCAACAACGATCTCACCCGCTCGATCTCCCCCGACAACTATCGCCTCGGCCCCGCCTCCGACCGCGCGTTCGACCTCTTTTACATCGGCACAAAGATTTGAAGATGAAAAACAATTCGCCGTCGGCGTTTCGACTAATCTCGGTCATAGTCCCGGTCTACAACGCCGAAAAGTATCTGGCGCGCTGTGTCGAGTCGGTGTTGGGGCAGACGCACAAGGAGCTGGAGCTGATACTCGTCGACGACGGGTCGGGCGACGGGAGCGGGGCGATGTGCGATGACTTCGCCGCACGTGATCCGCGTGTGAGGGTGATTCACAAAGCCAACGCCGGGGTCTCGGCTGCGCGCAACGACGGCATTGAGGCCGCGCGCGGCGAGTGGATCGCATTTTGCGACAACGACGACTTCTACGCCTCCGGCATGCTCGCCCGGCTGTTGGAAATATGCCTTGAACACGACGCCGACATTGCCCAGTGCGCCTGTGTGAAGGGCACGGCCGACAGCATCGCCACTCCCGCCCCGCAGCAGGTAAAAGTTTTCACTGCCCGCGAAATACTCGAAAATTTCTACACCGACGCGAGCATCTACATCTGGGACAAACTCTACCGCCGCCGCGTGTGGACCTTGGTGCGTTTCCCCACCGGCTCCTACACCGACGAGGATCAGCAGGTGGTGCACCACTTGTTAGGCGCCGCCTGCACGATAGCCGTCACCCGCGAGGTGCTCTACTGCCACTACCTCCACCCCGCGAGCGTCATGAACCGCGGATTCGACATCCGTTGGGCCACCGGCGCGCTCGACGACAGGCTCGATTTCGCCCGGCGAGAAGGTCTGACCCGACTCTGCTGCGAAACTCTTGTCCGCCGACTCTACAAAGAGAGGTACCTGCTCTCCATGAACCGCCACCACAATCCCGACCCGGGCTCGCGCCGCCTGTTCCACCGCGAGCACACCGCACTGCTCCGCCGCTGCTACCGCGAGGCGGTGGTTTCACAGGGTATCGGCGCTAAAACACGCCTTTTCATGTGGCTGTGCCGGTACGCTCCGTTCATCTACCATCTCTACAATTGGTTGAAATGGCGGGTGGCACGCGGGGAGCGCGGCGTAAGGTTCGGAGAGATAAAATAATAACTCGGGCTCAATTTTAGGGAATGGTATCATAATTGTACGTAAAAACCACTATATTTGCCGCATAATTCAACTTAAAAATTATCCGAGTGAGAGATTCCGATGACAAGAAGAGAGAGAGCGGTGTGGAAGAGTTTGCCAAGGACAAACGCCGCCGTAACCGTACCGTGTCGGTAGAGGCGGTTACGCGCTCACCAAGGGTCGTGAGAACCGAGGACGGCGAGACGCCGCCCAGACCCGAAAGACCCGAAAGGGGAGAGAGATCCGAAAAACCTCAGTGGCAGGGAAGGCCCGGAGGAGAGAGGCCGCAATGGCAGGAGAGACCCGACAGGGGAGAAAGACCCCAATGGCAGGAAAGACCCGACAGAGGCGAAAGGCCACAATCCCAATGGCAGGAGAGGCCGCGAAGATCCGACGATCAGGGGAATTATGAACGTCCCCAGAGGAGATCCTATAATCCCAACTTTTCACCCGACAACAGATTCATCGGCGGCCAGGGAGGCCACGGAGGATCGGGAGGATATGGCGGACATGGAGGACACGGGGGTCAGGGAGGCCAGAGACCCGAGAGAGATTTCAACCGCTGGGACACCCCTTCGGATCGTCCGAGAGGCCAGTACGAAAAGAGACCTTACGGCCAGCGTCCGCCGGGCGGAGACCGTCCCTATGGAGGCGGCAACAAACCATACGGCCCCAAAAGGCCGTCGGGGCCGAAGAAGCCGTTCGTCAAAAAGGGCGCCGGAGGCATGGACCCCGGTGCGAAACCCGAGTTCTACCCAAGTTATGGCACCGTCGACAACGGAAAGGAGTTGCGCCTGAACCGCTACATCGCCATGTCGGGCAAGTGCTCGAGGCGCGAGGCCGACGAATTGATAGCCAAGGGAGAAGTGACGGTCAACGGCAACGTAGTTACCGAAATGGGAATCAAGGTGCAGCCGGGCGACGATATTCGTCTGAAGGGCGAGCGCCTGTCGAACGAACGCAAGGTCTACATCATAATCAACAAGCCCAAAGGATTTGTCACGTCGCTCGATGACCCACACGCCGCTAAAACGGTGATGGACATCGTGCGAAACGCCTGCACCGAACGCATCTATCCCGTGGGAAGGCTCGACAAGAGCTCCGTGGGTGTGTTGCTGCTGACCAACGACGGCGACCTGACGGAAAAATTGACACACCCGTCGCACAATAAAAAGAAGGTGTATCAGGTGACGCTCGAACGTCCGCTCACAAACATGGACTTGCAGAAAGCGCGCGACGGGATCGACCTCGACGACGGGGTGATAATCCCCGATGCCGTCGACTTCGTGAAACCCGACAACCGCAAAGAGGTGGGCATAGAGATACACTCGGGACGAAACCGCATCGTGCGCCGAATATTTGAAGAACTCGGCTACGGCGTACACAAGCTCGACCGCGTCTACTTTGCCGGCCTCACCAAAAAGAATCTCAAACGCGGCCAATGGCGTTTCCTCACCGACAAAGAGGTCGCGATGCTCAAAAGCGGCAGGTACGAATAGAAGCTAATTATAAAACGGATAGCAGGCAGGGTCACTCGAAATGAAGTGGCCCTCTTTGTTGTAATATTTCGTGCCCGTGCAGCGTCTAACAGATCGGATGAAAAACGAAGAAGAATTTGTGGCAATGGTCAGGGCTAACGAGCGGGTGATCTACAAGGTCTGCTCATTCTATGTCTCGCCGGCCGTGCCCGTCGAAGACCTCTACCAGGAGGTGGTGGCCAATCTTTGGAGGGGGTATTCCCGTTTCCGGGGCGAGAGCACCCTCTCGACATGGATATACCGCGTGGCGCTCAACACCTGTGTTTCGTACATGCGGCGTGAGCGAAAAGTGCAGCGATCCGCCACGGCAACGGCGGAACTTCCCGTCGAAGCACCCCGCGAGCACGACGGCGGAGGCGGAGACCGCGTGGCACTGCTCTATCGACTTATCGCCACCCTGAATGCACTCGACAAGGCGGTGATACTGCTGTGGCTCGAAGAGAAAAGCTACGCCGGGATAGCCGAAATAACAGGACTGACACCCGCCAATGTCGGAGTCAGACTCAACAGAATAAAAAACAGAATAAAATCGAACGAATTATGGAACTCGACGACATGAAAACCGCGTGGCGGGAACTCGACCGCAGGCTCGACAGACAGGAAACTCTAAGTGAAACTTTTATCCGCGAATCCATCGCCGCGCGCTCACAGCGTTCGGTGAACAAATTCCTCGCTTACGAATTGATCGGTGTAGCAGTCATGCTGTTTGCCATTCCATTCGTGTTGTGGACTATTGTCGGAGCTGGTATGCCCCCCGAGACAAAACTCTTTCTCAAGGTACTGTTCCCGCTTTTGCCTGCGATTCTTGTGTGGCAGTTTATAAAGACCTTCACTCTTTTCAGGGTCGATATATCGGGAAATATGAAGAGAGTTGCCAAAATGGTTCAACGGTACGAACTCTTCGCGCTGTATGAAAAGAGGGTCTCCTATTTGTTAGTTCCGCTCCTTTTCGCAGGGGCCATCGTCGTGTACGCCGCACTGCGGGTGCCTTTGTGGTCGTGGGTTGCCATGACCGGACTTGTCACGGCAACCGTACTCTATTGTGTGTGGTACTACAAAAAGTTCTTCGCCGACAACATGGCCGCCATAAAACGCAGCCTGAAAGAGATTAAAGATTTGGAATAACCTTCACTTGTTCCCTATGGTGTGACCGCGCCGTAGGCAATGGTTATGATCTGGCTTTGCTGCTCCGGCGACGAGGTGTCTTTGACCGTTATGGTCGCCTCGCCCGCGTTGGCACTCGATATGGGAATACCCGAAATCACGCCCGTCAAATGGTTGATGGTGATGCCCGACGGAAGGTTGGTCGCACTGAACACGTAAGGTAAAGTGCCACCCGATACGGCGGCCGATAGGTTGATTTCGCTCATGGCCGTGCCCACCCTTAAAGGCGGGATGTTGTATGCGTCGTCGTCGGTGAAGACCAGTGGGGCCGGAATGACGGTAACGTTCGCGACGACGGAGGTCGAAGTACTCGCGTTGGAGCCTATGATAATAGTTTCGGTATATGTTCCGATCTCAAGACCGGGTTTAGGCTGGATGGTGAAGGCGACAGCCTCTCTGGCGGCAAGTATGTTGTTCGAGAGCTTACCGACGATAAAGTTGGTTGCCTCCGGCTGGGAGAGAGTTATATCTCCCGAACCGGTATTGGTGATCATTACTGCCTGCGCCACAGGCGGTGCGTAGCCCAGAAAAAGATCAGCGAAATTGATCGGCGAAGTTACGGAGATGTAATAGGTGAGCGATACGGCTCCGTAGTTGATGGTAATGCGTCTGCTTTGAGGATTCGTCAGCGAAGAATCCATGACAGTTATGGTTGCCGTGCCGGCGGAAGACTGCGTAGTCGGTACGCCGGAAATCAAACCCGTCGAGGAATCAATGGAGATTCCTGCAGGGAGCCCCGTTGCACTGTATATATAAGGTGGCTTGCCGCCCGAAACGGCAGTCGAAACATTAATCACACCTATGTACGAGCCTGTCGGCATCGCCGGAATGTCGAACGTCGGCCTGTCTTCGAACACCAGTTGCTGGGGGGCACCGATGGCAAGTGTCGCCATGGGAGAGACCACATCGTTTGTGGTTGTCCTGAAATAGTATGTTCCCTGCACGGTCTCTTCCGTCGTGGTGACAGTCAATGTGGCCTCGTCGTTCTCCACTTCAGACAGTGATGCGGAGATGCCCGTCGGGGACTGGCCGGAGGCAGTCGTTCCCGCGGCATTGGTGAACCATCTCACGGTTCCTCTCGAACCGTCGGGAATGCCCTTGCTCCTCACTGTGAATGTGACCGAGCCGGCCACGCCCGCTTTGACCTCCCCGTTTTGGGCGGCCACGTTGACGCTCGGTTCGAGCGGCTTGCCCGCCAGGGTGATGCTTTTCTGCTCCACCACGAGCGAGTCTTTTATGCCGGCGCATATAACGAAGATGATGGCGCGGCGGTCTTCACCCGTATAGTTCGGCAGCAATTCGGTGGCAAGCGTGACCGTCCCCGCTTCGCCTTCGTATGTCCGGACTCCGTCCAAAGTCAGATCCAACCAATCCACGCTGGCAGTACCGGTGGGTCTCTTCACGTCGATCATCCACGAATCCTTTGTCAGAAACGTAATGTCGCCGCCGGTTGTCTGATCGGCGTACACGGTCTGCCTCTTGTCGATAGGGGCAGCTAATACTACGGCGGGTCTCTCTTCCGTTATGCAGGAAGACGTAATGGTCACACATGCACATATCAGAAAGAAGACTTGAAACAGAAGTTTTTTCATTGCGTTTGTCTGTCTTGGGTAGTGTTCATACAAAATAACAGTACAAAAATAGGCCGAAAAAGAGGTGGATATGATAGTATTCTGCGAAAGCTACTGACAAACTATTAACACAACGGGTGTCTCCGGCCCCGGGTTAAATTAAATTTGTGGTCTGCAGGCCGTAATTCGTAATTATTGTTTATCTTTGTGCCCTCAATATGAATCACTAATAAGAGGAAAAACACAATGAAAAAGGGAATTCATCCGGACAAGTATCGCATAGTCGCGTTTAAGGACATGTCCAATGATCATNNCTATCCCGTGTACAAGATGGAAATTTCCAACACGTCGCACCCGTTCTATACGGGCAAAATGAAGTTGGTTGACACCGCCGGTCGCGTCGATAAGTTTATGAGCCGCTATCAAAAACACTACGACAAAAGAGCGGCCGCGAAGTAAAGCATACCGCATCCGAAAGAAAAAACACAATCCGCCGGGGTTGTGTTTTTTTTTATATCTTTGCGCATATCAAAACCGACTGAATATGAAAAGGACATTGTGGATTGTGCTGACGACGCTGATGCTGGCGACGGTGGGTGTGGAGAGCGTTTCGGCGCAGAAGTTCGAGCTCGGCGCGCGTGTGGGCGTGGGGTTGCAGAATATGGACGTGGAGTTTGCCGGGATTGCCGACGCAAAGGCGCGGCTGGGCTGGAACGCCGCGGTGGTTTCGCGCATTCGTATCATCGGTTTCGGCGACGGGTTGCTCGGCGCGGGATTGTTCTTCCAACCAGAGGTGGTTTATTCGCAGAGCAATCTCAAGGTAACTGAGCCTGATGCTCTCGTCGATCCCGGGGGTTATGTGCCCGGAGGCACCTCGAAGATTCGCATGGCGACGGTCGACGTGCCGCTTATGTTGAGCCTCAAGGTTAGCGTTGCGCGCATTCAGGCGGGGCCGGTGTTCAACCTGATGAACAACTTTAAGACGGTTGACGGCAGTCTCGAACTGCTGCCCCTGCGTCCTGCGGTGGGCTACGCCGTCGGCGCGAGCGTCGACCTGCTGGGCCTTACATTCGACGCGCGCTATCACGGCGACTTCAAAAAAATGAGCTTCTCGGGCGATTGGGCCGACATCAAGAGCCGCTTCTCGAGTTGGTCGGTGGGCGTGGGAATAATGTTTTAGGGGTCGGAACGCCGACGGCGGATTTTTAGCTACTCAGAATAACGAATGCTCGAAAAAGAAATAACACTCGACAACATAGATCAGAGGGACTTTTACGGCCCCGGAAGTGCGAATCTCGACGAGATCGTGACGCTCTCGCCGAAGGTCAAAGTGATAGCGCGCGGATCGACCATCAAGGTACTTGGCGATCAGGGCGAGGTGGAGCGTTTCGAGAGGAGGCTGCACGGACTGGTCGACTACTATCTGAAATACCACCACATCTCGCGTGAGGTGGTGCGGCAGGCGTTCGGTCGGAACGCCGACGGCGGTGGCAACGGCCACAGCGGATCGAGCTACGCAAAAGACG
This sequence comes from Alistipes sp. UBA928, assembly GCA_002293665.1. Lineage (GTDB taxonomy): Bacteria > Bacteroidota > Bacteroidia > Bacteroidales > Rikenellaceae > UBA940. The sequence continues at coordinate 40,621 of DBDQ01000122.1, read as the reverse complement.
GGATAACACTGCCATTTCCGGCGGAGGAGGTTATCCTGTTTGGAGTGGGCGGCAACGTGATTCGCGCCAAAAGCAAGAACCAGCAGAAACTGGTGGAGAAGGCGCAAGACCACGACCTGCTCTTCGCCATAGGCCCCGCCGGCAGCGGCAAGACCTACACTGCGATTGCGCTGGCCGTCCGCGCACTGAAAGAAAAACAGGTGCGGCGGATAATCCTGACCCGTCCGGCGGTCGAAGCGGGAGAGAAACTTGGCTTTTTGCCGGGTGACGTGAAGGAGAAACTCGACCCATACCTGCAGCCGCTGTACGATGCGCTGGGCGATATGGTGCCGGGGGCGCAGCTCGCGAAATACCTCGAGGAGGGCACGGTGCAGATCGCGCCGCTCGCTTTCATGAGGGGCCGCACGCTCGACAACGCGTTCGTGATACTCGACGAGGCGCAGAACACCACGCTGTCGCAGATCAAGATGTTCCTGACAAGGATGGGGCCGAGCGCAAAGTTCATAGTGACGGGCGACCTCACGCAGATCGACCTGCCGAGAGTCTCCGATTCGGGACTACAACGGGCACTGGGACTGCTGAGCCGCGTGAAGGGCATCGCGACGGTAAATTTCGACGAGGGCGACATTATTCGCCACCGTCTGGTAAAAGACATTGTAAACGCATTCAGTCGGAACGCCGACGGCGATTAAGCAGAATCTCCATACAGACAGGAAAGTAGAAATAGTGATGAAAAGATATGAAGGCAATTGTTAAAACGGATTTCAGGTTCGAGGGGCAGAGGAGCCTCTATGTGGGTAAAGTCAGGGACGTGTACGACATCGACGGCAAGTACCTCGTGATGGTGGTAACGGATCGCATATCGGCGTTCGACGTGGTGTTGCCGCGCGGTATTCCCCACAAGGGACAGGTGTTGAACCAGATCGCGTCGAAGTTTCTCGACGCCACGGAAGACATATGCCCCAACTGGAAGATAGCTTCGCCAGACCCGATGGTGACCGCCGGGTACAGGTGCGACACATTCCCGATCGAGATGATAGTGAGGGCATACCTTACCGGCTCGTCGTGGAGGGACTACAAGGCGGGTGCCCGCGAGATATGCGGCGTTAAACTGCCCGAGGGCATGCGCGAACACCAAAAGTTCCCCGCCCCGATAGTTACCCCCACGACTAAGGCTGAGATCGGAGCACACGACCAGAATATATCGCGCGAGGAGATCATTGCCCGTGGGCTGGTGTCGAAGGAGGATTACGAAGTTTTGGAGCGTTACGCGCTCGCCCTCTTCGCAAGGGGCAGCGAGATGGCCGCTAAGAGGGGGCTGATACTCGTAGACACCAAGTATGAGTTCGGTAAACGCGACGGCGAGATCACCTTGATCGACGAGATTCACACCCCCGACTCGTCGCGCTATTTCTACGCCGAGGGATATCAGGAGCGTTTTGATGCCGGGCAACCCCAGCGCCAGCTCTCGAAGGAGTTCGTGCGCGAGTGGTTGATGGACAATGGTTTCCAGGGGCGCGCCGGAGAGCAGGTGCCCGAAATGACCGACGATATTGTGGCCGGCATCAGCGAGCGCTACATTGAACTCTACGAAAATATCACGGGCGAAAAGTTCCACAAGGCGCGTTCGGAAGACCGCCTGCACGAGATAGAGGAAAATACCAAAAACATGATAGCGAGACTACCTTTGTGAAAAACGTATCTTATATGAAAATCACTGATCTTAAACCGGCTGCCCTTTGGGGCCATTTTGCAGAGATTTGCAACATTCCGCACCCCTCGCATCACGAGGAGAAAATTCGCGCCTACGTCGTCGAGTTCGCTAAAAAGAACGGTCTTGAACACACCGTCGACGGAGCCAACAATGTAATATTGCGTAAACCCGCGACGCCCGGAATGGAGGGGCGTAAGGCAATTGTGCTCCAGGCACACCTCGACATGGTGCCGCAGGCCAACAGCGACCGCAAGTTCGACTTCACCAAAGACCCGATCGAGCCGGTTATCGACGGAGAGCGGGTGAAAGCCAACGGAACCACCCTCGGCGCCGACAACGGCATAGGCGTGGCGGCGATTCTGTCGATCTTCGAGTCCAAGGAACTGAAACACGGCCCGCTCGAAGCGCTTCTCACCGCCAGCGAGGAGACGGGCATGGTGGGAGCGTTCGGACTCAAGGCCGGGGAGCTCAGGAGCGAAATATTGATAAACCTCGACTCTGAGCGTGGCAACGAGCTTTGTACGGGTTGTGCCGGAGGTACGGACGCCAACATGCAACTGCCCTACACCGCCGAAGCCGCACCGCAGGGCTACAAGGCCGTCACGGTCGAAGTCAAAGGGCTGAAAGGCGGCCACTCGGGCATAGAGATCATTATGCAGCGCGCCAACGCCAACAAGGTGATCGCCCGCACGCTGAAGCCTCACCTGGCGGCCGGAGCGCTGTTGGCGGGCATCGACGGCGGGGGACTGCGCAACGCCATACCACGCGAGGCGCGGGCAACGCTGCTCGTGAAGGCCGACTATCTCGATATACTCACCGAGGCGGTGGCACAGATGGAGGCGACCCTCGTGAAAGAGTTCAAAGACATTGAGGATACGATCTCGCTGAAGATCGCCTCGGCGGCCGAATACCCGAAAGAAGTGATCCCAGCCGCGGTGGCACGAAATCTCATCGACTTCGTGTGCATAGTGCCCGACGGTGTGGTGAAGATGTCGACCTCGATGCCGGGTCTGGTGCAGACGTCGAACAATTTCGCGCGCGTGGTGTCCGACGGCAAGGAGGTGAAGATGCAGGCGCTGATGCGTTCGTCGATGCGGAGTGAAAAAGAGTTTGTGGCGGAACGGATAGTCGCCCTGTGCGGCCTCGTGGGTGCTCGGTGCGAACTGTCAGGCTCCTACGACGGATGGAACCCCAATATGGACTCGCCGATTTTGAAGACGATGGCCGCGGGCTACGAACGCCTCTTCGGCGAGAAACCCGAGATCACCGCCGTGCACGCGGGTCTCGAATGCGGCATCATCGGCGGGGTATATCCCGAAATGGACATGATCTCGTGCGGCCCGACCATCCGCTACCCCCACTCGCCCGACGAAGAGGTCAACATCGCCTCCGTCGAGCGGTTCTGGAGGTTTCTGGTCGACGCGCTCGAAACAGCCCCTAAGAAGTGATTATGCGTGGTCTGAGGGTTTTTGTGGCGCTGTTGTGCGCCGCGCTGATGACCCTCGGGGCCGGAGCGCAGGAGGTCGGCAGTGCCGAATGGAGTACCGTCGCCGCGCCCGTCGAGGGTGAGGAGGGTGTGTGGGATGTGGTTTTCGAGGCCCGGCCTACTTCCGGCTGGCATCTCTACGATCTGGGGCCCTACGACATACCCTCGCTCGCCACGGCTTTCGACTTCTCGCCCTCGCGCGGGTTGGAACTTGTCGGCGAGCCCTATGAGGCGACCGAGCCGATACATAAACACGACCCCGTGTTCGGTTTTGAAACAGGATACTATGAGGGCGCGGGGCAGTTCGCCCAACGGGTGCGGGTCACTGGGCCCGGAGCCGTGCTGGCCGGCGAAGTCGAGTATCAGATATGCGACGACGAGTATTGTGTGCGCGGGGTGTGGGAGTTCTCGGTGCCCGTTGGGCCCGTGGGAACGGCCACGGCGGATTTGGGCATGCAGAATGGTTCCAGGGTTGGATTGCTTCGGGCCGAAGGCCCTCGCAATGACGGCGGGGGCGGAGCTGACATCGGCAGCGAGAGCCTTTGGAGTATGATCCTTGCGGCGATAGGGTGGGCGCTGTTGGCGCTGCTCACGCCGTGCGTGTTCCCGATGATCCCTATGACGGTCACTTTCTTTTTGAAGGACACCGCCAACCCGGCAAAGGCGCGTTTCAGGGCGTCGATGTTCGGGGTGTTCATAGTGGTGATCTTCACGCTGCCGATCGCCGCGCTGATCCTTGCGGCACGTTTCGGAGGCGGGGAGGCCGTGACGGCCGACATCTTCAACTGGCTGGCTACCCATTGGGTGCCCAACGTGCTGTTCTTCGCAGTGTTCATGCTCTTCGCGGCGTCGTTGCTGGGGGCGTTCGAGATACAGCTGCCATCGAAATGGCTCAACCGGTCGGACAAGAATGCCGACAGGGCGGGCATGGTGGGAGTATTCTTTTTGGCCCTGACGCTGGTGCTGGTGTCGTTCTCGTGCACGGTACCCATAGTCGGTACCGCCATAATGCAGTCGGTGGGTGGCGAGTTCTGGCGGCCGATCGCCACTATGCTCGTCTTCTCCATTGTTTTCGCGCTGCCGTTCACCTTCTTCGCTTTCTTTCCGCGCATCATGGAGCGGATGCCGCGCAGCGGGGGTTGGCTCGGCGAGGTGAAAGTGATGCTTGGGCTGGCCGAGATCGCACTCGGACTGAAATTCCTGAGCGTGGCCGACCAAACCTACCATTGGGGCATTCTCGATCGCGAGGTCTATCTTGCGATTTGGATCGTGGTCTTCTCGCTGGCGGGGTTCTATTTGCTGGGTAAAATACGCTTTAAATACGATGCGCCACTCGAACGTGTCGGCGTGGGTCGGCTGGCGCTCGTGATCGCTGTTTTCTCGTTCGTGGTCTACTTAATTCCCGGAATGTGGGGTGCGCCACTGAGAGGTATCTCTGGCTATCTGCCTCCGATCTCTACACAGGACTTCAGTGGGAACGCCCACGGCGGATTTAGCTATGCGGAAGGTGGAGAGGCCGGTTCCGGTGAGAGGGTAAAATATGCGGATATTTTGCATCTGCCGCATGGCCTGCCCGGCTACTTCGACCTCGAACAGGGCATGGCCGCCGCCCGCACCGCCGGGAAACCGGTTTTCCTCGACTTCACGGGTCACGGTTGTGTCAACTGCCGCGAGATGGAGGCCCGTGTGTGGGTCGACCCCGAAGTGCAGCGCATCCTGCGCGAGGAGTACATAGTGATCGCACTCTATTCCGACGACCGCACCCGCCTGCCAGAGAACGAATGGCTTACGACCCCCGCCGGAAAAGAGCTGAAGACCATAGGTCGGAAAAATTCATACATAGTCAACACCCGCTACGGGGTGAGCGCGCAGCCCGCCTATATGGTGCTCAATACCGGTGGAGAATTGTTGGCGCCGGTGTATGGTTATAACCTCGATGTGGCAAAATATGTGGAGTTTCTGCGCGAAGGCGTGGAGACGTTTAAAAACCAGGCGAGATGAAAAACCTTGAACCGCGCCCAGTGTGGGCAATTTTCGACGAGATAACGGGGGTGCCGCGCCCCTCGAAACACGAGGAGGCCGTTGTCGCCTGGCTTGAGGAGTTCGCCCGGCGTCACGGGTTGGAACACCGCACCGACGCGGTGGGTAACGTGGTGATCCGCAAACCAGCCTCGTCCGGAATGGAAGACCGGCCCACCGTGGTGCTCCAAAACCATGTCGACATGGTGTGTGAACGTGATGCCGGCGCCTGCAATGCCGCGGGAGAGCCTTTTGACTTTGCGCGCGACGGCATCGTGACTCACATCACCCCCGACGGCGAGTGGGTGCAGGCGCGCGGAACGACCCTCGGCGCCGACAACGGTATGGGGATGGCACTCGCGCTCGCACTGCTGATCGACCCCGAGGCTGTACATCCGCCCCTCGAAGCGCTTTTCACCGTCGATGAGGAGACTGGGCTGACGGGAGCGTTCAACCTCGAGGCCGGCATGATATCGGGCAATTACCTGATAAATCTCGACTCGGAGGATGAGGGCGAGGTGTTTATCGGCTGCGCGGGTGGTGTCGACTCTCTTGCTTATTTCGATTATGTTCCGGAGCCAGTGCCGGTCGGACTGGAGTTTTTCGAGATCGCGGTGACGGGTCTTCTCGGCGGTCATAGCGGCGATGACATTGAAAAGGGGCGTGGTAACTCCAACAAGATACTTGACCGTGTGCTGTGGGCCGGTCTCTCCGGTCTCGATTTGCGATTGGCAACTATCGACGGCGGGAACCTGCGCAATGCTATTCCGCGTGAGGCGCGCGCCGTGGTGGGAGTGGCGAAGGAGCGTGCGGCGGAACTCACCCGGCTTGTGGAACGTCTCGATGCCGACATTCAGGGTGAACTTGCCCATTCCGATCCCGGTGTGCGCATCGCACTTTCCCCGCACAAGGGTGGGGCGGTAAACATCATCGACGCCGATACAGTGCGCCGCCTTGTGAACGCTCTTATGGGGCTGCCCAACGGTGTGCAGGCAATGAGCCATGCTGTTCCCGGGTTGGTCGAAACGTCGTCGAACCTTGCGTCGGTAAAGTTGGAGGAGGGACGGATTGTGGTTACCACATCACAGCGCTCGTCGGTGGAGAGTGCAAAATGGGCCGCCGCACACGCCGTGGAGGCCGTCTTTACACTTGCCGGAGCGCGCGTCGAACACTCCGAAGGCTATCCGGGTTGGGCCCCGAATCCCGAATCGCATCTGCTCGAGGTGACGAAAGAGGCGTACCGGGAGTTGTTCGGCACCGAGATAAAAGTGCGGGCGATCCACGCCGGGCTCGAATGCGGACTCTTCCTCGAGAAGTATCCACGGCTCGATATGATCTCCACCGGCCCCACGATCCTGGGCGCCCACTCCCCGAACGAACGCCTGCGGATCGACACCGTGGCAAAAACTTGGAAACTACTCATCGAGATACTCCGAAGGATCAAATAGTTGCGAGTTTTTCGCGGTACTTTCGCGATACTTCGATCTGAACATTGCCGAGCCACACCGCGTGGGCATCGGTACGGGTGATATGGAGGCGACTCACGATGAAAGAACGGTGTATACGCACGAAACGGTCATCGAGAGACGTTTCCCATTGCGATATTTTCATGCGTGTGGGGTGGCGGGCACCGTCGGCCGTGGCGATCGTCACCACGTCGTCGCGCGATTCGATGTAAAGGATCGTGTCGAGTTCGAGAGTCAGGCGGCGACGGTCGGAGATGAAGGTGATGAACTTCTGACGCTCGGGCTCCCGTCCTGCCATGAGGCGGCTTTTGAGCAGCCATTCGATCGATAACAGCGCACCTAACAGGAGCCATATAAAAAGCGGATTCATCACGATTCCCGGCGGGGTGTCGGTGTAGGGATACTCTACATTGAAGTAGACAAAGAAAATGCCGAGATATTCGATCAGCATCACCGCCGCCACAAAATAGACGGTATGGAGAATTCCCTGTCGACGGTCTTTAAAAGAGATGTCGCCCGCGAAATACTTGAAAAACAACACTCCCGGCAGTAACATCACGGCCAAAAAAAAAGCCCTGTCCGGCGACCCCATCGCGCTCCACAACACGAGGGCGACCAGAGGCACGGCGGCGCTCCAATAGACGGGTGTGAACCAGCGTTTCATTTTCGTTTTTTCATCGCCTAAAATTAGCTGTTTTTTTGCTATTGCGGGGTAGCAGTGGCGGGATTTCCGACCAAATGAGGGATTCGACGCCGGAAGCGTGGGATTCGACAGGTCACGGATGAGCTGTTTTGCCCGACGGCTGCATAACTTTGCAGTGAAGTTAAATCACTAAAATGCCGTAAGTCATGTTTAAATTATTCGTTGAAGGAGGGGCTGGATGGATGAGTGTCATCACCCTCGAACTTATCGCACTTTTGCTCGCTGCGTGGAAAGCCCCGGGATGGGTAAAGGAGATTGGCCTTTTGGCCCTGATGACGGGAATTCTGGGCACGGTGGCGGGAATGTTCGACGCCGCAGAATCTATTCATGCTGCCGGAGGCGTGTCTCAGGGGCTTCTGTGGGGAGGGATCAGGATCGCCCTTATCACCACTCTCTATGGTATGGTCACCTACATGGTCTCGCTCGTGATCCGTATCATTCAGAAACCCCGTTTGCTGTGATGAACCGCCGGTCGGCGATGCTTTTTACCTCGGTTCTTACCGCCCCCAGTTCTCGCGGTCGAGCGAGCGGTAGTTGATTGCTTCGGCGATGTGGGCCGGGGTGATGGGGGTTGTGGCGGGATCGGCGTCGGGGTCGGCGGAGAGGTCGGCGATCGTGCGGGCTACTTTGATGATCCGGTCGTAGGCCCTTGCCGAGAGCGACAGGCGCTCCATTGCCGTGGCAAGCATCGCCGCCGACTCGCGCGACAGGGGACAGAATTCGCGCAGCATTTTGCTGTTCATCATTGCGTTGGTGTGTACGCCGGGGCAGTCGGCAAACCGGTGTGACTGTATCTGCCTGGCGGCTATGACTCTCTTTCGGATTTCAGCCGAAGTTTCTGCGTAGCTAAATCCGCCGTCGGCGTTCCGACCGGGCGCGGTGGTCGACATCTCCTCGAGCGACACCGGCACCACCTCGATGTGGAGGTCGATCCGATCCATCAACGGGCCCGAAATGCGGTTGAGATAGCGGAAAACCACACCCCCTCCGCAAACGCACTCCTTAGTGGGGTGGTTGTAGTAGCCGCAGGGGCAGGGGTTCATCGACGCCACGAGCGTGAAATTGGCAGGATACTCCACACTGTACTTCGCGCGGCTCACGGTGATGCTCTTGTCCTCCATCGGCTGGCGCAGCACCTCCAGTACCGAGCGGCCGAACTCGGGCAGTTCGTCGAGAAAAAGTATCCCGTTGTGGGCCATCGACACCTCGCCCGGCTGGGGGTTCGACCCTCCGCCTATGAGCGCCACCTGCGAGGTGAGGTGGTGCGGAGCGCGAAACGGACGTTCGTGGAGCAACCCGCGGCGCGCCCCGAGTTTTCCCGCCACAGAGTGTATCTTGGTGGTCTCGAGAGCCTCGTCGAGTGTCATAGGCGGCATTATCGACGGCATGCGGCGCGCCAGCATCGTTTTGCCGCTGCCGGGTGCGCCTATCATTATGATGTTGTGGCCGCCCGCCGCGGCGATCTCCAGCGCGCGTTTCACGTGGCTCTGACCCCTCACGTCGCTGAAGTCTTCGGAGTAAGAGCCGGTCTCGGAGTCGCTCTCCGCGGCATTGACAGAGTGTGGGGCGGGGTGAATTTCATGCTTGCCGTCGAGGAAAGCCGCGGCCTGTTTCAGATTCTCCACACCGATCACGTCGAGACCCTGCACCACGGCCGCCTCGGGAACGTTTTCGATGGGTACGATCACTCCGCGAAACCCTCCTTTACGCGCGGCGATCGCTATGGGCAGCACCCCTCGCACGGGCTTGATGGCGCCGTCGAGCGACAACTCGCCCGTTATCATATAGTCGTTGAGGCGTTCGACGCCGATCTGCTCGGTGGAGGCGAGTATCGCCACGGCGATGGGCAGGTCGAACGCTGCGCCCTCTTTTCTCACGTCGGCCGGTGCGAGGTTCACCACGAGGCGTTTTCCGGTCATCCGCAGGTCGCAGTTGATGAATGCCGACCGGATCCTGTCCTGGCTCTCCTTGACGGCGCCGTCGGGCAGTCCCACAAGGTACATGCCTATGCCCGACGAGACGTTGGCCTCTACCGCCACCGTCATTGCATCTATTCCGTAGATTGTTGCTGTGTAGGCTTTTACAAACATTTGGTTTAGGCTGTGTTCGGGATTTTACGGTCGATCAAAATGGCGCGTCGTCGAAACTTGGGCTGCGGGGCGGGGTGTAGCTCTCTTTGTATCCGCCGGGGCCGTCGTAACCGGTGATGTCACCGCTGCCGCCGCCGTTGATGCCGCTTTCGGACATGTCGTAGTCGTCGGCGTCGTAGTCGAGGAAACGGGCCTGCTCCTTGCGGAACTTCAGGCGCACGGTTTCGGTGGCGCCGTTACGGTGCTTGGCGATGATGAACTCGGCGAGGCCGGGGGGCAGGGGTATGTTGTCCTCGTCGACCTTCATGCCGAAGTACTCGGGGCGGTGGATGAACGCCACGATGTCGGCGTCCTGCTCAATGGCACCCGACTCGCGAAGGTCGCTCAATTGGGGCTTTTTGCTGCCGCCGCGCAGCTCGCTCGCACGGTTCAACTGCGACAGCGCTATGATGGGGATGTTCAACTCCTTGGCAATGGCTTTGAGCGTGCGTGAGATGCCCGCCACCTCCTGTTCGCGGTTGCCGCGCGCGTCGCCCGAGCCGGTCATAAGCTGCAGGTAGTCGATCACTATCAGCTGTATGTTGTGCTGGGTCTTGAGGCGCCGCACCTTCGAGCGGAACTCGAAAACACTCAGCGCCGGGGTGTCGTCGATGTAGAGCGGTGCCGTTTGGAAAGGCTTGATCGACTCCTCGAGGTGGCGCCACTGCTCGGGTGTGAGCCGGCCCGTCTTGACGTCCTTGGTGTCGAGCTGCGACTCGGCCACTATGAGGCGCATCATAAGCTGAGTGGAGCTCATTTCGAGCGAGAAGAAGGCCACCGGCACGTTGTGGTCGAGAGCCATGTTGCGCGCCATCGACAGAGTGAAGGCGGTCTTACCCATCGACGGGCGTGCGGCCACGATCACAAGGTCGCTCGGTTGCCATCCCAGCGTCACCCGGTCGATCCCCACGAATCCGCTCGGCACGCCACTGAATGCGTCGTCGCTTTTCGAAGCCTCTTCGATCGCCTCCATCGTGCGGCGAAGTATGTCGCCCGAGCTTTGCACCGAACGCTGCATGTGACCCTCCGAGACGTGGAAAATTTCGTTCTCGGCGAAGTCGATGAGGTCGGTCACGTCGCTGCTCTCGTCGTAGGAGCGCTTTTGGATTTCGGTCGAGGCACGGATCAGTTCGCGCTGTACGTATTTTTGGGCGATGATCTTGGAGTGATACTCCACGTGGGCGGCCGAACCGACCCTTTGCGTCAATCCCGCCAGAAACGTAGCCCCGCCCACCTCGGCCAACCGTCCCTCCTGCTTGAGGCGTTCGGTGACGGTGTAGAGGTCGATCGGCAGCAACTCGGCCGAGAGCGCCTCGATGGCGCGGTAGATCGTGCGGTGGGTGTCTTTGTAGAACGCGTCGGCCGTGAGGTACTCCTGCACCGAGACTATGCTGTCCATTTCGAGCATCAGTGCGCCGAGGATCGCCTCTTCGAGTTCGATCGCCTGCGGGGGCACGAGGCCGCCCTCTTCGATCATCTTTTCGTAGCTGTCGCGGTTTCTCTGCCCCGCTCCCATACGAGTGCGTCCGGATCCCCCGGCCCCACCGGCCCACTGATTTGCCGCCGGCATCATATATGTTTTTGCCATTTCGGTCGTTGTTGTTTAGTGGTGTAAAGGTATGAAAATATCGGGCCATATCCGGCGAAAAAGGTGAACAGCATTCTGTAATCGCTGTCCATTGCTGTTGATCGCTGTTGATAACTTACTTCCGGAAGAACCATGCCTTTTGTCGCCGCTTGTCGTCGATGGAGCGGGCGACGTGGAGCCGCTCGCCGGTGTAGGGATCGACGCCGGTGTGGAACATCACCGACGACAGGGTCATCGGGGTGGGGGTGAGGTCCTGCACCTGGTCGGTGTGGAGCCCGAGGCGGTGCGTCTTTCCGGCCAGCCGCCGCATGTCGTCGTCGGTACAGCCGGGGTGGCTCGAGATGAAGTAGGGCACGAGCTGTGTCCGCAGTCCCTCTGTTTCGCACACGTGGCGAAAGTCGGTGTGGAGTTTCTCGAAGCTCTCCCACGGCGGTTTGCGCATCAACTTCAGCACATGTGCTTCGGTGTGTTCGGGTGCCACCTTCAGGCGGCCCGAGGTGTGATGGAGGATCACCTCCCTCAGATAGTCGTCTTTTAATCCACCGTCGGCGTTCCGAGCGAACAAATCGTAGCGTATCCCGCTCCCCACAAAAGCCTTTTTGATTCCCTTCACCCTGCGCACCTGTCGGTAAAGCTCCAGCAGGCGGCGGTGGGAGCTCGCGAGATTGGGGCATGGACGCGGGGTGAGGCAACTTGAACGGCGGCACTTTCCACACCGCTCGATATCGTGCCCGGCCATGCCGTACATGTTGGCCGACGGCCCCCCGAGATCGGAGAGGTAGCCCTTGAAGTAGGGCATCGCCGTCACCCGTTCCACCTCGCTTAAAATCGACGCCTCGCTGCGCGAAGTGATGAACTTGCCCTGATGAGCCGAGATGGTGCAGAAACTGCAACCCCCGAAACAACCACGGTGGATGTTGACCGAGTTTTTTATCATCTCCCACGCCGGAATGTCGCCCCGTCCGTCGTATCGGGGATGTGGGCGTCGTTCGTATGGGAGGTCGAAACTGCGGTCGAGTGTTGCGGTCGTCATAAGGGGATATGGCCGGTTGACCACCACGTAGCGTTCGCCCGTCGGCTCGACCAGCGTCTGCGTCTGGTGTAGCAGGTTCGAGGCGGTCTCTATGTGCACGAAGTTTTCTGCGAACTTTTGTGGATCGGCCACGCACTCCTCATGCGAGTGGAGCATGATCGTTTCATTGGTTCCGAGCCTGTCGACATAAGCCTTGTCGGCCATGAATGCCACCTGCGGCAACTCTCTCAGCCGCTTCATGTTGAATCCGTTGCGCAGCGCCCCTGCTATGGCTGGCATCGACTCGTCGCCCATTCCGTAGGCTACGATGTCGGCGCCGCTCTCGGCAAGGATCGAGGGGTGGAGCGCATCATCCCAGTAGTCGTAGTGTGTCAGGCGGCGCAGCGACGCCTCTATGCCGCCCAAAACCACCGGTACATGGGGCCACAACTCCTTGAGGATGCGCGAGTAGACGGTGGCGGCGCGGTTCGGTCTGCGGCCCGCCTCTCCGCCCGCGGTATAGGCGTCGTCGCTTCGCAGTCGCTTTGCCGCCGTGTAGTGGTTCACCATCGAGTCCATACTGCCGGCCGTGACTCCGAAAAATAGCCTCGGCGCCCCCAACTTGCGGAAATCCCTCAGGTCGTCCCGCCAGTTGGGTTGCGGCACAACAGCCACTCTCAGCCCCCCGGCCTCCAACAGCCGCCCGATGACTGCCGCCCCGAACGACGGATGGTCGATGTAGGCGTCGCCCGTAATGAGGATCACATCCGGGGCGTCCCACCCCAGCGCGCGTATCTCCTTTACCGTTGTCGGAAGAAATCCCATCGTGTCGCTCTCTTGCAGCGACGGCAAATTTACGGATTATTTCCCGCAATATCGGTATTGGTGCCGAATCCGTAGATATTGGCAGTGTTGTTGCCGCCGCCGATCACGATCGTCACATCGCCTGAGCAGGGCATGCCGTCGGCTGTGCGGAAGATGAAATCGGTGGCCTCGGTGGTATTCGGAAGGTCGAGACTCGCCTGCGGTGAGGTCGACGAATTGTTGTCATGGTCGATCACAAGGTGTTGTGTGCCCACGGTCACTGAACGGATGGTGCTCCCGACGGGGCCCTTCATGTTCACGGTGACCGAAGCTATTCCTTCGCAGTCCGGTTTTGTGATGGTCATCTCACTGTTCCTGAGCGCGTATGAATTTGTGGCCAACATGCCGCCGTTGACCGAGGAGCCACCATTGAAAGGTATGCCGGGCGCCGTTCTCCACGGAGCCGAGGTTCCTTCTCCGGAGGTCGTTTCATTGTTTTTGGGAATGTCTCCCGGATATTCGCCTTCGTCGCCCTCTCCCCACTGTGAGATCTGTTCCAGCCCGCCGTCGACACCGAACGAGGCTCCTTCGCCTTCGTTGACGGGCGGCGTGAGGTTGATGTCGTAGATATATCTGCTGCCTGCAACGTAGACGGGTAATTCGACTCTGAACACGGCCTTTTCGCCATTTTCCAGCAAGAAGGTCACGGTGTAGCCGGCGAGACGCGACCCCGGCAGCACTATGGCCTCGATGACGGCACTTTCGTCCACTCCGTTATCGTCGCCGTCGTCGGTCGAGGTGAGAACGCCCTCGAAAGGCGTGGCGTTACCTTCCGTTCCGGAGACCATCGTCCCCGAGGCGAGATCGAAACTTGCCGTTACGGGCAGGCCTTCGAAAGTGGCGGTGACGCCGACAAGCGAGGCGCCGGTAGTGTCGGTGACGTTGAAAATGAGTTTGGTGAGTTTGTGGGTGAAACTGAGAGCCGGTGAGCCCGACGATTGGTTGCGAATGTTGTCGGACCACATCAGGTCGATGCTCTTTTGAGGGGTCTGATCGGAGAGGTTCACAGAGTAGAGGTATCCGTTGGTGATGGATGCCGTCCAGGGGTAGTAGGCCACGATGTCGAACTTTCGGTCGTCGCCCGGCCACAGGATCGTGTTTTCGGTGTCGCTCCCCGAGAATACCACTGCGTTGTCGGGCAGGTCGCCCTCTTCCATGTCGTGGATGTATCGTTTGTTGGCAGCGTAGAGTTCGACCGAACTCCAATCGCATTCGGGCGGGTTGGCGGCGGGGATCATGTAGACGCCGATGTCGTCGCCCCACTCCCACCGGTCGTTGGCCACACGGGTTTTGGCGATCGTGGTGGGAAATTTCACGGCGGTGCCGGTCGCCGTACCGTCACTGTCCAGGGAACCGGCGTCCGAGATACATCCGCACAAAATTGTTGAAAATAAAACTGAAAAGAGCGTGTTGAGAAGACAAAAATTGTATTTCATGGTCTATTTTGTGTGTTTTAGTGTCCGCAAATATATAAATTTTCCCATAATAAATGCACGTAATTGCAGGAAAAATGCTATAAAAATTCCACATTCGCTCGATTTTTCCGGTCATTTGCCGCGAAACCGACGCATTCCTAATATGATATGAACTCCCTCAACCACAAAAAAAAATCCGGCGGAGAGTGCTGTTTATCCACTTCCGCCGGGTCGGGCTTGCACGGCCTATGGCTGAGACATAACGGCACAACGGTATAATAATTTATACAAAGTAGAGTTGTTTGTACGAAAATATTTCGACGATTTCCGTCCTTTGTGCACGATATGGCACACAGACGCGACGAAAAGTTGATCCGGCAGGTTATGGATAAGATGCGTGAACTTAGAAAAACACGCGGACTGACTCAGGATGCCGTCTATGAAGACACAGGCGTGCAGATCAAAGTCTATGAGACCGGCACCTACAATCCTACCATCACTACCATCGCCATCTTGTGTTGTTATTTCGGAGTTACGCTCGAAGAATTTTTTAAAGGAATAAATCTGTCTCAAGAATTGAATCAATGGAACTGAAGGAAATACTCGCCGTGTCGGGCTACCCCGGCCTCTACAAGTTCGTCGCCCAAAGCACCCGCGGCGTCATAGTCGAAAGCCTCGCCGACGGCAAACGGATGAACGTGCCGTCGAACGCGCGCGTAAGCTCGATGACCGACATCGCGGTCTTCACCGACGGCGAAGACAAGCCGCTGGCCGATGTCTTCACCGCATTCTACACCCACAACGATGGCAAATCCACCATCGGCCACAAAGAACCGTCGGCCACGATCGAGGCTACTTTCGGCGCCATAGTCCCCGACTACGATCCCGACCGTGTTCACCTCTCCGACATGAAAAAGATCATCCAGTGGTACAACACCCTCGTCACCGCCGGAATGACCGAATTCAAACTCCCGGAAGAGCCGGAGAAACAGGAGAGTTAAAATCCAATATCAGGTTGAAGTTAGTTTCCGTCCGGGGATTGAAAGATATTGAACCGGGCGAGAAGTCGGTTTTTGCGGGTCATGATCAGCCAGCCCAGTAGGACGCACACGAGCGCCGAGGCCATGAACAGCCGATACTGCTCGTCGTATTCGTCGAACATCTGTGTCGAGAACTCTTTTTTCTCGGTCTCGTCGATCTTCGAGATTATCTCTGTGAGGCCGACGCTTTGGTTGCTCGACCGGATGTAGGCGCCGCCGGTCGCGAGGGCGATATTCCGAAGGGTGGCCTCGTCGAGATGCGAAACGACCATCTCGCCGTTTTCGTCACGAATAACGTCGTCTCCCATGGGAATGGGCTTGCCTTCGGTGGTGCCGATGCCGATGGTGTATATTTTTATACCCTTTTCGGCGGCCCGTTTGGCAGCGGCCAGGGCGTCATCCTCGTGGTTCTCGCCGTCGGTGATGAGGATTATCACGCGGCTGCCTTCGCTCTCGCTCGAAAAAGCGCTCACAGAGAGGTCTATCGCCGCGCCTATGGCCGTACCCTGTCGCGACACCATAGTCGGAGTTATCTGCCTTACGAATCCCATCGCCGTGCGGTAGTCCGACGTGATGGGGAGTTGCACGTAGGCATCACCCGCAAAGACTACAAGGCCCACGCGATCCTGCCTCAGCCCTTCCAACAGCCGGCCGATGGCGTATTTTGTTCTCTCGAGGCGGTTGGGCTCGAAATCGTCGGCCAACATCGAGTTCGACACGTCGACGGCCAGCATCATCTCTATCCCGCTCACGGTCACCTCCTTGAGTTTGCTGCCCAACTGTGGTCGAGCCAGTGCCACGACGATCAGCGACACCGCGGCGAGCAGGAACACTAATTTCGTGAAATGGCGTCCGGGCGAGGCGTCGGGCACGAGTACCGAAACCCTCACAGGATCGCCGAACCGCTCCAGCCGCCGCCTGCGCCGCCACGCCGACCAGGCATAGACCAAAATCAGCAGCGGGATCACCGCCAACAGCCAGAAATATTCGGGATGAGCGAAACGAAACATAGCCTTCTATGGTATTTGCCTCAAATAGAGCGTTCTCAACAAAAACTCCGCCACGAGTAGCGCCAGGGCCCACAGAGCGAACCGTCCGTAGAGTTCGTTGTGGCGCGTGAACTCATTGGTCTCCACCACGCTCGTCTCCATCTCGTTGATGCGGTCGTATATCTCCTGGAGTGACTCGCTGTCGATGGCGCGGAAGTACTGCCCACCCGTTGCGTAGGCAATATCGGTGAGCACCTGATCGTCGATCTCTACGGGCACGTTGACCGTTCCGGCGTAGTTGCCCCACGGATCGACGGCGGGGTAGGGGGCACTTGGATTATTGGTTCCAACCCCCACCGTGTAGACCTTGATGCCGAGCGAGCGGGCTATCTCGGCTGTGGTTACGGGAGCGATCTGGCCACGGTTGTTCACTCCGTCGGTAAGCAGGATTATCACCTTGCTCACGGCCTCGCTTTCGCGCAGCCGGTTGATCGATGTGGCGAGACCGTTGCCGATGGCGGTGCCGTCTTCGACAATGCCGGTGCGCACCTGGGAGAGCAGGTTCAGGAGCGTGGCCTTGTCGGTAGTCAGGGGACTTTGGGTGAAACTCTCGGCGGCGAAGATCACCAGGCCGATACGGTCGCCCTGCCGGTCGTTGATGAAGTTTGCTGCCACAGCCTTGGCGGCGGCTATGCGGTCGGGAGTGAAATCGCGTGCGAGCATGCTGCCCGAGATGTCGATCGCCAGCACTATGTCGATACCGCGCGTGGTGGATGACTGTCCGCTCTCCGTCGTTTGGGGTCTCGCGAGCGCCACTGTCATGAGTACCACGGCGGCGCATACCATCACGAATGGGACGTGGCGCAGGTAGTAACGCAGCGTTCGCCGGCGTGCCGCCACGAAGGTGTCGACGGTCGAAACATGTACCGCCGCCCCGCCCTTAAGCACGCGGCGGACATACCACGCCGCCATCGGCAGCACCACTGCCGACAGCCATAGTAATTCGGGATTTGCGAAACTTATCATCAATCTGTCACTCTACACTTCATTACGTTCCGTTGTCCGGAGCATTCCTGTAAAATCCGCCGTGGGCGTTCCCACTACCAATTTTTGCCGCTGCGGGCGCCGGCCTGCACCTCGCGGGCGTTCACCTTTTCGCGCGTGTCATCCTCGGCGGCCTGCATCGCGTCGAGCATCTGTTCGGCGGTGCGGGGGTCTATTGCACCCTGTCCCTCGCCGGAGGGGGGCGGCGGATCGCCCTCGTTCGGATCGTCTACATCGCCCTGGCCATCCTGGTTATCCTGATCGTTTTGGTCGCCCTCGCCCTCCTGATCGCCCTGATTATCCTGTTCGTCGTTTTGTCCGTCGCCGTTCGGATCCTGCTCCGGGTTATCCTGACCGCCGCCCTGATTGTTCTGGTCGGGATTCTGCTCCTGTTCCTGTTTCATCTTTTGGGCGTAGGCAAGGTTGAACTTCGCCTCCATATCGTCGGGCCTGATCCTGAGCGCCTGTTTATATGCCTCTATGGCGGCGTCTATCTGCTGTCCCGCGAGGGCGGCGTTGCCGATATTGTAACTCGCTTCCGACACCATGGGTGCGGGCGCCAGCGAGTCGGCCACAATGCCCATCCACGCCTCCGCCGCCTCCTGCACCTTCTCCTGCCGCCACATGGCGGCGCCGAGGTTGAACTTCGCCTCGTGCATTTCGGGGGCGATCTCGAGCGCGCGGCGGTACCCGGTCTCGGCGCCGGCAAAGTCACCCTTGTCATAGAGCCGCGTCGCCTGCCGCGTCTCCCGGCGTTCGGGAAACTTCTGCGCAAAGCCCTCCGCCGCGACCGACAGAGCGGCAGCCACCGATGCAACGTATATCAACCTTTTTATCATATCTCTTTCTCGCTCTCCTCGGCCTGTCCTTCGACCACGGCTTTGGTCTCCTCTACGAAGTAGTAGGCGTCGAAGTATGCTTTATCTTCGTCGGCCTCGTCGGGCACCAACTTTGCGAACTTCACGAGGTCGGCCGTTTGCAGCAATCCCCGCAGATCTTCAAATCGTTTGTCGTCGACCTCGCCGTTGGCCCGCGGCACTTCGACGGCCGCGACGATCTCGGCCGAGGTCATCTCCATCGCTCCGATGCCGAACCTTCGGTCGATGTATGTGCGCAGGATGTCGGTGATGCCGCTGTAATACTGCTTGTGCC
This sequence comes from Alistipes sp. UBA928, assembly GCA_002293665.1. Classification (GTDB taxonomy): domain Bacteria; phylum Bacteroidota; class Bacteroidia; order Bacteroidales; family Rikenellaceae; genus UBA940. Next base: position 22,000 of record DBDQ01000122.1, on the reverse strand, counting down.
GTCCGTTCTGGGGCAGTTTTTGGTTGCGCAGCGCCTCGAGCCTGCGGATAGCCTCCACGTGCGGAGGCAGCAACGGCGCCATGCCGCCCAACAGCGGTATGCGGCCCCGGTATTTAACTATCAACCATATCACCACGCCCACGAGCAACAGCACACTCAGCGCCAGCGCCAGCCATCCACCGATCTCTCCGAAACGGAAAGGCACTCCCACGGGAGGCTTAATGTCGTAGGGCTGGTCTTTTTCGAGGTCTATGTCGAATGTGTTCACCACGAGGCGCAGGCTGTCTGCCGACCATAGGGTGTCGACAATGTTCTTGTCGAGGTAGAGGGCGGGGAAACGCCCCATGTTGTAGTTGCCCGCGTCCCATATCGTCATCAGCCAGCGCTTGGCAATGGTCAGCCTGCGTCCTTCGACAGTGAGCGTATCGACCGGATAGTCGACCAGCACCTCCATCCCCTCGGGCTGTTCGCTGCCGGCGAGATCGGGAAAGTCGACCCATTGCATGATATCCTTGTCGACCCTCACTTCGAGGTGGAACTGGTCGCCGATCAACACGCTGTCGCGCTCGAACGACGCGGTCACCTCCGGCGCTCCGGTTCCCTGAGCCGCAGCGGCGCCCGCCGTCATTGCGAGTGCGAGCGAAACAATCCATCCTTTTGCTATTATGGATTGCTTCGTCTTTGCACTCCTCGCAATGACGTTCTGTCGAGCTATTCGGCTTACCCTAATCCTCATCGCTTTTTGAACAGTTTGACCAACTCGACGACATAATCCTCACCCGTATGGCAGGCGGCGGTGTCGATCTTGTAGTGTTTCAAAAGGGCGGTGATCGCCTCGACGCGCGAGGCATGGGCGGCGGCGTAACCCTCGCGCACGGCGCGCGACGAGGTGTCGATCCACACTTTGCGCCCCGTCTCGGCATCGAGGAACTCGGCGATTCCCACGTCGGGCATCTCGCCCTCGCGCCGGTCGTCGACCCTCACCGCCACCACGTCGTGTTTCCCCGTGGCGATCTTAAGGGCGTCGCGTAGCGTCTGCTCCTCGGCCGCGGGAAACAGAAAGTCCGACAGCACGAACGCCGTCGATCGCTTGGGCAGCGCGTTGGAGAGGTGTCTCAGCGGCTCGGCCAGCGATGTGCCCCGCCCTGCGGGCGTGAACTCCAAAAGCTGCCGCACGATCGCCAGAATATGCGCGCGCCCTTTCTTGGGCGGGATGAACTTCTCGACCCTGTCGCTGAACATCATGCAGCCCACCTTGTCGCCGGTCTGGCTTGCCGAGAAAGCCAGCACGGCGGCGATCTCGGCCTGAAGTCCCTTCTTTGTCTGACTCGTGGTGCCGAACGACGACGAGGCACTCACGTCGACGAGCAGCATGACCGTCAACTCGCGCTCCTCCTCGTAAATCTTGATATGTGGTTTGCTCGAGCGGGCGGTGACGTTCCAGTCGATGTCTCTCACGTCGTCGCCGATGCGGTATTCGCGAACCTCGCTGAACGACATGCCGCGGCCGCGGAACGCACTGTGGTACTGTCCCGCGAATATCTCGCGCGACAGTCCGCGGCTCTTGATCTCTATGCGCCGCACCCGTTTCAGTATCTCCTTTTCGCTCTCCACGGTGCTATGGTTCATTTGCCAGACGGTACACGGTCAGGAACGAGAGTTTCGATATTTCGGTCATCTTCCGGTAATCTATCCTGTCGGCCTCGTCGTCGGGGCCGTGATAGTCGGCGTGCAGGCCCGTGGAGACCATGTAGACCGGCACCCCGGCACTTTGGAACACGGCGTAGTCGCTGTTGCCGGGCAGAGCGATCTCGGTGGGCGCGTATCTATCCCTCCTCGTGCGCACTAATATCTGCTCAAAATCCCGGACAAGCGTTTCGGGATCGGTGACGGTCTCCACTCCCAGACTGTGGGTCGCGACATCCTCGCTCGCGAATCGCTGCCAGGCAACGGAGTCGGTGGAGAAGAAGAGCACCTGCCCTCCCGAGCCGCTGTCGTCGCGCCCTATCATGTCGAGGTTCACACACGCCCTCACCCTGTCCATCCCGGTAAACGTTTTGCCGAAACACTCCGAGCCCACGAGCCCCTTCTCCTCGGCGTCCCAAAAGGCGAAGACCACGGTTCTGCGCGGCTTGATCCCCGAGGCGGCGAAGCCGTGCGCGATCTGGAGCGCACCGGCTACACCCGAGGCGTTGTCATCGGCACCGTTGTGGATGTCATCCTCCGTTTCGGAGTTCTTGATCGTGCCGACGTGGTCGTAATGTGCTCCGACGAAGACATATTCATCGGGAATTTCGCCCTCGATCATGGCCAGTATGTTGCGCACCTTCATGCTGCCCATGAATATGTGCATAACCCCGAGATCGCGTACCTGCGCCTCGCTGAATTTATGATAATACGATCTCCCCTCGAACGGTACGGCTCCCGTCTCCGCGATCCAGTTAGCTATCTTTTTGGCGGCGGCGTTAAGATCCGGCGTATCGGCGGCACGGCCACCGAAACGGTCGCCGGCAAGGGTTTCTACATAAAACCTCGAACGCTCCTCGGTGATGCTGCCCAAGCCACTCTCCAATGGAGAGTCGGGGACGGCAAAGAGCGTCTGAAACGACAGTACGACCGACAGCGCGGTCAAAACGGCACGTTTTCCCATCGGTCTACGGAACGATCACGTTGTTGAGTATCTCGGAGATGATCTCCTCACTGGTAACGCTTTCTGCCTCGGCTTCGTAGGTCAGACCTATGCGGTGGCGCAGCACGTCGTGGCACACGGCCCTCACATCCTCGGGAATCACGTAGCCGCGGCGCTTGATGAACGCGTAGCTTTTGGCCGCGCGCGCCAGCGAGATGCTCGCGCGGGGCGATCCGCCGTAGCTTATGAGACTGGCCAACGACGGCAGGTTGTACTCGGCCGGTTCGCGCGTGGCGAAAACTATGTCGATGATGTACTTCTCGATCTTCTCGTCCATATAGACTTCGCTCACCACCTCGCGCGCCTTCACTATGTCGTCGGGCGAGACGATCCTGCTCGGGTGGGGCAATCCTCCTCCGGCGAGGTTCATTCGCACTATGTCGCGCTCCTCCTGTTTCTTTGGGTACGAAATTTTTACCTTAAGCAGGAACCGGTCGACCTGTGCTTCGGGCAGCGGGTATGTTCCCTCCTGTTCAAGTGGGTTTTGGGTAGCCATTACCAGGAAGGGCTGGGGCAGGGGATAGGTCGAGTCGCCTATGGTGACCTGTCGCTCCTGCATCGCCTCGAGAAGGGCGCTCTGCACCTTTGCCGGGGAACGGTTTATTTCGTCGGCCAGCACGAAGTTTGCGAAAATGGGCCCTTTGCGCACGGAGAACTCCTCTTTCTTCTGGGAGTAGACGAGCGTACCGGTAAGGTCGGCGGGGAGCAGGTCGGGGGTGAACTGCACACGGGCGAACCGGGCGTCGACGGCCTCGGCGAGGGTGGTTATGGCGAGGGTTTTAGCGAGACCGGGTACGCCCTCCAACAAGATATGCCCGTTGGAGAGCAGCCCGATGAGGAGGCTGTCGACGAGGTGTTTTTGTCCGACGATTACCTTTGCCATCTCGGCCGACAGGGTGTCGACGAAGAGGCTTTCGCGTTCTATCCGTTCGTTGAGTTCCTTGATGTTCACTTGAGCGGTCATATCAGTCAGTTCGGTATTTTTGAGTGTTCAACGGGTGAGGTGCAAATTTAGTATATTTTTTTGTGAAATGCATCACGGGGAGTACCGTCGGTGAGGGTGATGACGCCGCAACGGGTGTATCGCAGGCGCGTCAGTATGTTTTGCATCACAGTATTGGAAGAGTGGGTGTCTACACGGATGTTGCCGCAGCGTTCCAGGCACCATTGGAGGCAAAACTCACCTACACCGCTCACACTGCCGTCGGAAGCGAGGCGGTGAACCACGCCATAGGTAGCATCGTCGAGCCATGCGCCGTCTATCTGCGAGTAGGTGGGCTCGGGGCCGACGGCAAACCAGAAGGTTGCCGCAATGTGTCCGCCTGCCACACAAACCCACTGCTGTCCTGCGTCTATACCCGCCGCGACGAGTTCGCGCGAGGGATAGCCGCCGACCCACTGCACCGTGTTGCCGCACCGGCGCATGAAAGCTCGCGCCGCATCGTAGAGTTCCATCAGCCGCGGCAGATCGCCGCTGGTTGCCTGTCTGATTTCCATCATTTCGACCACAAAAATAGCGCAAAAATTCGTACCTTTGCGCTCCTATGACAGATATTCTCGAACAACTGAACCCGGCGCAGAGAGAGGCCGTGACGAATTTCGAAGGCCCCTCGCTCATCGTCGCCGGGGCCGGCTCGGGCAAGACCCGTGTGCTTACCTCGCGCATCGCATATATGATAGCAAGCGGAGTGCCTCCCCACAACATACTCGCCCTCACTTTCACCAACAAGGCCGCCGCCGAGATGCGCGAACGTATCGAAGGAATGGTCGGATCGCCAAGCCGCTACATCCGCATGGGGACTTTCCACTCGCTGTTTCTGCGGATACTGCGGGTCGAGGCCGAGCGGATAGGTTATCCTCCGGCATTCACCATCTACGACACCACCGACAGCGTGAGCCTTGTCAAGTCGATATGCAAAGAGATGATGCTCGGCGACAACGACAAATACAAACCACGCAACGTGTTTGCCAAAATATCGCGCCTTAAGAACGACCTGATAACCCCCTCGGTGTACGAAGAAGACTCCGCTTTCGCGGCCGACGACCGCAAAAGGGGCCAGACGCAGTTCCTCGAGATTTACAAGCGCTACACGGCGCAGTGCAAGGCGGGCGGTGCGATGGATTTCGACGACCTGCTGCTCAACATGGTGGTTCTGTTCAAAAACAACCCCGACGTGCTGGCGAAGTATCGTGAGCAGTTTCGCTACATTCTGGTCGACGAGTACCAGGACACCAACCATGTGCAGTATCTGATAGTGAAGGCGCTCGCGATGGCCCACGGCAACATCTGCGTGGTGGGCGACGACTCGCAGAGCATCTACTCGTTCCGCGGGGCGAGGATCGAGAACATCCTCGGTTTCCGGCGCGACTTTCCGAGCGCCAAAGTCTACAAGCTCGAGCAGAACTACCGCTCGACGCAGGTGATAGTCGACGCCGCCAACGGAGTGATCGCTCGCAACGCATCGAGTCACGAACTTAAGAAGGAGTGTTTCTCGGCGGGCAAAAAGGGTGAACGCATCAAATTGATGCGCGCCTACACCGACCGCGAGGAGGCCGAAATGGTCGCCTCGGAGATCAGGGCATTGGGTCTCGGAGGGGTTCCGTGGGACGAGATCGCGGTGCTGTACCGTGTGAATGCCCTGTCGCGCGGCATCGAGGAGGCGCTGCGCCGGCGCGACATTCCCTATAAAATATACCGTGGTCACTCGTTTTTCGACCGCAAAGAGATAAAAGACCTGTTGGGCTACCTGCGCTTGATAGTCAACCCGCTCGACGACGAGGCGTTCAAGCGTGTGGTGAACTACCCCACGCGCGGCATCGGCGATGTGACGCTGGGACGGGTGGCAGCCGTGGCACGCGAGCGCGGGGTGTCGCTGTGGGAGGCGGCGAGCGCGAGCGATGACCGCAAGATACGGTCGTTCATGGAGTTGGTTCAATCGCTGGCAATGCTCCGGAGCGAACTCACGCTCTACGAATTCGGGCGCGAGGTGGCCACACGTACCGGCATCATAGGCATCTATAAGGCCGACGGCAGCGCCGAGTCAATCTCGGCCCTCGAGAATATCGAGGAGCTGTTGAACTCTATGGTGGCCGAGGCTACCACCTCCCCCTCGTCCGAAGACGAGGGAACTCCTCTTTCGCAAGAAGGAGAATTGCTGCGCGCGCAGGCTGACGGGGTGGTAGATGATGAAGCGTCCGCCATCACGCTCGAAGACTGGCTGGGCAACGTGGCCCTGATGACCGACATGGACAACGACGAGCCCGAGAACCGCAACAAAGTGACTCTGATGACCGTCCACTCGGCAAAGGGGCTCGAGTTCGGTCATGTGTTCATCGTGGGTCTCGAGGAGGAGCTTTTCCCGTCGGTGAGGGAGGGCGACTCGAGTGAGGTGGAGGAGGAGCGGCGGCTGTTCTATGTGGCGCTGACGCGAGCCAGGGAGCGGTCGTTCCTGTCGCTGGCCCAGATGCGGTTCATCCACGGGTCGATGGCATTTCGTCGCCCGAGCAGGTTCGTGAAGGAGATCGACGCGCGGTTTTTGGAGGGGGCGATGTCGGACGAGGTGCCGGTGCAGGCCGCGGGCGGCGCTTTCGGGCGATCTTCCACTCCCCCTCTCTGGGAGTACCGGAAACCCCGGAGGGATGAACCGGCCTCGCCGCAAAAGGTTGCCCCTGTTGCCCCCGATGCGAGGTTTCGCAAGTTGTCGAGTCGGGAGTTACCACATCCCTCTGCTTCGCATGGTACTCCTCCTTTACAGGGAAAAGAATTGCCACATGCCGACGGGGGGCGAGATCTGTTCGCTCCCGGTGCCCGGGTTGTGCACGCCAAATTCGGCCGTGGCACCGTCGTCGAAGCCGAACCGATGGCAGGAGGCTCGGGATCATGCGACCTGAAGATCACAGTTACATTCGACAACCCCGCCCACGGCCGTAAAACCCTACTCAGCAAATTCGCAAAACTCGAAGTACTATGACGCTCAAACAGAGATACGAAGGCATCATCGGCTGGTTCGAGGAGAACGTGCCGGTGGCGGAGAGCGAACTGCGCTACCATAGTCCGTGGCAACTGCTGGTCGCGGTGATCCTCTCGGCGCAGTGTACAGACAAGAGGGTGAACATTACCACCCCCGCACTGTTCGAACGTTTTCCCACCCCGCAGGCGATGGCCGAAGTCGAGGCCGACGAAATATACCCGTATATAAAAAGCATATCGTATCCAAACAACAAGGCGCGTAACCTCGCGGCATGTGCGCGGCGACTGGTAGAGGATCACGACGGGATTGTGCCCTCCGACCGCGAGAAACTTTTGAAACTGCCTGGCGTGGGTCGCAAGACGGCCAACGTGATCGGAGCCGTGCTGTTCGACAAGCCGGTGATGGCGGTCGACACCCACGTTTATCGCGTGGCACGGCGTATCGGGCTGGCGCCCCTCACCGCAAAAACCCCTCTCGCCGTCGAACTCATCCTCACCGAAAACATCCCCGCTCCGCTCATCCCGCGTGCCCACCACTGGCTCATCCTACACGGCCGCTACGTCTGCACCGCCCGCAAGCCACATTGCGAGGAGTGCGGCATCGCCCCGTGGTGCAAAAGCAGTCCGAAGTAGTATGTTGGGTTAGGTAAAAAACAGGGAGGTGCATTCCACACCTCCCTGTTTTTAATGTTGAGCCGGTCTTTATTGCTGCGCCGGAGCGGCGGGGGCAGCGCCCTGTCCTCTGCGCGGCGACACAGGAGGTGCAGGCGGTATCTGCGAGGGCTGCACGGGGCCCATCGGCGAGAGCGAACGCATCTCGGGCTGGCCCGGCACCGACGACACGTGTGTCATCCTGTGACGATGGTTCATCAGCACCTCGAGCGAATTGATCGGCCGTTCGAGTTCGTAGGGGATCGGCAGGTTGTTGATCGACTGGAAGTAGAGCAGCACGGCGTCCCTCCACCAGATCGCGTCGCGGGTCTGCTCGCGCAGACGGTACTGCACGTGGCGGAAACGTTCGGCGTCGACGTAACTCTCGAGCCTGTCCCACGTCTTTTGGAACTCGCGCGTGGCGTCCAAACCTTCGGTGTATTTATAGCACAGCTCTTCCCACAGCGTGCGGCCGTTCTTCATGCGGTAGTCCCACTTCACGCGGTGGAAGAACAGCAACATGTTCTCGGGCGTTGTGGCGATGTTTTCATAGGTCTCGCGCAGCGGCGAGAAGTATTGCGACACATAGTCGGTACCCTTGCTCGTGCGGTCGAAACCAATCGACTCCGCGTCGGCCCGGTGGTAATACTCGGGTACCCAGTCGGGCCTGGTTCCGGGGCGGATGCGCTCCCACACTCCGGGGCCGTAGTGGCCGCTGCCGGAGAATATGTGATGCAGACCCAGGGGCTGCATGTAGTTGACCGACGCCTCGTGCGAGGCGAGCATCATCTCCTCCACGGGGTCGGCGAATGCCCGTTCGTTGGTAAATGTCATTCCGATCCACTCGCGTGCGATCTGCGCCGAGGTGAGGTCGGGGTTCCACGCCAAGCGTCCGTAGGAGTACCAGTTCGACTGTGCGAAGTGGTGCCCCGTCCAGTTGGCGTCGGTGCCGGTGTTGGCCACGCCCGAGATCGCCGAGACTTTCCCCGCGAAGGGGTAGACCTGTCCCTCGGTCACTTTGGCGACGGTCGAACCGGGCCCTTTGGCGTAGGTGTCCTGATCGAGAACCTCTTTCCACATGGGGGCGAGGTAGACCATCTGCACCGAGTGGCCGAGGTACTCCTGAGTCACCTGGAACTCGATCATGAGCGGTGTTTTGGTCATCGCGCCGAACAGCGACGTGATCGGCTCGCGCGGCTGGAAGTCGATCGGGCCGTTCTTCACCTGGATTATCACATTGTCGGCGAACTGTCCGTCGAAGGGCATGAACTCGAGGTACGCCTGTTTGGCGCGGTCGTAGAGCGGGTCGTTTGCATTGACGGTGTAGACGAACGCCCTCCACATAACGATCCCGCCGAAGGGTTTCACCGCCGCGGCCAGCATGTTGGCGCCGTCCACGTGTGTGCGATTGTAGTCCTGCGGCCCAGGCTGTCCTTCGGAGTTGGCCTTGACGAGGAATCCTCCGAAATCGGGAACGTAGCTGTAAATCTCCCTCGCTTTGTCTTTCCACCACTTCTGCACGTTTTTGTCGAGCGGATCGGAGGTGGCGAGGCCACCCACGCTCACGGGGGAGTTGAAGTTGATCGACAGGTAGACCCTCATGCCGTAAGGGCGCAGAATGTCAGCGATGATCTTAACCTTTTCGAGATACTCGGGGGTGATGAAGGCGGCGTTGGCGTTGACGTTGTTGAGCACCGTGGCATTGATCCCCACGGCGGCGTTGGCGCGCGCGTACTCTTTATAGCGCGGCGATACCTCGGCGGGCAGCTTGTCCCACTCCCAGATCGACGGGCCGGCGTAGCCGCGTTCGACACTGCGGTTGAGGTTATCCCAGTGGTTGAGTGTGCGCACGTCGTAGGCCGGTTTTTCGCTGATGGCGAGCGTGGCGAGCGACTGGCGCGTCTGCATCAGGCGGATCAGGTGGAACGCTCCGTAAAGCACACCCTTGTCGCTGTTGGCCAAAATGTAGATCGTGCCTCCCGACTTGCGGATCAGGTAGCCCTCCCTGCCCACGGCGGCCAGATCGGCGCCGGGCCTCAGAGCCCCCACGGCACGGTCTCTGCCGAATGCGAGCACAACTCCTTCCGAAGCCGTGTTTTTGCCCTTCGCCAGAGTCGGTGCCTGCCCCGTTAGGCTTTCGACGGCGAGGCGCAGCTCTTCGGCGGCGGTATCCATGATCGGGGTCGAGGTTTGCCACGTGATAGTGGGCAGTGCGGCGGTGTATTCGCTTCGCAGGGCGTCGCCCGCCTCCATAGGTTGATAGTTTAGCCACAGGCGCGAGCCGTCGTCGGCCCGCCCTGCCGCGATGGAGAGCGTTGCGGCGATGATCGCAAGGATCGTTTTGAGATTGGTGGATTTCATAGTTGATGTAATTATAAAATGGTTAGTGAATATCCTTAGTTATGTTGCGGTTGATGCTCGGGTCTTTATTCGGCTCCTGTAAAACTCGCCGCCGGCGTTCCGGCTACTTCTGGCGGAAGAATATCTGGATCGGCACCCCGCTGAAATCCCACTGTGCGCGAAGTTTGTTCTCAAGAAACCGCCGGTATGGGTCGCGGATATACTGCGGCAGGTTGACGAAGAAAGCGAAGGCCGGCGTGGGCGAGGCGAGTTGCGTGACGTACTTTATGCGTATGTACTTCCCTTTGGTGGAGGGCGGCGGCGTGGCCTCGATCACGGGCAGGATGTAGTCGTTGAGCTGCGAGGTGGGCACTTTGCGAGCGCGGTTCTCACACACCTTCATCGCCGTCTGTAACACCTCCATGATGCGCTGTTTGTTGATCACCGAGGTAAACACTATGGGTACGTCGCTCCACGGCGCGATCTTGCGTTCGAGATGCTCCCGCCAGTCGCGCATCGTGTTGTTATCCTTCTCCACGAGGTCCCACTTGTTGACGACGATCACGCATCCTTTTTTGTTGCGTTCTATGAGGCGGAATATGTTCATGTCCTGAGCCTCGATCCCGCTCTCGGCGTCGAGCATCAGCACACACACGTCGCTCGCCTCTATTGCCCGGATTGACCGCATCACCGAGTAGAACTCCAGATCGTCCATCGTCTTTCCCTTCTTGCGCATCCCGGCCGTGTCGACAAGATAGAAATCCATGCCGAATTTGTTGTATCGGGTGTATATCGAGTCGCGCGTGGTGCCCGCCACCGGAGTGACTATATGGCGCTCCTCGCCTAACAGCGCATTCGTCAGCGACGATTTCCCCACATTGGGCCGGCCCACGATGGTGATCCTCGGCAGATCGTCGAGCTCGTCGGCTTTTGTCTGATCGGGCAGAGCCGCCACCACGGCGTCGAGCAGATCGCCCGTGCCGCTACCCGACATTGAACTTACGGCGTAAGGTTCGCCAAGCCCGAAAGCGTGGAACTCGTGTATGCCGTACATCTGGTCGTTGTTGTCGATCTTGTTGACAACGAGCAGCACCTTCTTGCCGCTGCGCCTCAACTGCCCCGCCACTTTTTCGTCGAGATCGGTGATGCCGGTGCCCACCTCCACGAGGAACAGAATGACGTCGGCCTCGTCGATCGCCAGCATTACCTGCTTCCGAATATCCTCTTCGAAAACGTCGTCGCTCCCCACGGAATACCCACCCGTGTCGATCACCGAGAACTCGCGCCCGTTCCAGTCGGTCTTCCCGTAATGGCGGTCACGCGTCGTCCCCGCCGTCGCATCGACTATCGCCTGACGACCCCCGACCAACCGGTTGAACAACGTACTCTTACCCACATTGGGCCGACCGACTATCGCTACTAAACTCATATTATTCTCAATAATTTAGGCCGCAAAGATACTACAAATTCGCGATAACCCAGTCAACGATCTTCTCCCGCACATGGTCGGAGCCGTGGGGGCGCATCGAGTGGTTGTCGTCGGGGTAGATCATCATGTCGAACTTTTTGTCGGCCGCGACGAGTGCTTTCGCCATCTCGTAACTGTTCTGGACGTGGACGTTGTCATCGCCCGTGCCGTGCGCCAGCAACAACTTTCCGCGCAACAATCCCGCGTAGTTAATGGGCGAGTTGTCGTCGTAACCCGCCGGATTGTCGGTGGGCAGGCCGTTGTATATCTCGGTGTAGATCGTGTCGTAGAACCGCCATGAGGTGACTGGCGCCACGGCCACGGCGGCGGCGAACACGTCGGCACCCTTGAGGATCGAGTTGAGAGCTATGAACCCGCCGTAGCTCCAACCATAGATGCCTATTCGTGTGGCGTCGACGTAGGGCAACGCCCCGAGCCAGCGCGCCGCGGCGATCTGATCTCGGGTTTCGAGCGCTCCCAGATTGCCGTAAGTTGCCTTTTTGAACGCTTCGCCGCGTCCGCCCGTTCCGCGCGGGTCGACGCATGCGATGATGTAGCCCGCCCGGAGCAGAGGTTCGTAGATCGCCCGGTCGCCTACACCGATCGACGGCACGAAAACACTTCGCGATCCCGGGCCGCTGTATTGCGTCATCAGCACGGGATAGCGCCGTGATCCGGCGGGGTCGAAGCTTTCGGGGGTGAGCATCCAGCCATGCAGCACCGTGCTGTCGGCGAGGGTGAAATGGAAGTACTCGCGTCCGTCGTCGGGCGGGTTTTCCAAAAATCGTTCGACGTTGTCGGGGCTTTCGTCGTCGGGCGAAGGCTCGACGCCAATGAATCCCTCCTCGATGCAGTAAAGATATGTGGCCCACCATCCGGTCGGTGCCTCGGAGCGCACGGTGAAACGGTCGCCGTCGGGCAGGAAGGTGACGGTCTTCTCGTCGGGCCGCTCGACGTAGGTGGTCGACATCTCGTCGTATATCACCCGGCCATCGCCAAGCACCACCTCGAAGTGGTTTTGCAACCGGTTGACCCGGTAGAAGAACAACTTCCCGGAGGGCGTCCAGCCTATGCGCGGAATATATATATCCGTTTCCGGGCCCGGAGCTGTCTCGATCAGCTGTGTTGTTCTGCGCCCGAGGTCGTAGACGAAGAGCGTCACTGCGGAGTTGGCCTCGCCCGCCTTGGGATATTTAAAGGTGTAGGGCTCGGGATAGAGCCCGTCGTTGTAGCGCATCATCGTGAATTCGGGTACGCGGCTCTCGTCGAACCTCAGAAAAGCGATGCTTTGTCCGTCGGGCGACCACTCCCAGGCGCGGGTGAAAGAGTACTCCTCTTCGTAGACCCAGTCGGTGGCGCCGTTGATTATTTTGTTCCGTTCGCCGTCGTGCGTTATACGCATCTCGGCGCCCGTGGCCAGGTCTTTCACGAACAGATCGTTGTCGCGCACAAACCCCACGCGGCTCCCGTCGGGCGACAGCGCCGCCTCGCGTACCGGCTCCCCGCCGATCAACTCATACCGCGCCGTGAACGACCTGCGATAGAGTGGGGTTATGTCTATCGGTACCAATACCTGCGCCACAGCCGGCGCCATCGCCACCAGCAACGCGGCGATCAAAAAAACCTTCTTCATTCGACTGCCTTCAAACTCAAATCGACACTCTTTATCTGATGGGTGAGGGCGCCTACGGATATGAAGTCGACACCGCACTCGGCGTAGTCACGCAGGTTCTCGTAGCGGATCCCGCCCGACGACTCTATCTCGACTTTTCGCCCCTGCGACGCGTATCCGTCGATCTTCGCGACGGCGAGGCGTGTCATTTCGAGGTCGAAGTTGTCCAACATAATGCGATCTACCCGCCCCCCGGCTTTGAATACGAGGTCTATGTCGTCGAGCGAGCGCACCTCCACCTCGACGGGCAGCGACATTCCCCGCTCCTCCATGTAGCGGTGCACGCCCCTAATGGCGGGGATGATGCCTCCCGCAAAGTCGATGTGGTTGTCCTTTAGCAGGATCATGTCGAACAACCCGATACGGTGGTTCTCGCCGCCGCCGATCTTCACCGCCATCTTGTCGAGGACGCGGTTTCCGGGTGTCGTTTTGCGTGTGTCGAGAATGCGGCAGTCGGTACCCGCGACGCGCGCCACATAACGTGCCGTTTCGGTCGCCACGCCCGTCATACGCTGCATAATGTTGAGGATTATGCGCTCGCTCTGGAGCAGAGTTCGCACTCGCCCCGAGACGTAAAACACCGTATCGCCCGGTGAGACCGAAGCCCCGTCGGGGATCAGCACCTCCATCTGCACACCGGGATCGAGCCGCCTGAAAACCATCTCCGCCACTTCGACTCCCGCGATCACCCCGCGCTCCTTCACGAGCAGCCTCATGCGTCCCGCGGCGTCGGCCGGAATCGACGCCAGCGAGGTGTGGTCGCCGTCGCCAATGTCTTCGGCCACAGCCAATTCTATTAATCTCTCCACAAAGGGAATGTACTCCTTTTTCATCGTAACTATTAGTTTACTATGAGTCAAAATTAATGAATTTTGTTAAAAATCTCTCCATGTCGTGCGTCGCGTCTACAAATTGTTTATATTTGCCGTGTAAAACAACCCGTAAGCAATGAGATTTTCGCCGTTTTTTAAGGACTATTATTTTAAATACTGCCGGAGCGGTCGGGTGCTTTGTGGATTGTAAACAAAGAGGTGTGTGAAACCAAAGATGCCCCGGCCGCGAAAGAGGTTGGGCATTTTTATTTAATGGGTAATCGAAAATGAAAATAGCGATACAGGGATACGAGGGCAGCTTCCACCAAATAGTTGCCGAACAATACTTCGGTAAAGGGATCGAACTGATCCCCTGCGCCACATTCCGTGAAGTGACACGCCACACGAAAAGCGGCGATGCAACTTTCGGCATCATGGCCGTAGAGAACTCCATCGCCGGAACCATAATCGCCAACTACGGCCTGTTGCAGGAGGCCGGGGTGCAGGTCGCCGGCGAGGTCTACCTCCATGTCGTGCAGAACCTCATGGCGCTGCCCGGAGTCACGCTCGACGACATAACCGAGGTCGAAAGCCACCCGATGGCCCTCCAGCAGTGCCACAACTTCCTCGACACTCACCCCGCATGGCGCCTCATCGAGAGCGAAGACACCGCCCTGAGCGCACGCCGCGTGGCCGAAAGCGGTTCGCGAACCACCGCCGCCATAGCCTCCGTGCGTGCTGCCGAACTCTACGGCCTCAATATCCTCGCGCCCGACATCAACACCATAAAAAACAACTACACCCGGTTCGTGATAATCAAAGTTCAGGATTTGCTGATAGCCCCCGGCGCCAATAAGGCGAGTCTCTATTTCAAGACCGATCATCGGCAGGGTTCGCTCGTGAGGGCGCTCGAGGTTTTGGACGGTGTCAACATGAGCCGCCTCCAGTCGCACCCCATCCCCGCCGAACCCTGGCACTACATGTTCCACATCGACCTTGAATTTCCTTCGCTCGCCGTATACTCCGAAAATCTCGAACGCCTCATCCGCGCCACCGAGGAGGTTCACGTCTACGGTGTCTATCCCAGCGCACTTAAACACTAAAAACAACATACAAAAGCCATGAAAAAAGTAGAAATCTCCTGCGCCGGCAGGCTCGACACCATCAAGGAGTACTATTTCTCCGCCAAGAACAAACAGATCGCCGAACTGCGCGCCTCGGGCCGTGACATCGTTGCACTGGGGATCGGCAGCCCCGACCTTCCTCCGCCCGCGAGTGTCGTCGAGGCTTTGTACACCGCCGCACTCAGGCCCGACGTTCACGGCTACCAGCCCTACCACGGCAGCGACCTGCTGCGCGGCGCTTTTGCCGACTGGTACAAGAAGTGGTACGGCGTGGAGCTCAATCCCAAGAACGAGATACTGCCCCTGTTGGGCTCAAAGGAGGGTATCGTACACGTCTGCATGACTTTCCTCTCCGAGGGCGACGAGGCTTTGATTCCCGATCCGGGTTATCCGACCTACAACGGCGGCGTGACTCTGGCAGGCGCAACTCCGGTGCCCTACGCCCTGAAGAAAGAGAACGGCTACTACCCCGACTTCGACGCGTTGGAAAAGATGGACTTGTCGAAGGTCAAACTGATGATCTGCAACTATCCGAACATGCCGACCGGCACTGTGCCGACCGTCGAACTGTTCGAGAAACTGGTTGCTTTCGCGTCGAAGCACAATATCCTGCTGCTGCACGACAATCCTTACAGCTTCATCCGCAACGATTTGCGCCTGAGCATACTGTCGATCGAGGGGGCTAAGAACGTGGCTATGGAACTCAATTCGCTGTCGAAGGGCCACAGCATGGCCGGATGGCGTGTAGGTTCGCTCGCGGGCCGCGCCGACTGGATCAGCGACGTGCTGCGTTTCAAGAGCAACATGGACTCGGGGATGTTCTACCCGATCCAGGCTGCGGGCGCTGCGGCACTCTCTTTGGGCCACGAGTGGTTCTCCGAACTCAACGCGATATACTACGCCCGCGAGAAGGAGGGCTTCAAACTGCTCGACACGCTGGGATGTAAATACCGCGAGGGTCAGGCGGGTCTCTTCATTTGGGCCGATCTTCCCGAGTCGTGGAAGGGCGACTGTTTCGAGTTCTCCGACATGGTGCTCGACAAGGCCGACGTGTTCGTCACTCCAGGCGGAGTGTTTGGCAAGGAGGGCACGCGCTGCATCCGCATCTCGCTGTGCGTTCCCGCCGAACTGCTCGCCAAAGCCAACGCCAAGGTGCAGGCCGCAAAGATATGACGGCGGCGATTTTCGGTCTGGGACTCATAGGGGGCTCGTTCGCGCTGACTCTGAAGGATCACGGGCTGGTGGACGAGGTCATTGGCGTCGACGTGTCGGCGGAGAACGCTCGTAAGGCGCTCGAACTGGGCCTTGCAGACCGTATAGTGACTCACGACGAGGCTGTGGCCGGGGGCGATCTGATCGTCCTCGCCACCCCCGTCGACGTCACACCTGTTCTGGCGACGCGCATACTCAATAAAGTGCGGCCCGGCCAGACGGTCATGGACATGGGCTCCATAAAGGAGGAGTTGTGCGAGGTGATCGAGCAACATCCCGCACGGGGTCGGTTCGTGGCTACCCATCCTATGTGGGGCACCGAATTCAGCGGCCCTACCGCGGCACAGCATGGCGCCTTCACGGGCCGGACGACCGTGATCTGCGACCGCGAACTGTGTGACGCCGACGCCCTTGCCACGGTCGAGAATATTTGTAAAACCATAGGCTCGCCCGTTATCTACATGTCGGCCGCCGAACAGGATCTGCATACGGCCTACGTGTCGCACATATCCCACATCACCTCCTTCGCGCTGGCGCTGACCGTGCTCGAGAAGGAGCGCGAAGAGGAACATATCTTCGATCTGGCTGGCGGCGGTTTCGAAAGCACCGTGCGTTTGGCCAAGAGTTCGCCCGAAACGTGGCTGCCTATCTTCACCGGCAACAAATACAACGTCCTCGACGTTCTCAGAGAACACATCCACCAATTACAGATACTGCGCCGAATGCTCGAAAAGGACGACCGCGAAGGTCTCCGTGCAGCGATGCAAAAGGCCAATACGATAAAGAGAATATTGCAATAAGCCGCAACGGCGGCAGCGAGTTTAGCTACGCAAAAATATAGAATATGACAAAATTTAAACTTGGGGCCAAGCGCCCTCTCATAATATCGGGGCCGTGCAGTGCGGAAACCCGTGAGCAGACGCTCGAAACCTGCGTGAGACTTGCGGAGACGGGGGTGGTCGACATGCTCCGCGCCGGAGTGTGGAAACCGCGTACCTCGCCCGGCTCGTTCGAAGGAGTCGGCCTCAAGGGGCTGGCTTGGATGGCCGAGGCCAAGAGGCTGACGGGTCTTCCGGTCGGTGTCGAGGTCGCCACGGCGAAGCACGTGGAGAGTGCACTGGAGTTCGAGGTCGATATGGTCTGGATCGGTGCCCGCACCACGGTGAGCCCTTTCGCGGTTCAGGAGGTGGCCGACGCACTTAAGGGCAGCGGAGTACCGGTGCTCATCAAGAATCCTATGAATCCCGACATCGACCTTTGGGCCGGGGCTGTGAAACGTTTCTCGGCCGTGGGTATCCCTATGGACGACATAGGACTTATCCACAGGGGCTTTTCCTACTTCGGGCAGCAGAGGTACCGCAACGCGCCTATGTGGCCGCTGGCATTCGAGATGCGCAGCAGGTTTCCTGAGATGATGATGATCTGCGACCCGTCGCACATGGCTGGCACGACCGAGTATCTTTTCGAACTGTCGCAGGCGGCGGCCGATCTGCGCTACGACGGTCTCATCATCGAGAGCCACGTGTGTCCGTCGCAGGCTTTGAGCGACGCGAAGCAACAGTTGATACCTGGCGAGTTGGAGCGCTTGGTGCGCAGTGTGAACTGGCGCAGGGAGGCGGCCGACGACCCCGAATTCGTGAAGGCGCTTGACCTTTTCCGCGACCAGATCGACCAGATCGATGCCGAACTGTTCTCGCTGCTGGGGCGCCGCATGAAGATCAGCGAAGAGATAGGGCGGGTGAAGAAAGCCAACGACGTGGCGATCCTTCAGTCGAGCCGCTGGGGAACCATCAAGGATCGGATACTTTCGCAGGCCGACGAGTTGGGTCTTGGCCGCGACTTCCTCAACGATGTCCTCGAAGCTATCCACCTTGAGAGTATCAATCGCCAAAACAGTGTTATGAACTTTTAAGAATAACAAAAGTTATTCTTAAAAGTCACCGACGGAGGCCCGCAAGTCGCCGCACCGCGGCGGTGCGTAAAAACCGACGGAGGTAATGTTGGCAAATAAAAAAACACTATATTGCACCCTCAAACCGATAACTGACTCGAACGGAATATGAAAAAAGTATTGTTTTATCTTTTACCGGCAGTTACCCTGCTGTTGCTGGCTGGCTGCGGTGATAAACCGGAGCAACCGTGGTTTTTCAACACTAATCTGGTTTTTTTCGTCCAGGACGGTGATGAGCGTAATCTCCTCAGTCCCGATAATGGATTCAATATCCTGCACGACGGGATCACGATCGACTACAAGGGGCAAACATATCCTCTGCAAGGTGTCACGAGGGCCGATGACAACGGGTACGTTCCGCCGGTGTTCGGTGGTTTGAGGTTAAGGACAAGTTGGAGTGTCAACGATCCTGACAACATGGCTTTCGGCCAGTTCGGCATCGTGTCGGACACAAGCCTCGGGGTTAAGGAATATCGCGGAGAGAAACTCACCATCAACTGGGGCGGCGACGGCAATCTGACCAGCGAGATCGAATTCGATCTCTACTCCACCTCGAACAAAGGGAAACGGATCATCCATCAGGCAATCCGTGTGACCGCCGGGGTCGGTGAAGGTGCAAGTTCCGACAACTCTCTGAACCTCACGATAGAGAAGAAGTAGTGGCCATCCTCGAAGCAGGGGCATCTTCATCACTGGGGATCGACATCGAACGTGAGCGCTACCCGGCGAAAGGCGGACTCGGCAAGCAGTGTGGCCGAGGCAGCACGGAGTGTTTCGCGCACGGCCGACATGGGCATCGGACCTGTGCCGTTGCGGGAGGTTCCACGCGATACTTTCAACAGGAAAATAAGGGCGTATTCGCCCTTTATTTTTTCTACCACGGGAGGCTGGGGGCCGAGCAGGCTGTCACCGAAGGCGGGACGTAACATCTCGGCAAGGCGTGCGGCGGCGGCTCCGAGAACCTCGCGGTCGGCGTGCCTGAGCATAACCTCCACAAGCCTTGAGTAGGGCGGATAGCCATACGTCGCGCGTTCGGCAAGAATTTCGGCGGCCATCGCGCGGTAATCTCCGGCGGCGGCCTGTAAAATAAGCCGGCTGCCGGGCGACACAGTCTGGATCACCACCACTCCGCGCGTATCGCGCCTTCCGGCCCTTCCCGCCACCTGCGCCAACAGGGAGTATGCTCGCTCCGAAGCGCGGAAATCGGGATGGTTCAAAAGGTTGTCGGCATTAAGCACCCCCACGAGCGACACCCCTGCGAAGTCGAGTCCTTTGGTCACCATCTGCGTACCTGCCAAAATGTCGGTCGTTCCTGCCTCGAAATCACCAATGATGCGCCGGAAAGCCCTTTCAGACGAGGCGCTGTCGCGGTCGAGCCGGGCAATGCGCGCCGAGGGAAAGAGCCGGGCAAGCTCCTCTTCGATCTTCTCCGTCCCGAAACCTTTCGTGGTGAGGTTCATGCCACCGCACGCCGGGCAGAGCGACGGCAGCGGTGTGGACGCGCCGCAGTAGTGGCACCGCAGCGATGAGCGGTGGACGCTGAGGGGAATCGCGCAGTGGCCGCAGCGCGGTACATGCCCGCAGTCGGCACACTCGATGAAGGGAGCTATCCCGCGCCTGTTCTGGAACAGTATTACCTGTTCGCCACGGTCGAGCGCTCCGGCCACATGGTCGAGCAGCTCTTTGTTGAAGTGCGAACGCCGCTCACCCCGTTTGGCAGCGCGCAGAGTGTCGGAGATCATTACTTCGGGTGGCTCGGTGCCGCCCCACCGTTCGGTCAGTTCGACAAGACCGTAGCGGCCGTTAGCGCAGTTGGCCCACGTCTCGAGCGAGGGTGTGGCGCTGGCCAGAATAACCTTCGCTCCGCTCTCCTGAGTCAGTACTATTGCGGCGTCGCGCGCGTTGTATCGCGGTGCCGGGTCATTCTGTTTGTAACCCGGATCCTGCTCTTCGTCGACGATCACGAGTCCGGGGCGTGGCAGGGGCAGAAATATGGCCGAGCGTACCCCCACCACAAGTGTGCCACCCTGGGATCGGGCAAGGCGGATGTAAGTCTCGGCGCGTTGCCTGTCGCTCAGGGCGGAGTGGTAAACCACGACGTCGGGGCCGAACACGCGCCTTACGCGCTGCACGAACTGCGTGGTGAGGGCAATCTCGGGCAGCATCAGCAGCACGTCGCGTCCGCGGGCGAGCGTTCCGGCTATGGCGTGGAAGTATATCTCGCTCTTGCCGCTCGAGGGTACGCCGAACAGTAGCGCGGCGTTATGATCTTGCAGTGCGGTGCGCAACTCGTCAAACGCGGTTTGCTGTGCCGCGGAGAGGGTGGGCAGCACGGGTTCCCCTCCGGAGGAAGGATGCCCCGAAGGGCCGGAGTGGTTTTCTTCGGAGACAACCACCAGCCCCTTTTTCGAAAGCGCGGCAAGTGCCGCCCCGTCGGCTTTCAACTCCGAACGCGGCATGGGCCCACCGCCGAGACCCGCAAGCTCCACCAAAGCGTGGTATTGTTTGGGTGCACGCCGTCGCAACTTCTCGCACTCCCCGTTGAAAGCTTCTTCGTCTGCCAACGACGGCGCGAGCGCCACGTACCTCACGCGTCGCGCCCGGAACTCATCCGCCGAAAACTCCTCATCCGAGAATCCGGCGGGTTTCAACATTGCCGGTATCGCTGCGCGCATCACCTCGCCCGGTGAACACATGTAATATTCGGCCATCCACTCCCACAGCCGCATCTGCGCCGGCGACACTATCGGCTCGGAAAAAAGCAGCCGTCCCACGGGCCGGGTGCGAAACCCCGGAGGAGTGTCGTACACACGGCGCACGATGCCTCCCACGATCTTTCGCGCCCCTAACGGCACGGCTACCGCGCACCCCGGCGCAAGAGTGCCGGCCGACTCTCCCTCGACACGATAGGTGAGGAACGGCGGCCCGGCCTGGGGCAAAATTATGTCGGCATAGTGCATAGAAGGTGTAAAAATACGTAAAAAATCGCTACTTTTGCATCTATGTCGCAATTCGTACACCTTCACGTCCACACCCAGTATTCGATCCTCGACGGGGCGTCGGATATTAGAAAGCTCGTCGCCAGAACAAAGGAGATGGGCATGCCCGCCGTTGCCATAACCGATCACGGCAACATGTACGGGGTGAAAGAGTTTCACGACGTCGCCACGCGCGAGGGGGTGAAACCGATCCTCGGCTGTGAAGTGTATGTGGTGCGCGACCGCTTTATCGCCGACAAGGACGAAAAGGCGGGAGACCACCTCGTCCTGCTCGCGAAAAACCTCAAAGGCTATCAAAATCTCTGCAAGATTGTGAGCTACTCGTGGACGGAGGGTTTTTACTATAAACCGCGTATCGACAAAACACTGCTGCGGGAGCACGGCGAGGGCCTGATCTGCTGCTCGGCGTGTCTCGGAGGCGAGGTTCAGCAGGCGATCATGCGAAACGACCTGAAAGGTGCCGAGGAGACGATCGCCGAGTTCGTAAAGATGTTCGGAGAGGATTACTATCTGGAGATGCAGCTCCATCCCGCCACGATCGCTACCGACGCACGCAGCCATGAAGTGTGGGAAGGACAGAAGAAGGTGAACGCCGCCCTCGTCGAGTTGGGCCGGAAGATGGGTGTGAAGTATATCGTTTCGAACGACGTCCACTTCGTCGACGCCGACGACGCCGAAGCCCACGACCACCTGATTTGCCTCAATACAGGCAAAGACCTCGACGACCCGAACAGGATGAGATACACGTTCCAGGAGTGGTTGAAGAGTCCCGGTGAGATGGCGGCCCTCTTCCCCGACCACCTCGAGGCGCTGGCCACGACGCTCGAGATCGCCGACAAGGTGGAGGCGTACTCACTGGAGCATCCGCCCCTGCTGCCCGACTTTCCTATTCCGGCGGAGTTCGACGATCCGGCCAAAGAGACCGTCGCCAGGCAGTTCGACTACCTGCGCCACCTTGCCTACGCGGGTGCGCGCGAACGCTACGGTGAGGAGCTGTCGGAGAAGGTCGTGGAAAGGCTCGAGTACGAGCTCAAAACCATCGAGTGGATGGGCTTTCCGGGCTACTTTCTCATAGTGTGGGACTTCATCCGTGCCGCGCGCGAGATGGGGGT